>JAFPYT010000275.1 GCA_017394445.1 Bacteroidales bacterium | reverse complement strand
GGCAGCCTCGGCGCAGCACACCAAGGCTGATATTATTTTAGCACCTTTGATAATAAAGGCCGACAATCCAAAATCCGTTTTCCAGCGTCTTTGGCAAACCGAATCGCTTGCCATACTCACACTTACGGCAGGAGCGGCAATAGCAGGTCATCCCATAATGTGCAACGGCGGTAATATGATGGTTAACACCGCACTTCGTAACACTGCCGATGCCTACATTAAAGACCATTATCGTTCAGGAGATGATATTTTTTTATTGCAATTTGCGGTGGCTATGGATAAAAAAGTGATTTTTGTTAAAAGTGGCGATTCTGTCGTTTATACCCATAGTCCACAGACACTTAGGGCGTTAATTCGTCAGCGTGCACGTTGGGCTGGAAAGGTTTCGGGCTATACCGATAAGGTTACCATTTTGGTGGCGGCGTTGGTTTTTGGTGCAAACATTTCCATATTGCTTGCCATTGGATTGTGGGCAGTGGGTGTGATTGATTGGTATATTTTTTTATTAGTATGGATTATTAAATTTGCTGCTGACGCATTTTCGGTCATCATTCCAGCCAAACATTACAAAATTCCCGTTAAATTGATAGATATTTTTGTCTTGGCTGTGATTTATCCAGTTTATACTGTGGTGTGCACGGGGTGGGGATTATTTCGAAAAAAGAGTTGGTAGGATGCAAAAAAATCCCTCACATTCCCATTTTTTTATTATCTTTGCCCCGATATTTATATTTGGCTAATAATGCAGTTTAAAGATATACCAGGACACGACGAGGTTAAACAGCGACTAATCAACACTGTAAGCGACACCCGTATCAGTCACGCCCAATTGTTTTTGGGTAATGAGGGATGCGGAAAACTCGCGCTGGCTATTGCATACGCACAGTATATCAACTGCACAGGTCGCAAACCCGGCGATACGGATAGTTGCGGCACTTGTCCCCATTGCGTTAAGTATCAGAAACTTGTACATCCAGACCTTCATTTTGTTTACCCTGTGGTGTCGGGCAAGGGCACAACCAAGCCCGTGAGCGATGATTTTCTTACCGATTGGCGCAAGTTTGTGTTGCAAAGAAATTATCACCGTTTGGACGATTGGTACGATTTTATTGGTTCCGACAATTCGCAGGGAGCCATCTTTGCCCAAGAGAGTCAGGAGATTATACGCAAACTCGGCTTAAAAACTTTTGAGGCGGAATACAAGGTGATGATAATTTGGATGGCAGAAAAACTCAACGAAACCGCCGCCAACAAACTCCTGAAAATGATTGAGGAGCCACCTGCCAAAACGCTTTTTATCCTTGTGGCAGAAAACGAGGAGATGATACTCACCACCATCCGCAGCCGTGTGCAGTTGGTAAAAATCGACCGTCCTACAAATCAGGATATTGTGGCGTCGTTGCAGCAGGAATTTCCCGATGCCGACCCACAGACGCTCCAAAACAGCGCGATGCTTGCCGACGGCAATTACCTCGAAGCCTGCGCCGCTCTCCGCCAATTTAAGTCGGGAACTGTGGAAACGCCTTATTTCGAACTGTTTACCTCACTTATGCGTCAGGCTTTTTCTGCTAAATATGATGCCATTATCAAACTTAGCGACAACCTTGCAAAACTCGGTCGCGAAAAACAGAAAAAGTTTTTCGACTACTGCAACCGTATGCTACGCGAGTGTTTTATGCTCAGTAGCGTGTCGGAGAGCCTTGTAAACCTCACTCCGGGCGAATTGGATTTTGCACGCAAGTTTTCGCCTTTTATTCACAGTGGTAACGTGGGTATGCTCTCAGAGCAGTTTGGCGAGGCGTGCCGCAATATCGAGCGCAATGCTTACGGCAAACTTGTGTTTACCGACCTTGCTCTCAAAATTTCACCATTATTAAAGATAAAACGAATTTAAAACACATATATATTGCTATTTAGCATCAACAAAATGGAAGAATACGACGATTATAAAAACATACAGCGAGGTTGCGACGGAATAGAGTACGCCTGCATTGATTGCGGCTCTGATTGCTGCGGCAAGTGCTTGAATACCAATAGTTGCAACAAATTAGACGTTCGCGATTGGTTAGAAGAAATTCCACCGTCGATGAATACCGATTGCGATATTTGCGAAATACGTTTTAAAAACACTCGCAAGGGATTTTACCGAAATGTAAATAATCTTGAACTCGAAGTGGGTGATATTGTGGCTGTTGAGGCATCTCCGGGACACGATATCGGTGTGGTTTCGGTAAAAGGTCCGCTTGTGAAATTGCAGATGAAACGTGCCCGAATCCGCCCCGACACTGAGTTTAAAAAGATTTACCGCAAGGCAAAGCAATCTGACATTGAAAAATGGAAACAGGTGGTGGCAAAAGAGGATCAAGTGATGCTCAAATCGCGTCAAATTGCCGAAAGCCTCCGTTTGGATATGAAAATCGGCGATGTGGAGTTTCAGGGCGACGGCTCTAAGGCAATATTCTATTATATTGCAGATGAGCGAGTTGACTTCCGCGAACTTATCAAGATAATGGCAGATGAGTTTAAAATCCGCATCGAAATGAAACAGATTGGCGCACGTCAGGAGGCGGGTAGGATAGGAGGAATAGGTCCTTGTGGCAGAGAACTTTGCTGCACCACTTGGATTACCAATTTTGTGTCGGTTTCTACCAACAACGCCCGTCAGCAGGAACTCTCTTTGAATCCGCAGAAACTCGCCGGTCAGTGCGGCAAACTCAAATGCTGCCTCAACTACGAAATCGATGCTTATTTAGACGCTCAACGCGATTTCCCCTCGGTACGTCAACCCCTTGAAACAATGGAAGGTACGGCTTATCACCAAAAAACCGACATCTTTAAACGCGTTATGTGGTTTAGTTACGACCAAAACTCGTCGGCAAACATCACCGTGGTGCCCATCGACCGTGTAAAAGAGATTATCGCAATGAACAAACGTGGCGAAAAACCCGATACGCTCCTTCTCAACGACAAAAACGCCGAGCAAAACACTCCTCAACCCAAGAAAGAAATTGTGGATGAGTTTGTTGACGCTTCTGATTCTGAGGATATTACACGTTTCGACAGTCTCCGCAAAAAGAAAAAGAAAAAGAAGAAAAACAAAGCCGCCAATGCAAACGCTGCTCCCACAGCACAACCCGATCAGGCCGAACAGCCGCAGCAGATGCTTACCGTTTCGCCTGTGCCTCAGCCAAAGCAGCCTGTGGTTCCTGCCGTTCAGCCAAACACACCTCAGCAGGGTGGCGAAAAGCGTTTTAATCTTAAACTAAATAATAAGAACAATCAAAACAAGCCTTTCAAGGGGCAGAAAAACCGCAACGGCGACTATTATCAAAAACCTCAGCCACCAAAGCAAGGATAATTTAACTTATTGGCGCAATGGACGTTAAATCCAACAAATGGAAGGGCACTACCGGCGGTGGTAATTTCGGACAGAAGTCATTGATTTTCTTGTTCCGACACTTTGGTGTGCGTGTGGGATATTTCTTTATGTATATCTCCATACCCTTCTATTTGATTTTTGGGCGAAAAGCACGCAAGGCTTCGTGCAAATATTTCCGTCAGGTGCACCATTACGGCAAGGTGAAGGCTTTTTTTAGCACGTGGACTACCTACAACAATTTTGGCAAGGTGATGCTCGACAGGTTTGCAATATTTTCGGGGCAGCGCAATAGGTTTATCGTTGAGAGCCAGAGTATGGATATTTTCGACAATCTTGTGGCTCAGTCCGGCGGATTTGTAATGCTTGGTAGTCATACTGGTAATTTTGAAATTTGCGGTTACCTTCTTAGTCAAAACATTAAGAAAATCTATGCTCTTGTGTTTGGCGGCGAAAGCGAGGTAATGAAACAACAGCGTTTTGCACAATTTGACCAAAACAATGTAGAAATGGTGGCGGTGAAAGACGATATGAGTCACCTCTTTACGCTTAATCAGGCACTCGAAAATGGCGACATCATCACAATGCCCGCAGACCGTATTTTTGGCAGCAGTAAATCTGTAAGGTGTAATTTTGGATATGCCAAAGCCGATTTTCCAGTGGGACCTTTTGCCGTGGCTGCATTGCGTAATGTGCCGGTAATTGCTGTATTTGTTTTTAAAACAGCCACTTACCGCTACAACGTTATTGTTGAGAAAGTGGAATGTGAAAACGTCGACAACCTTCCTACCAAAAAACGCGCCGAGGCAATGGCTATCCGTTTTGTTCAATTGCTTGAACGTCAGGTACTCAGTCACCCTACACAGTGGTTTAATTTCTATGATTTTTTTGTGGAATAATTATGGTAGATATAATTTCAAACAATATAGTTTCGCCCTTGGGATTCAGCACCTTGCAAAATTACACCGCTGCCAAAGAGGGAGTGTCGGCTGTAAAACCTTTTGATGGATATTGTGCGGCGTATATCGATAACAAATTGTTAGACAATGCATTCTTTGATATTTGTGCGCAGAATCCCGCCAATTACACCAAAGTAGAAAAGGTCGCTATCCTTTCGATTAAATCGGCTTTAAACAACTGCAATGTGGATTTTTGCCACCCAAAAACCGCATTCTTTTTTTCTACCACCAAAGGCAATGTAGAATTGCTCGATAGTAGCGATTTCAACAATCCAAATATTCATCTTTGGCAAACCGCACAAAAAATTTCAAAGTTTTTTGGTAATGATAACACTCCGATTGTGGTGTCAAATGCCTGTATTTCGGGACTTTCGGCTATGATTTCTGCCGCACGTGCATTAAAATCTAATCGTATCGACACTGCCGTGGTAACAGGTGTGGATATGCTTTCAAAGTTCATTGTGTCAGGTTTTTCGTGCCTAAAAGCCTTATCGCAAAATCCTTGTCGTCCGTTTGATATTGAGCGCACGGGACTAAATCTCGGCGAAGCCGCTGCCACTGTGGTAATGCGTCGCGTCGAAAATGGCTCTAAATATCCCAAGTATGTGTCGGGTGCAATTCATAACGATGCATACCATATTTCGTCGCCCTCAAAAACCGCCGAAGGCTCTTACCGTTCGCTATGCGATGCCACTAAGGGTTTTCAACCATCTCAGTTTGCTTTTATAAATGCTCACGGCACTTCCACAATGTACAACGACGAAATGGAATCGGTGGCAATTTCGCGTGCTGGATTGCAAGATGTGCCG
>JAFPYT010000274.1 GCA_017394445.1 Bacteroidales bacterium | reverse complement strand
TCCATTGCCAATTTTCTGTGCAATACGTTTGCTGCATTGGCTGCATACTGCTATTTTCCGAAGAAACCATCTCTAAATCTGGAATTTGAACAGTCGAATCAACTTTGTCTCTTCTAAGAAAATTATATCGAATTCACGTTAGTTAATATTATTGTTTATTTTTTCGTTTTCGTTTCTCTATCATAACGCTCGGCTGCGGCAGCAAAACCTAACGTGTTCCGCCCCAACTTGAGGTGCCATTTTGGAACCTCAAGTTTACAACTTCCTGATTATTAAGTTGGAACATAAAATCTTGAGGAAACCTTTCAATGTTTCGTTGTACCTGTTTATTCAAGGCTTTCGTCTCCACTCCGTACAACTGCGCAAGGTCACGGTCCAAAATAACACGTCTTTGTTATTTCTATGGTGCCATTTGGGCACCTTATTTCTTCATACCTTAAAAGTTTTTAGTTATTGTTGTCTGTGTCGTCATCAAACGGCAATTCTTGTGCTTTGCCTTCTTCAATCGGGTGGATATAGTCACTTGCCCTCTGGCTGGTCACTACGCTGCGTCCAAGCGACTCCTCCAATTGTTTACGGGCTACATTCGCCACTTTTCCTCCCTCTCTGGCTACTGCTGCATTGGCTTTGAAGCCTTTCGGATTACGCTGCTGGCTCAGTTCGGTAGCCGAGGCTTCCGCCAAGGTATTAAGCGCCAGTTCGACATTGGTCATGTTATCCCGCAGACTCTCTTTGCGCAAACCTTTCTTCTGCTTGTACTCTTTGGTTTTCAAGCCACTCCATGCCTGCGTTAAAATATCTGTCAGCGCCGCAAACTCCTGCCCCTCATGCATTCCTCCGCGTTTCCATTCATCCGTTAACTCTTTACGTGTTTCAATAGAGCGAATGCGCTGATTTATCCATGCTTCTGAATATCCTAATCTTCGGTAGTCTGCTACAGCCTGCTCAATGCTCAATTCGGGATCCTGTAATTGCTCAAAACGGATACGTCCTTGCTCTGCCAGCCAGCACTTCAGTGGCTCTGCTTTCTTGGATGGGATAGACTGAACTATACGGAAAATACCCTCTAAATCAGCAACATCCGTAAGACGCATCTTACCATCCGGTGCAGGTAATTTCAACTGGTTACAATTTGTAACCGTTTCATTTCCTTCTTTTATTAATCTGTGTTTGAGTACTTTCCAGTAATTGCGCGCCAACTGATAATCCGCGCTCTCCGTTAACGCACCGACTACATCCACCACGGAGAAGTAGTATTTCTCCTCCTCGTCATCCCACACGACACGTATCTTGGATGTATCAAATAGCTGTATTTTTATTTCTTGACTCATTATCTCTGTTTTCTAATTCCTCCGAATTTTTCCACGTTGCGCATGTTATGCATAAACCGCTCTGCGTCTTCACCATATAGGATTGGTGTTTCTTCAACTAGTCTTGCCATGATTTTGTCCTCGGTTCAGGTGTTTTTCGTATTATTGTTATTTATTTTTCGTATTTGGGCGGGAATATGAATAATTATATATTCTATATTTCGGCTAATCGACAATATTGTTCCAAAAAGCAACAAAACGGTGGCAAAGATACAAAAAAAATAGAACATATGCAAATTTTTCCGGAAAATTCGTCAAAAAACATTCATTTTGTAAGGTCAATATGGCAAAACGGTGACAAAAATCTTTTCCAAAAAGTCGAAAGTGTATCAAAATGCCGACAGTCAGAAATCTTTCCGTCCAATCCGTGTAATCCGTGCTTCTGATTATAAAGAAGCCACATGTGCCAAACAAAAATGCCCGTGAACGGCATTTCATGGTACAAACAGCATACGTGTTGCATAGGACATTACCAAGACATTCATATGACGCGCCTACGATAACCCACCTTTTTTACTGAAAATCTGCGTGACAAAAGTTTGCGAAACCGGGCGCAAAGGTATGCAAAAATTCTGAATCGCGCAAATAATTTTGACAAAAATTCACAAAAGGTATCATTTTGCCGACAAATAAACAATACGAAATGCCAAAAAGTGAATTTTGTTGCAGCGAGATTTGCGTATGTCAAATCTTTTTTGTACCTTTGCAGCCGATTTCGCTTGTTGGTCCAAAATTGTCAAGAATGATTCAAAAATTATTAGGTCCACAGATTGAACAGATTAAACAGATTTATTTTTTTTCGAAAAAAAACAAAGATAAACACTTTTGAATGCTTTTTTTTATTAACGCGACACTATTGGTTCATACCATGGTAATACCCTCCTCCTGAAATACTATTCCGATACCATTGCGTTACCACTACGCAGGGTTCGAAGTGAATTAGTCAAAAATTGCCAAAAATTAAAGAAAATTAGTAGTGTTGCGATAATTTTAAGAAAAAAACAAAGATAAACACTTTTGAAGGCTATTGAGCTTCGCTCTCGCGTATTTTGCTGCTAAAAACTCCTTGTGTGCAAGCACCCAGATAGTTTTTACCATCAAACTC
>JAFPYT010000273.1 GCA_017394445.1 Bacteroidales bacterium | reverse complement strand
CTTTTGTTCATCGTTGGCGGGTTTGGGTGCTGTGGCTGCCGCTGCGCATTGGTTGGCAACGTAGTCCACCACATCAGCCTCGCTGAGTTTTACCGAACCAAAAACGTCTTCAAATTGTTTTACTGTGAGGTCTGCCTCCTTTACCTTGTCGGTAAGGTCTACTTTGATAGTAGAAATATTGTCAGGCTTGGTGTAGCCTTGCGAGATGTCGCCGATAATTTTTTGACAATCTGCCAAAACTCTACCTTCGGGAGTGTCGGGGAAGGTGGCGACTTTAATTTTGTCTAATACTTCTTGATTCATTGCATATATTATTTTTTTAGTTGTTAAAAAATTATTCGTTTTTGAGTGCTGCCAATTCTATTGACTACCATAATAAAATTGGAATCAAATCATTTCTATCACATTCCCAACTATAAAACCCATCAGTAACTTCGCATTTTTCGGGGTGGTCAAGAAACCAAGGTGTATCCGAAGTGTCAAGTATTGCTACCCTACTCGAATACTTATCATCTCTGCGAGTATAGATGTGTGTTTTGGGTAAACTTTGAAGATAGCGAGGATATTCGTCCCAATCTCTCCACCCTGTTAAATCATCAGGAGAGCGATGAATTTCGTTTGGTTTAACGCTCGGAACGTAATTGCCAGAATCTACAAACTTTATTATATCATCTGCAATTTTCAGAAGGTCATTTTTTGTAACTTTATCCTCGTAATACACATACTCTACTGCTTGTGTATTTTTATCAGGTTTAAAGTAGTCCCATTTTTCGGGATTTTCGTTTGAGAATGTTATAGAAGTTGTACTTTTTGCAGGATGCTGAATAGTGGTTGCCGAATCAAAATGATGGTCGCTAATACGCAAGGTAATTGTATCGTTGGTTTCGTATAGGTCAAGATAAAAACTAAAATGCTTGTCGTTTCTTGTACTTGCCCTAAGTTGCAATTCCAACGCAACAAATAGCATAAAATCTTTTACATCAAGATTTTTAGCCTTATTCCATTTTGAAATTTTTTCTTCAATTTTCTTTTTTAATTCGTCAAAACTATTTACCTTTGTCCCTGAAAGATGGTTAGACCGATATGCGAGTGCGGACGCAGGCTGTCGGCGACTATCAAAGGCACACAACAATTGCCCGTGTTCATTCTGACAGGAGTTCAGAGAACGTCTAACGTCTTTCTTTTTAAAAGAAATTACAACGGTTGTAGGATTAACAACCGTTTTTTTGTTTAAATCATTTCCCGACAACGGCAAACCACCGTTTTTGAGAGTTGCCAACTTGATGGCGTTTGCCAATAGCGGTGATATTTCTTGCAGAGTTGATTTTCCGTATTGAGCCACAAAGTTTTGAACGGCTGCCAATTTGGTTTTTGGAAACAGCCAGCCAATACCCGAAGGCACTTTTGAGGTGTCGAACCGGGACCCGAATTTACCGCCTAATTTTTTGATTTGGTCTTTCAACGGTTTAGTGTCGCCTGTAAGCACAATCGCCTTGTCGGAATAATCCACGATTTGAAGGTCGGCATCGGTGGCGGTAGGAACGGTGGCTGCTGAGGTGGTTTTTGCTTTCGGCATTGGTAATACACCGCCTTTGTCAATTATGCTTACAACTTCTTTAATATCCTCTACCGTAAATTCTTCGTTTGGTATATAGTCGTTTTGTTGATATTTGTCGCTCAATTCTACGCGTAAATAAAATCCGTTG
>JAFPYT010000272.1 GCA_017394445.1 Bacteroidales bacterium | reverse complement strand
GACCGCCTGTCATATATTCGCAGCAATGGTCGCCTGTGCCTTCAACAACGGCTGTTGCGCCTGAGTTGCGCACTGCAAAACGTTCGCCTACACGTCCGTTGATGTAAATTTCGCCTGATGTAGCGCCGTAAAGTATTGTGTTGCCGGCAATTATGTTTTCCTCAGGGGCAAATGTGGCGTTGTGTGCAGGGTAAATGCTTATTGAGCCGCCCGAAAGACCTTTGCCTACATAGTCGTTGGCCTCGCCTTCGAGTTTGAAACTTACGCCCGGAGCAAGGAAAGCACCGAAACTTTGTCCTGCCGAACCACGGAACTGAATGTTTACCGTATCCTGAGGCAATCCGGCGGCACCGTATTTCTTAGCAATTGAGCCAGAGAGCATTGCGCCCACAGCACGGTCGGTGTTGATAATGTTGTAATAGAGGCTTACCGGTTTTTGGGTTTCTATTGTGTTGGTTGCGCCTGTAATTATCTTGTTGTCAAGTACTTCGGGTAATGTGTGAACATTGTCCTGTGTTTTGTGCAATGCTGCATTGCCGCTGATGCGAGTAAGCATTTTGGCAAAATCGAGATTGCGAGTTTTGTCGGTAAATTTGGTTTGGTCAATTTCGATGAGATCGGTGCGTCCGATAATGTCGTCGAATTTGCGGAAGCCCATTTCTGCCAAATATTCACGTACTTCCTGAGCCAAAAATGTGTAGTAATTAACCAAATATTCGCTGCGACCAAGGAAACGTTCGCGCAATTTGGGGTCTTGGGTAGCCACTCCCACGGGACAAGCGTTGGTATGACATTTACGCATTAATACACAGCCAAGTACAATCAATTGAGCCGTTCCAAAACCAAACTCACCTGCACCAAGAAGACCCATTGCTATAATGTCGCGACCGGTTTTTAATTGTCCGTCGGTTTGAACCTCTACTTGCGAACGTAAGTTGTTGAGTACCAATGTTTGCTGAGTTTCTGCCAAACCAATTTCGGGCGAAATACCTGCGTAACGTATTGATGATGCGGGAGATGCACCTGTGCCGCCTTCTGCACCTGAAATTACAATCAAATCGGCTTTTGCTTTTGCCACACCTGCGGCAATGGTTCCTACGCCTGTTTCTGCCACGAGTTTAACGCTGATTTTTGCGCTTGGGTTAACGTTGCGGAGGTCGTAAATCAACTGTGCAAGGTCTTCGATAGAGTAAATATCGTGGTGAGGCGGGGGCGAAATGAGCGAAATGCCGGGGATAGAGTTGCGGGTCTTTGCAATCACCTCGTTAACCTTGAAGCCGGGCAACTGTCCACCCTCACCGGGTTTTGCGCCCTGAGCCACTTTAATTTGAATTTCAGAGGCGTTTACAAGGTATTCAGCCGTTACACCAAAACGTCCGCTTGCCACCTGTTTAATGGCACTACTGAGCGAAACTCCGTCTTTGTTGGTGTAGAAACGGGCATTGTCTTCGCCGCCTTCACCTGTATTGCTACGGCTGTGTAATTTGTTGAGTGCAAGAGCAATAGCCTCGTGAGCCTCTTTGCTGATTGCACCAAACGACATAGCCGCGCCAATAAAACGCTTAACAATGTTGTCGACCGGCTCAACCTCGTCGATAGAAATGGGATTGCTCTTAAACTTGAAATAATCGCGCAAGAAAAGAGGCTCGGGCTTATTGTCAATGATAGAAGTAAAGTCTTTGAATTTTTTGTAACTGCCTGTGCGTGTTGACAATTGAAGTGCTGCAATGGCTTCGGGAGTCCAAGCGTGACGGATTCCGTCTTTGCGATACGAGAATTGTCCAACGTAGGGCAGGAGGGTGTCGCTGTCGATTTTGGCAGTGAAACCGTTGTCGTGCATTTTAATAGAGTCGGTGGTGATGCGGTCTAAACCGATACCGCCAACGCTGCATTTTTTGGTTCCAAAATAGGTTTGCAAAAAGTCGCTTCCAAGACCGATAGATTCAAAAATCTTGGCACCACGGAACGAACGTATTGTGCTGATACCCATTTTGCTCATTATCTTCAAAAGACCCTTGTCGATAGCCTTGATGTAGTTGTGTTCGGCGGTGGCATAGTCGAGTTGCACTTCGTCGCGTTTTACAAGGTCGTCGATAACGGCAAACGCCATGTAGGGGTTGATTGCGCTTGCACCAAAACCGAGCAAAAGTGCTGCGTGCATTACCTCGCGGATTTCACCGGATTCTACTATCAATGCCGTTTGAACGCGTTTTTTGATAGAAACAAGGTAATGGTGAATGGCGCTAACAGCCAACAAAGAAGGAATGGCGGCGTGGTCTTTGTCGATGCCACGGTCGGTAAGAATAATATAGTTAATGCCCTTGTTTACAGATTCTTCGGCGGTTTTGCAAAGGTTGTCGATAGCCTCGCGCATACCTTGTGCGCCTTTTTTGATTTCAAACAAGATGGGCAATTTTTCGGTGTTGAATCCTTTGTAACGAATGTTGCAGAGGGTTTCTAATTCGGTGTTGGTAAGCACGGGCTGAGGCAAACGAACCATTTTGCAGTTGCTTGGATCGGGGTTTAGAATATTGGTGCTTACTGCGCCGATGTATTCGGTGAGCGACATTACAAGTTCCTCGCGAATGGGGTCGATAGGCGGGTTGGTAACCTGTGCAAATTGTTGACGGAAATAGTTGAACAACAATTGCGGACGGTCGGACAGTGCTGCAAGTTGAGTGTCGTTGCCCATAGAAGCGAGCGGCTCTTGCGCATTGGCACACATTGGGGTAATGGTGCGTTCCACATCTTCGCGGGTAAAATCAAAACAGCGGAGTTTGAGTTGAAAATCGTCAACCGTGTTGACTGCGTGACGACCCGAATGAAGTTTTGCAAGTTCGATTCTATTATCTTGAAGCCAACCTGTGTAATCTTTTTCGTCGGCGAGTTTTTGTTTGATTTCGTCGTTAGAATATATTGTACCGGTTTCGGAGTCGATAACAACGATTTTGCCCGGCTGCAAACGACCGTTAGCCTTAATTTTGTCGGCGTCGATATGCAGGCATCCAACCTCCGACGAAAGAATCAACCTTCCCTCGGTGGTGAGCACATAACGTGCGGGGCGAAGTCCGTTGCGGTCTAACATTCCACCAGCGTAACGTCCATCGGTAAAAATCAGAGCGG
Source organism: Bacteroidales bacterium (assembly GCA_017394445.1). GTDB lineage: Bacteria > Bacteroidota > Bacteroidia > Bacteroidales > UBA3824 > UBA3824. Next base: position 7,173 of record JAFPYT010000272.1, on the reverse strand, counting down.
CAGGACCATCCCACGGCTCCATCAATATAGAATGATATTCGTAGAAAGCCTTGATTTTGTTGCTGATAGGGTTCTTTTCGTTAAACGATTCGGGCACCATCATTGCCATAGCGTGAGGCAATGACATACCTGAACGAACAAAAAATTCCAACACATTGTCGAATGCAGCACTATCGCTCATATCGGCTTGAATAATAGGCGAAAAGTTTTCTAAACTGCCGAGTTTTTCGGACGATAGAACGCTTTCGCGGGCTTCCATCCATTTGCGGTTGCCACGGATGGTGTTGATTTCGCCGTTGTGGGCAAGCATACGGAAAGGCTGTGCCAACGGCCATGTGGGGAAGGTATTGGTGCTAAAACGAGAGTGTACCAACGCCAATCCGCTTGTAAAATTGGGGTTAGAAAGGTCGGCATAATATTGACGCAATTGCATCGACGACAACATTCCTTTATAGATAATTGTGCGAGTAGAAAGCGACACAATGTAGAAATCTTTGTCTTGAATACGTTTTTCGATACGTTTGCGGAGAAGGTAAAGACGGGTCTCAAATTTGGCAGTATCATCTTCGCCTGTGATAAAAATCTGAACAATACGGGGTTCGGCGGCACGCGCCTCCTCACCGAGCACATCTGAATTAACGGGCACTTCGCGCACCTTCAAAAGGTTGAGTCCCTCGTTTTCGGTTTCTTCGATAATGGCGGCTAAATATTTGTCGCCGAGTGCTTTATCTTTGGGCAGGAACACCATTCCCGCGCCATATTTAAGTTTTTCGGGCACGGGAATGCCCTGTAATAGGATAAATTCGTGCGGAATTTGCACGAGAATACCGGCACCGTCGCCGGTTTTGTTGTCGGCAGCCTCGGCACCGCGGTGTTTGAGGTTTTCGAGCACGGTAAGTGCGTCAGCCACAAGTTGGTGGGTTTTGTTACCCTTCAAGTCAACGAGCAAACCGATACCGCAAGCATCGTGTTCGTTGTCTTTTGAGTATAGTCCTATGTCTTTCATTCCTTTCAAAATTATGACGTTTGTTCCATTATTATTTTGACACTGCAAAAGTATTTTTGGGGCATATTTTATGCAATACCGATTGTTCGTAATGGGATATAAAAAAATGTACGTGAATATACGCAGAAAGAATAAGGGTTTTTTGTAGGGGGGGGTAAGAGAAATACGGATGGGGTTGGCAATATTAATTGATGTAGAGACGCCATAATATGACGTCTCTACGGGGAGGGGTAAATGATTGACACAAATATTTGAATTAAAACATAAAAAAATGATGATTATATATATCGGGGTATGGGAAAAAATATTATCTTTATGGCATAAAAACAACACTCATGGCGCAGAACTATACATACGATTATTTCATCAGTTACCGACGAGCGTCGGGGGGCTATGAGTATGCTCAAAAAATACGCGGCATTTTGATGAAATATGGCAATAAAGTCTTTGTGGATAAGAATGAACTTAGAATTGGCAAATATCCCGAACAACTTCAAAATGCTATCGAAAACTCTAATGCGTTCATTTTGATTTTAAATGAGGATTCATGGCGACAGGATACAAAGATTGATGTCTATTATGAGGAGATAATCAGGATAGCAAATACCAAAAGAGATATTCTTACCATTGAGTATGTTTCAGGCACTTTAAAAAACATTCCAAAAATATTGGCAGATGAATTGGCAAAAGTAAATTGCAAGGTGTCAGATTTTGAAAAGATTTCTGTTTATCAAAATCCATATTACAATTTTGAGGCGGAATTGTGTAGTAAAATAGGTGTAGCATATCAAGCCATCGACCCAAAACTGCCAAAATTCACAATGTCAAAGTTGGATTCACTTATCGACCGTCGCAAGGTGGACGCTTTATATGAGAGTATTTGCGACCATAGATTTTGCAACCTTGTAGGCATAGGCGGCAGCGGAAAAACTTCGCTTACGTATCTGTTGGCGAAGAATTACGACTTTGTCTTCAACAACATTGCTTACGTGGTGGTCAACGGCAATATCAAAGACGATTTTGCAGAATCGATGAACAAAACTTTGAATAAATGCGAAAACGAAGATAATTCCGATGTAAAATATAATAAGGTTTTCGTCGAATTGAAAATGAATTATAGCGTTGGCAACAATCTTTTGGTATTGGATATTAATGAAATTACCGACAAAAAAGTTATTAATAATTTTGTAGCCGAACTTATTGACTATCCAAATAATTGGAAATTTCTTATTCTCTCGCGTGAGCAAATAGATAATTGCCATCACGAAAACCTTACCGACGATGAGGACAATGAATTTTTGAAAAAGTTGTTTGTTGAGAAGGCGGGAAAGCGATACGAAAATTTTGATGACTTTGATGGATTGTTTGAGTTAATCAAATACAGTCCGCTTTTGGTGGAGCAACTCGGCATATATTTAAAAACAAATCCCGACACTGAAACATTAGACAGCATCAAAAAAATTCTATATAGCACAAAGTTCAGAAAAAGAGACCGAAAGGGTGTAACCATACTTCATCGTACTGACAAGGAGAACACAATAATCGGCTTTTTGAGCAATCTTGTTAGATACAAGAAGTTCAACAAAAGCGAAAAATTATTGCTGCGCCATTTTGTATTATGGAAGGCGGAATATATTGAATACTATATAATTAAAGATTTGCTTGAAGGAATTTTTGATAATTATTATGATAATTTTTTTCAAAAAATATTGTCGGTTCTCCGTATCAAGTCTTATGCAAAACCGGCGGAAGAAGCTTTGAAATCAGCATTAGATAGTCTTGAAAGACGTTCCATCCTAAGTTTCGACGAAACCAAATCCGCCTATAAACTCCACGGCTTATTGGCGGACTCGATTCGCGAACAGATTGATGTAACAAAACAAGATTACTCGCAGTATATTGATAATATTAGAAGAATCAGAAACTACAAATTCCGCGATTTTTTGCGCTTTGCCGATTGCATAGGCAATAGTTTGTGCGAATATGAGATAACAACGTGGGTTGCTTTCTTAAATAATACGGCAAGTAAATTTGATGACACTTGGAAAACGGATTATGCGAAAAGACTGTATGAAAAGTGTATAGAAATTTCGGAAACAAAACTCAAAATCGAGCCGGAGAACGTTGATTGTTTGAGGTTATTGTCATTCGCTTACAATAATCTTGCTATTTTGCAGAAAGACCAATTAAATGACTATAAATCAGCCGAAAATAATTATAACAAGGCAATAGAAATAGACAAAAGAATACTCCAACTCTCTGATACTCTGAAATATCAAAATTCTTTGGCAGAGCACTACAACAATCTCTCTAATTTGCAGCAAGACCATCTGAACGATATTAAATCCGCCGAAACTAATTACAAAGAAGCAATAAAAATACGAGAAAAAATAACCCAACAATCAGGCGACCCCGAATATCTTAACGATTTGGCAAGCACATACTTCAACCTTGCGCTTTTGCAGCAAAATAGTCTAAACGATTCAGCCTCCGCCGAAGATAATTACAACAAGGCAATAGAAATTGGGGAGCGAATAAGAAAAACGGACAATCCAAAAGCCAAATATTTGAATCCGTTGGCAAAGGCATACATCAACCTTGCTGTTATACAAACGAATCGGAAGGATTACGATGCTGCAAAAAGGAATCTTGAAGAGGCAATAAAAATCGGAGATAGTATCAAAGATGAAAATATTGAATACTTGGTTAGTTGGTTGTTGTCAAAACGTAATTATGCAGATATTCTTGTTGCAACTGGCAATCCTGATGCTGCGAGAGTAATTATAAACGAGATAAAACCGATTGCCGAGGATAGTCTCGAAGATTTTCCGAATTATGGTAAATTGAAACAGGTGTATGGTTGGATAAAGGATACGGAATCCAAATTGAATCAATAATGTCCATTGCACCAATTCGTAGGGACGCGGCGTGCCACGTCCCTACAATATTACATTTTTACACCAACCCAGCCATATACATAGGAAGACATTGCACCATACCGTCTTTTTGAAAGTCTTTGGTGTATAGGAGGATACGGTCTCCAATGCGTGATGAATATTTTTCACAAAAAGCGTCTAACGATTTGTGGGTCTTATATCCTGATGACTTAACTTCCACCGGCGTTAGTTTGTTGCCACGCGACAGCAAAAAGTCAATCTCATAATTGTGTTTGTCATCTTTTGGAAATGTATAGTAAAATAGACGGTTTCCGGCAGAAGCAAATGCCTGAGCCACTGCATTTTCGTATATGTATCCGAGATTAACATCCAATTTGTCGGTAAGAAACTTATTGTAGATAATATTTTCGGTAAAGTCCTTGTCCCAAAAGCACAAAGTAACAAATAGTCCTGTATCTGCCATATATACTTTGTAACGCTTTGTATCCTTATATAGCGACATGCCAACGTTTGGGTCGGTACAATGATGGCAGAAAAGCGTAGTTTTGCTATCGGATAGAGCCTGAATTAGTTGCTCTTTTTTTTCAGGTGCAGTATTGCCCAAAATTGTGTAAGGTTGATAACGCGATATGTTGTTTGACAATTGCGCCGGTATGTCCATGAATAGTCGTTCTGCATCACCATTTGGGTCAATTTTTTGAAAATCATCAAGATACAATCTAATGATGCTACGTTTTGTTTTGTCAACCAAACTGAGATTGTTGGTTTCTAAATACGTGTTGACAGCCTGCGGCATTCCTCCAACAAGCATATAAAGTCGATAGTCGAACATTGTTTGTCGGTGGGATGCTTTCAACGGAATGTGTTTTTGGTAAAATTGTTTGAGAAGTTGTGAAGTAGCCTCGTCGCCCAATGCCCATCTAAATTCATCGTAATCCATCGGGTACATTGTTACTCGATCTTCTTCACTTGGAATTGTAATGTCCTGAGTATTTTTTTTGATACTAATAAGCGAACCGGTTTCAATGTAGTCGTAACGACCGTCGGCAACAAGGTATTTAATAGCCTGCCGTGCTCTTGGACAATTTTGAACTTCGTCGAATATTATCAGCGACTTGCGACGTTTAAATACTACGTTGTAATGCTGTTGCAATTGCAAAAATATGTCGTTTAAGTCGGTTAAGTCTAAAAATAAGTTTTTGATTGAATCAGGAGCATTGTTGAAGTCAATCAAAATATATACCTCGTATTCTTGTTTAGCAAAATGTTCCACCAACGTGGATTTACCTACACGCCGAGCACCTTCTATCAACAACGCAGTTTTGCCGTTTTGAGTGTTTTTCCATTCAAGGAGTTTATCGTATAGTTTCCGTTTGAATATTTTCCCCATTTTTTTTAATTGATTTTTGTGCAAAAATAGTCAAAAAATGGCTATCCCCAAAATTTTTTTGCCTAAAATATGTCGTATCCCCAAAATTTTTTACCCAAATTTATGTCGTATCCCCAAAATTTGGCAACGCCAATTGATGTAGAGACGATGTGCACATCGTCTCTACAAATAATCGGTGGATTACCCAAAATATTTTTATGTCGTCTTCCCAAAATAATCTACCTTTGCCCCGCACAAAAAAATACAAAACATGTTAAATAAGACGTTTCCCAAAAAGAAATTTTTCTGTGTTTATTCGCCCGAATTGCTTAGCAATAAAGGGGATAATTCTACCGAGACCGATGCCGGAATGTTTAAAAAAGCCCAAATCAATGGCACTGTGGCTCATATTACGGCTATTTTTGGATTTACTATTGCCGGGTTGGTTGTGCAGGATATTTATAAAAATAGAGACGCCATAATATGACGTCTCTACGGTGTCTAATAATCACATGTTTAATTGATAAACAGCAATTCACGGTATTTGGGAAGAGGCCACATATCGTTGTCGACTACCTCTTCAAGTTTGTCGATGGGTTTGCGGATGGCAAAGAGCGATTCGGCTATTTTGTAATATGCCATGGCTTTTTCGTATTCGTCGGTGATCTTGTTGGCTACCTTGCGGGCTTCAATCATGGCGTAAACCTTGTCGTGAATGTCGGTTACACGCTCAGAGATTTTTTCTACAAGTTCGATTTCTACTTTTGCCATTTGCTGATATTTGTTGGGGAAAAGTTCTTTGATTTTGGCAATGTTGTCCAAAAGTTTGGTTTGATATGCAAGCGCGGCGGGAATAATGTTGTTGATTGCCATTAAGCCCATTACGCGTGCCTCAATCTGAACTTTCTTAGAGTAAATTTCCCAACGTACCTCGTTGCGGGCTTCGAGTTCTTTTTCGGTGTAAACGCCCATACGGGTAAACATTTCGATGTTCTGTTTTTCGGTGAACGCCTTGAACATTTGGGGAACGCAGGTTTCAACGTCCAAACCGCGTTTCTTGGCCTCTTTCTGCCATTCGTCGGAATATCCGTTGCCGTCGAAGCAAATTACATTGATAATCTTCTTGATGATGGGTTTGAGAGTGTCCATTATGGCAATGTTCATAGATTTTCCGGCAGCCATCTCTTTGTCAACAGCGGCTTTAAATTCGGTAAGTTGGTCGGCAACGGCGGCGTTGAGGGTGGTCATTGCGTTGGCACAGTTGGCGCTTGAACCCACGGCGCGGAACTCAAACCTATTGCCTGTGAATGCAAATGGCGATGTACGGTTGCGGTCGGTGTTGTCGATAAAGATTTCGGGAATCTCTACCAAGCCAACCGATTTGCCCTTTTTGCCGGCAATTTCGATGGGGGTATCCGACGGAACTTCAAGAAGTTTGTGCAATACGTCGGTCATAGTTTTGCCCAAGAAAGCCGAAACAATAGCCGGAGGTGCCTCGTTTGCGCCCAAGCGGTGTGCGTTGGTGGCAGATGCGATAGAGGCTTTGAGCAATGCGTTGTATTTCTGAACAGCCGCGAGAACGTTTACAAAGAACGTTACAAACTGCAAGTTGCCTTTTGAATCTTTGCCAGGAGCGAGTAGGAGAGTGCCTGTGTCGGTGCCCAGCGACCAGTTGTTGTGCTTACCCGAACCGTTGATACCGTCGAAAGGCTTTTCGTGCATCAATACTACAAATCCGTGTTTACGAGCAACGGCGTTCATGGTGTTCATTATCAATTGGTTCTGGTCGTTGCTGAGGTTGGTTTCGCCATAAATAGGAGCAAGTTCAAACTGGTTGGGGGCAACCTCGTTGTGACGGGTCTTGCAGGGTATGCCCAATTCAAGAGCCTGTATCTCAAGAT
>JAFPYT010000271.1 GCA_017394445.1 Bacteroidales bacterium | reverse complement strand
GTCCGAGATGAATCAAACCACGGCGAGGCACAAGTTTACCCTTGTCCTGCCAATACATTATCTTTCTGTCAAGTTCGGTAGGCTCCTGACCCTTGGGCAGCAGCCAATTTTTCTTATGCTTTTTGTTAAAAAATCCCATTACAAAAATATTTATTCAAGGCGCAAAGATAATTAAAAAAAAAATCAAACAATCACTATTATTTATGGTTTTTTTTCGTATATTTAAAAACTGAAAAAACAAGCAACAATGACCACAAAACAACACATAAAATACGCAATATCAATATTGTTGATTACTGTAGCAGCCTTACTTTCATTCACACGAAACTCATTGGCTATCAACAACAACAGCGATGGCATAATACTTATGCTCACCTCCTATTCCGAAGACCAAAGGCGTATCAACGCATTTGTCAACGATATTTCAAACCGTCTTGCCAATTCGGGGTTAAAATACAAAGTTGCAATCGAAAAACTTGGCTACGGTCCGCTCATAGGTGTAAACTCTTGGCACAAAACTATGCAGAATATGCTTGAAAAATACAACTACGATAACCTCAAAGCGGTAATTTTGGTTGGACAGGAAGCGTGGGCAGTATACTTGAGCCTTCAAATTGAGCGTCCCGACGTGCCATTCTACGGAGTTTACGTTAGTCAAGACGGCGTAATAATCCCCCCGCACATCGACGATTTCAGCGCATGGAATCCCGAAAGCATCAACACCAAAATGATTGCCGACACCCGTGGACGTGCAGGTGCAGTAATGAACCATTACGACTTTTCTAAAAACATCGAACTAATTAAAAACTGTTTTCCAAGGGTTAAAAATATAGCATTCCTCAGCGACAACACTTACGGCGGAGTATCGCTTCAGGCAAGTTTTGTTCGTATAATGAACGAAAAGTATAAGGGCATCCACCCGATACTGTTAGACGGCCGCAAAAATACAATCGACGAGATTAAACAAAAAATCGAAGCACTCCCCAAAGATGCTGTACTGCTGCTCGGTTCGTGGCTTGTGGACTTTTCGGGCACTTACTTCATTACAAAAGAATTCGACGTTTTGTTTGCCAATGTGCCTGACTTACCGATATTTACAATTTCAGGACTGGGATTCAACGAGGGTTACGCAATTGGCGGATTTGTGCCTAAATATCAGACCGATCCAGAATTTATTATCAACGACATCAAACGTTACTACACTCACACCGACAACGGACGGTCGTACAAATACAACGGCAACGAATATATCTGCAACGAATCGCTCCTCGAAAAATTCAATCTCAACAAGACTGTTTTTCCCGAAGGAACCACATTCAACAACTCTTACGACCTAACAATGAAGAAGTATCAACGAACAGTAACCATCACAGTTATTATTATAATAATGCTCACAGGCGTGCTGCTCTTTATACTAAACCTTCTTCAAAAGATACGCAAGCAAAACACAAGCCTTGTATCCAAAAGCGCCGAACTTGCCCGCGCAAAAGAGACCGCCGAAAAAAGCGACAAACTCAAATCAGCTTTTCTTGCCAATATGAGCCACGAAATCCGCACACCGCTCAACGCTATTGTGGGTTTTTCGGATATGCTTGCTCACACCGACGACGAACAACAAAAAAGCGACTACTCCAAAATAATTGCCAACAACTCAGAACTTTTACTAAAACTTGTTGATGAAATTGTCAACTTTTCTAAAATAGAATCTGGACTTTTGGATTTTAAATACTCCAAGT
>JAFPYT010000270.1 GCA_017394445.1 Bacteroidales bacterium | reverse complement strand
TACACCTATCGAAGCGTGTATCAGATGGTTAGAACTGCAACCCGAACTTTTTTACAGAAAAACTTTGATAATCGGAAAAAATGTTATACCTTTGCAGTGTGAAAATAGCCATTTTCAACAATAACGTTATGAACTATTACATTTATCAGATATAGCCAATACGGATTTTTTGGAACATGTCCCAAAAATTTCAGAAATATCTTTCAAAGATATAAAAGATTGCAATTTAAGTGGTTTGTACCATTTAAAGAATTTACGTTCATTAACCATCGCAAATACAGTGAACAACCCATCAATAAATGAGCGTGTGGATTTCTCAAAGTTTGATGGACTTGAAGAATTATTTGTGGACTGGTTTGACAAAGGTTTTGATATTTCAAAGAATCAAAAACTCGTTACTGTATCAATACATAAATATTATCCGCAAAGCCTTGATTTTTCTGAATTGCAGTTACCAAAAAACATTAAGAACATTGAACTAATACGTTCGAATATCCAAACTCTGAAAGGAATAGAAAGTAATTCTATTGAAAAATTAGAGTTTTATTATTGCCCTCGTTTAAAATCATTGTATGGAATATCTGCTCTTTCGAGCCAATTGCACAGACTCATGATTGAAAATGCCAAACAACTAACAGCATATAATAGCTTATATGATTGCAAATTACTTGATAGTGTAGTTTTTGTAAATTGTGGAAATATTGATTCTTTAAAAAGGATAAAAATGCTTAAAAATTTATCCCATTTTGTATTAGAAAAAACAGTTCTCAATGACGGAAATATGGAAAACCTGCTTGCAATCGACAGAGTTGCGTTCACGAATTATAAACATTACAATTGCAAATGCAAATCTTTAAATAATGATGATTGGGGATATAAAATAATGCGTATATTGTAGTAGCTGTATTTCACAAAGCAATAAACCAATCCAGCTGCATCGGATTTATTGCCAATGAGCTAAAGGTTGTAATCCGTTGCAATTGAATACAAGGATTTTCAATCCGCTAAAACAATAAACCCACCCCGTTGCCGTTATCATGATGATGTTTAGCAAGTTGGTACATATAAGCGGGATTGCAAATCCCTATACTAAAGCGTGTTGGATTACAAATCCGACACGACGGAATACCAAATCCGCCGCAACTGGACAACTAAAATTTTGGAGGCAATAGAATGATACTTATTTGTTTTATAATAAATTTTGTCATAAGTTTGACGATTCTCCTCTTTATAAGAAAAGGAAAAATAGTAAACCATTCCCGTGTTTTGAAAGTTATTAATATTATACATATCGCATTGCTATTATTGTTATTTGTGGGATTATTTATAATAGTATTTATTGACATGTTCTTTGAATCAATAACAATAGTGAATGATGGTAGAACATTCGGGTTCTTAATAACATTTTTATATATTTGTGTTGGTTCTGTCACTTTTTTAAGCAATGCTGTTATTTTATTATCAAATTTACTTTCTAAAAAATAGTTGTAAAAGTTCACAAGATTGTTGAAACTCAACCGCAAAAGGAACAAAAAAAACATCTTATGCCCCGCCGCACCACACATATAGCCCCAACCTCCAACACAGCCACTAACGCCTGCGGAAGGCTTCTGAAATATTTTAAATGAGAAATCATATTGAGAAAAAAGTATTTGGAAATGATTTATATTAAAAAACAAATATGGAAAAAGGATTACTATAAATAGAGACGGAGTAATTTTAGGAGAATAAAATAATGTTTTATTTTGAAGAATCTTTTAATAAGTCTATTAAACTGTGGAAACGCGAATATTTTGTAAATAAAGAAAATATTCGTGATATTCTCTGGTGTGAGTACTGTAGGATAGAAAATTATGTATTTGATCAAAAAGAATATAGTGATTGGGATAAATGCATGCCTTGGGTAATATACAAAGTGATATCAAGTCTTGAATTAAATAATAATAAACTAAATATTGGAGAAACAAAGGTGATTATTTTTGAGAAACAATTTTGCGACAATTTTACAGAAGAAAATTTTAAGCATGATTTTCTCAAAGAATATATGGGGTTTCGTATAAAGGATTTATCGTTTGTTAGTTTAGACTATTATATGAGATTTTATGGATTGAACTTCTTTTGAAGAACAAGATGGTATTTGACTAAATGTAATAGATCACAAGGTAGTTGAAACGTTTGTCCTTAATCTAAAAAAGAGATAATAAAAAAATATAAAACCAGAAAATAAAGAAAAAACTATGCCCCGCCGCACCACACAAATAACCCCAACATACCCCACAGCCACTAACGCCTGCGGCAGACTGTTGCGTGTGGATGACGGCACGGGGTACCAGATTTTTTCTTACGACAAATTGGGCAATATCTCGGAAAATTTTCGTACCTTTGCACTGCCGTTTGAAGACAGTGTTTGTAATTTCCGTATGATGTTCGAATACGACAGTTGGAACCGTGTGCAGCGGATTGTATATCCCGACAGCGAGGTGGTGAGCCGTTGCTGCTAAATGTTTGATTAATACGTGCGTATATTTCGCTTTGTTTATTTCCCCAAAAAATCGTATCTTTGCAGTTTTATTTATATACAAACTTGTAGTGTCAGATTTGTTGTCTGGTGCGACAAGGTATTAGGATTTGCAGTACAAAAAACAGAAAAAAACAACATAAAACCCTTACAATGAAAGGTCCCGAAATAGAATACCAGCCCCGCGAGGTGATAAAACGTTTTCAGGAAGAGAAACTGCGCGAAGACTTGCAGTATCTCGCTGCCAACTCGCCGTTCTACAAACGCATGTTCGCCACCAACGGCATCGACATCGCACAGATTAATACTTTGGAAGACCTGCAACAAATACCCTTCACCACCAAAAGTGACCTGCAGCGGCACAACGACGATTTTCTGTGCATCCCTCGTGAGAAAATCATCGACTACATAACCACCTCGGGCACCACTGGCGACCCCGTAACCTTTGCCTGCAGCGAAAAAGACCTGCAACGTCTGGCCTACAACGAGAAAATATCGTTTATCTGCGCCGGCCTCGAGCCGAGCAACGTGCTGCAGCTGATGACCACCATCGACAAGCGTTTTATGGCGGGCCTGGCCTATTTCCTCGGCATCCGCGAGCTGGGTGCGGGCATCATACGTGTGGGCAACGGCATCCCCGAACTGCAGTGGGACACTATCAACCGCATACATCCCGACAGCATCATGTGCGTGCCGTCGTTCATCCTCAAGCTGATACAGTACGCCGAGGAGCACAACATCGACTACCGCAACTCCAGCGTCAAGCGCATCATAGGCATCGGCGAGGCATTGCGCGACCAGAATTTCGAACTCAACGCTCTCGGTCATAAGATAAAGGATAAATGGGACGTGGACCTCTTTGCCACCTATTCCTCCACCGAGATGTCCACCACCTTCCCCGAATGCGAGTACGGCTGCGGCGGACACCATCATCCGGAACTTATCATTGTAGAGATTATCGGCGAGGACGACCGTCCTGTGCCCGACGGACAGCCCGGCGAAGTGGTCGTCACCACCCTCGGCGTGGAAGCCATGCCGCTGCTGCGTTTCCGCACGGGCGACATAGCCAGCATACACACCGAGCCTTGCCGCTGCGGACGGCACTCGTTCCGCATCAGCCCCTTGGTGGGACGCAAAAACTGCATGATAAAGCTGAAAGGCACCACCCTCTATCCTCCCGCTATCAGCGAGGTGCTTAACAACACCGATTATATCGAGAACTACATCATATACGTAAGCTCCACCGACGCCGGCACCGACGAGGTTACCGTAAAGATAGGCCTCCGCGACGCTTCGCGCGACGACTCCGACGTGGTGAAAGAGCTGAAAGACCGTTTCCGTGCCAAGATACGCGTGGCACCCAACATCGAGATACTGCCCGCCGACACCATCCGCAAACTCAATTTCCCGGCAATGAGCCGCAAACCAATTCAATTTGTCGATAACAGAAAATAATAACAATGGACCAGACCACCTACGACGAGATACGTCCCTACACCGACAGCGAAGTGCCCGCCGCCATACGGCGCATGGCCGACAACGAGTTGTTCCCTTTCTTTGTAAAGACAATCTATCCCGACATCGATTTCGAAGGCTTCAAACAACAGTTCCTTCAGGTTAAGACAATCAACGAGTGGCACGACCGCATGTGGTTCCCCTTGCTGTGGCACATCATAGGCCACACCTCCACGGCCCTCACCTATTCGGGACTTGAGAACCTCGACCCCAACCGCCGTTATATGTTCGTCTCCAACCACCGCGACATCACCCTCGACGCCTCCATCCTCAACGCCGTGCTGGGCAAAAATGGACTGCGTCCCGCCGAGATAACCTTCGGCAGCAACCTGATGATAAACCAGTTTGTTACCGACCTTGGCAAGATAAGCAAGATGTTCCGTCTGGTGCGCGGAGGCACACGCAGCGAGTTCTACCGCAATTCCATGGAGGTCTCCACCTACATGCGCCACGCCATCACCACCAAACACGAGTCGGTGTGGATAGCACAGCGCAACGGCCGCACCAAGGACGGCAACGACGCCTCCGAAACAGCTCTGGTCAAGATGTTCGCCATGAGCAGCAAACTGCCCTTTGTGGAAAATTTCGGCGAGCTGAGCATTTGTCCCATAGCCATTTCGTACGAATACGAGCCCTGCGATTTTCTGAAAACCGCCGAGCTCTGCGTGTCGATGCACCAAAAATATGTGAAATCGCCCATGGAGGACATGATAAGCATACGTCAGGGCATTTTCCAGAACAAAGGCCACATACACCTCGCCGTGTGTCAGCCCGTAACCCTCGACGAGCTGCGCCAGTGCGACACCTTCCAGAAAAACGAGAAATTCACACACCTCGCCCATATTATCGACAAGAAAATCCATACCAATTTCAAACTGTTCAAAAACAATTACATAGCCCACGACCTGCTTACCGGCACCGACACTTACGCAAGCCATTATTCCGACAAGGATAAGGCTGATTTCCAAGAATATATGGAAAACGGGCTGAGCCAGCTCGACAGCTCCATCGACAGAAAAACCGCCCAAGAAGTTTTTATTAAGATTTATGCAAATCCGGTTACCAATTATAAAAACCAAAACAAATGACAGCCTTATGAAAAGGACGCTTTTTATTATCGGATTTCTGGCAGC
>JAFPYT010000269.1 GCA_017394445.1 Bacteroidales bacterium | reverse complement strand
GGTTCTTTGAAAAAGTATCGTCTTGCGAAACCACTGCAAAACACGGAATACGACAGTATTTCGAACGACGAACAAAGTACAAACCAACGGCCGTCGCGGCAGGAGACTATATCTCACCTGACCACGCCCTGCCAGAGTATTTTATCTTTTGGCAGAGCAAAAACGGATGAAAAAGACAAATAAAATAATAATTATACTTTAATTTGACGATTATGAGTAAATATCACAACTTTATCATAAAGCATAGAATTTTATTCTACTTTATTGCGGATATAACATTTGCACTTTTTATGAGTCTATTTTACTTCATTGTTTGTTCAGAAGAGAGTTTTTGGATGTTCAGCCATCTTAAACTTACGCTAATTTTTATGTTCCTCTGGATGGGATTTCCTTTTGCAATCTGGATTTATGAGCGGATATGTAAAAAACACAAACAACCATCCAGTTGATAGAATAGTTTATTAGTCATGAAAACGGTATTTGCAATTAAAATTGTAAGTGCCATTTTCATCTCAAAAAGCGTCACATTTAGTTGTTGAATTCAGAGTCGATTTTAGGCATGTTTTTGCATTGAAATATTCACCAATAAATTAAAAACCATGAAAAAAACAGTTTTATTAATTGTCGGAATTCTGTGTTGCGGTCTTGCTTGCGCCCAATACAAGCCCGGCGACACCAGAAAGAAGTCACCTATAATAGATAGCGTGGAGTTGCACGGTCAAAAATATCTTACTGTATCGTTCCACGCTAATGGCGACAGTCTGATATACGTGGTGGAGCAAATTAAAGAATGCGGCTGGGAATTTGCCTCTTGCCAAACAGAAGAAAACAATTCAATACGTATTTGTGCGAAATGCCCTATGAAAGACAACGTTCCAATACCAGTGCTTTGCATAGGAAAATTCGATTATCCGGACGGATCTTTCAACTTTGAAGGAGTTACACCCTACGGGAAGAAGACCGTGCTAACCCGCACATTCAAAAATGGGAAACTCGTAAGCGAATCTCGTGATGGCAAAGATTGGACTCCAAAGTTCATCGTTTCTCCCGATGTAACGGATGTTTGGTAAACATTCGTATTCCCAAAAGCAAGACAATGGTGCTCCACCGAGGACGTTCACTCCCTCGGCCGCTGGCGCGTAAACGGCACCCTGCCGCACATCGCAGCTTTCATCAAAGCCTTCAACATCAAGGAAGGCGACAAGATGTACCTCGCACCCGAAAAACAGGCACAGCTGTGGTAATTGACGTGTTGAGCAACAGAATATAAAGAAGACAAAAAGCGGCGGAGCCGTTCGGCTCCGCCGCTTTTTTTTGTCGCCCCAATCTCCTAAAACAAGCATTTCAAAAAAAATAAACAACGGTTAAAAGTAAGTTAATCTTTCGGGTGAGTTTTCGTTTTATCAAAAAAAATCATATCTTTGCAACTTCAAAAAAACATTGAAAAATTAAGAAATAAAACTGTAAATCATTTTAAAGCAATAATTTAAAATATGAAAAAAATATTCTTACTTGCAGCATTATCGTTGGCTGTGCTTAACGGAGCTTTTGCCGTTATAGCTTATCCGGGAATCATCAAATTCACTCAGCCCGACAACAAAACCACAGTTCAAATATATCTTTTCGGCGACGAACGTTTCCACTGGGGCGAAACACTCGACGGCTATTCGCTTATGCACGACAGCGAAGGCTATTTCGTTTATGCCACAAAAAACGAGAACGGCGAAATGGTGCCTACTCAGTTCAGGGCTACCGAGATTGCCGACCGCCCAGCCGAAGTGGTGGCTTTCCTCGAACAAACTCCCAAACACCTGCGCTACACAACCGAACAGTGCAACCTTATGCGCACCATGTGGAATATGATAAACGACAACCCCAATATCCAAACGGGATTGAAGCGAGGCGAGAAAGCTTTGGATGTAACCCACGGCAACACCCGTCTGCTCGTTATTTTGGTTAATTTCTCCGACAGACGCTTTATGAAAGACCGTTCAACTGTTGACAAACTTTACAACCAGGTCAATTATTCCAATGTTACAATGCGTGGCAGCGTTCACGATTACTACTACGAGAACTCTTTCGGCCAGATGAACCTCACCTTCGAAGTGGTCGGCCCTTATACATTGCCGCAAACCATAGCCTATTATGGCAACAATACCAATGGCAACTCCCAGCA
Organism: Bacteroidales bacterium; assembly: GCA_017394445.1. Lineage (GTDB taxonomy): Bacteria > Bacteroidota > Bacteroidia > Bacteroidales > UBA3824 > UBA3824. The sequence continues at coordinate 519 of JAFPYT010000269.1, read as the reverse complement.
ATTCGCCTACGACGCCATTCAGCTCGCTGTTGCCGATGGCGTTGACCTCTCGCAATACGACCTCGACGGCGACAACAATGTCGATGGCGTTCATATCATGTTTGCCGGTTATGGCGAGGAAAGCTCCGGAACAGCCGACCAGATATGGTCGCACAAGGGCACCCTCACCCATCCCGTCTATAGCAACAACGTTTACGCAAAGACATATTCATGTTCGCCCGAATTGCACGGCGGCTCAGGTTCGGTGCTCTCCACCGTTGGCGTTATCTGCCACGAACTTGGACACGTTTTCGGCGCCCCCGACTACTATGATGTTGACAACAACCACGGCGGATCCGGTACGGCCGGCTACGCCGCCAACGGACAGTGGGACATCATGTCGTCGGGTTCGTGGAACGGCTCCGCAAGCGCACTCAGCGGCAACCAGCCTTCGCACCACAACCCCTTCACCAAATGTGTTACTTACGGATGGGGTACGATAAAAGAAATTACCAGCCCGCAGGCATTGGTGCTCTATCC
>JAFPYT010000268.1 GCA_017394445.1 Bacteroidales bacterium | reverse complement strand
GGTTTAAGAAATACTAACCAATGGACAAGAAAGCCCTCAGAGCCAAAATACGCCGCCGAAAATCGCAATATTCCACCGAAGAACTGCGCCAAAAATCACAAACAATCTGCGAATGGATTCTCGACGACGGCGTGTTTTGGGCATCACACTATATATTATTGTACAGTCCGCTGCCCGACGAGGTAGACATTGCTCCGCTAATCTCTGCCGCCTTTAACGCCGGCAAAACGGTGCTTCTGCCCGTAGTAGATGGCGATAATCTTGTTTTAAAGCGATTTTCAGGTTTTAATTATATGTCTACTGGTGCATACAATATTTTAGAACCCGTAGGCGAAATATATCCCATTTCAGAATATCACAAAATAGACCTTGCCGTAATACCCGGTATGGCATTCGACCCTCACCGTCACCGTCTTGGCCGCGGCAAAGGATATTACGATAGGCTCCTACCCCATCTTACCAATGCATTCAAATTAGGTGTTTGCTTTGATTTTCAATATCTTGAAGAAATACCAAGCGAAGATTGGGATGTGAGGATGGAGGAGGTGGTAAAATAAAAAAGACTCCCGTTAGAAAAAAACTAACGGGAGTCACTTTAAGAGATAATTAGCTTATTTAGCTAATTGCATATAAAATCCTAGTATCCAGGGTTTTGATCGCAAGCAGGGTTCTTAACCAACTCGTCTGAAGGAATAGGCATAACCATTTTGTCTTCAGAGTAGTCATAAGAACGAGGAGTCCAAGGATAATCTTTCAAAGCATCACCCTTTGTAGCATCTTTGGGATAGTTGTGGTTGATATGGTCGCCAAGGTAACCAGAGCGGTGCATATCAGGACACAAGCTCCATTCGCAGTTGAACTCTTTACGACGTTCCTCGTTAACAGCAACTTTCCAAACCTCAGATTCAAAACCTTTTTTAGCTTTCAACTGAGTGTAGTATTCTTTTGCATCAGGAACAGTAACTTTTGCTGTATTAAAAGGAATTGGGTAACCACGATCATCTTTAAATAAAGCATGAGTTTTAAAATAATCCTTCGCAGCATCAGCACCAGTGTAGAATTTAGCCAATTGGTTGTAATAAGCTGTGTTCTTAGCGTATTCAGCTTCAGCACCTACCTCAAGGTTACCAAAAGCTCTTTCGCGAAGTTGATTAATCATATCCCAGCCAGTAGCTTCATCGCCAGTGTTAAAGCAGCACTCTGCATAATCAAGCATTACGTTAGGAAGACGTTTCCAGTAGATGATAGAGGGAATCCACATACCCATACCCCAAGAGTTGATATCGGCACTTGAAGCACGCCACAATTTGGTTGTCCAAATAGCAGGAGCCCATTCACCGTTGTTGAAGTGCAACTGTTTGGTAGCAGTAGAACCATCAGTTTTACCCAAGACTTCTTGAGTGTAAGGGTTCCAACCCCAAACATTGTCAGATTTTTCGATACCATATTTCTGCAAGTCTTCCTCAGGTACAGCACCTGTGCAGCAAGAACCATCGCGACGTTTGTCACCGTGCTCGTAGCAAGAGTACCATTCCCAAGAGAGGTAAAGCGAACCCCAACCACCGTTTTCAGGACAAGCAACATACCATTTCAAGTTAAATTTAGCGGTAAAGTCACTCCAACCGTTCCAGTTGCTGCCTTCGTCGAGAACTTCAGCCCAAATACATTCTGGACCCCAAGCTGATTGAGGATCCCAAAGTGTAGCAAAAGATTTGTTCAATTTGTAAGGACCTTTTTCAAGAATCTCTTTCAAATCGGCTTTGGCTTTTTCGTAGTAACTCTTGTCATTTTTCCAATATGCCAACCACATATAAGCATCGGCACGGTAAGCAAGAGCCATACCTTTTGTGCAACGACCTGCCTCTTTTTGGAAAGGAACCCAATCCAAATTTTCAACTGCTACGTTTAAATCTTCGATAATGAAGTTCCACATTTCATCATCGCTAGCAGCACGAGCTTTAGTTGCTGTATTGTTGTAAGTTTCTCCAGCTTTCAACAAAGGCACGCGACGGAAATTTTGAGCTAGCCAAGAATACCAGAAAGCTCTCATAGCCTTAGCTTCACCAATTAAGGTATTCTTTGTATTTTCAGTAACACCTGTTGATGCAGAAAGTGATGGCACAACTTTCTCAAGACCTGCAAGATAGTCGTTACAACGAGTGATGGCTGCGTAAGCATGAAGCCAACCACCGTTCAACTCTGTAGATTGGCCAGACCATGCTTGATTACACCAAGCAATATCCCATCCTGTGGCTTGTGTATCCATGGTAGGGTGGCAACCAACAAACAAATTAGGTTTAAAACCCCAGTCGCCGTCGGTTTCGTCTTGAGGAAACATCATATCATAGATACCTGACATACCTTTAATGGCATTGGCATCATTGCTGTACAAGGCGTTCAAATCAACCACGTCATAGTGGTCTGTTTCAAGGAACTCCTCTTTGCAAGAAGTAGCTCCGCTAAGCAACAAACCTACACCGGCTGCTACTCCTAAATATTTAATTATACTTTTCATACTCTTAATAAAATGTTAGAAATTAGAATTAGAACTGAAGGTTTATACCACACATATATGTGCGAGGCATCGGGTAACGACCGGTGTCAAGACCTGTGAACAATACGCTACCTTGACCACATTCAGGATCACCGTATTTCTTGTAAGAAGAGAACACTGCGAGGTTCTGAATTGCAACATAAACACGTGCATTGTTGATCAAAGCAGGTGCAATCCACTCTTTGGGAAGTGTGTATCCAACTTGAATGTTGCTGATACGGAAGAAATCACCTTTCTTAACCCACGCATCGCTACCGCGCATATTGTGGTTAAAGTCGTTCCAAGAGAGACGAGCCATAGATCCGTTCTGGATATCAGAATAGCTATCTTTCAAGATACGAGGAGTGGTTTGGTCGTCAGAAGAGAATACATTGCTCAAACGCATTGCAGAGTAAGAGTAGATATCCATTCCTAAAACTCCGTAGCAGTAGAGAGAGAAATCCCAGTTTTTATAGTTAACATTTACGTTGAAACCATAGTTGAAAGCGGGGAAACCATCGCCAAGGATAACCATATCGTCTTGGTTAATGATACCATCTTTATTTTGGTCAACATAGCGGAAATCGCCAACTGCAGTTCTCTGCTCTTGTTTTGCCATAGAAGCAAGTTCAGCCTCGTCTTTGATTACACCTTGAACTTGGTAACCATAATAAGAACCTACAGCACTACCATTACGGCTTATAGAGTGATTATCCCAGTGGAAACCAGAAGGAGCACCAATTGCACCTACGTTAGAACCGTCGTTAGTAGAAGCATCGTTAACAGCATAAATTGGCTGATCGCCGATGTCGTCAATCTTGTTCTTGATAGAAGAACCATTGAATGTAATGCTGAAGTCAAGGTCGTTGTTGATCTTATTGGTGTAAGTCAAGCTGATTTCAACACCAGAGTTCTTAATTGTTCCAAAGTTAGAGTATACAGAAGAATAACCTGTAGAAGGACGAGTAGGTTTGTTCAAGAGAAGATCTTTGGTGGTACGCATGAAGTAGTCAACAGTACCAGAGATTTTGCCGTTCAAGAAACCAAAATCAAGACCGATGTTGGTGGTTTCGTTGGTTTCCCATTTTAATTTTTCATCAGCAATAGGAGCCTTGTAGCCAACCTGTTTGATACGGTTTGAATTCATACCAGATTCTGCAGTGCCGTAAGGATAGTAGTTGTAAGCAACGTCACGGGTCTGTAAAGCTACGAAACCTTTACCAGCCATACCACCGGCGTTACCTACCTGACCCCAACCTAAGCGGAGTTTCAAGTTGGTGAGTACATCGTTACCTTTTAAGAAACTTTCTTCTGAAATTCTCCATGCCAAAGCAGCTGAGGGGAATACGCCCCACATGTTTTCTTTACCGAAGTTAGAAGAACCATCGCGACGTACAGTAGCGGTCAAAATATAACGGTCTAAAAGACTGTAAGTCAAACGTCCATAGTAAGAAATGCCACGTGTTTCAGCGTTGAATTTACCATTGCCATTCTTAGAAGCATCGTCAAATGCCAAAGAGGTTTCACGTGTTGTTTCGTAAGGTAAGTCTTTTGCGCTAGCACTTACATAATAGCCGAAATACTTAGAAACAGAGTGTCCAGCCATGATTGAGAAATTGTGGATGTCATTTTTCCACTTATAAGTCAAATATGTTTCAACCTGAATTGTATTGTCTTGACCTTGGTTGATATCAAAACTATAACGGTTGTCTTGTTTCATAGAGTAATCTTTGAGCTGTCCGTCAAGAGCATCAACGTTTCTACGAATGCGACCACCTGCAAAGTTATCCCATTCGCTAGAATTCATATTGTAAGAAGCTACAGAACGAAGGCTCAAACCTTTAAAGAAAGTAATTTCCGCAAAAGCGTTAGCCAAAACACGGTTGTTGCGGCTAATACTATTAGATTCCATCTGAGTAGCGTATGGGTTAGCATTGTTAGATGTGTTACCTTCCCAACCATCAGCTGTATTCTGGTTACCAAGACCATAAGAACCGTCGGCATTTACGACGTTAACTTTCTGATGCATACCAGCAGAAACATAGTCAAGAGTAGGAGCCATATATGCAAGGTCACGAAGAGATGAAAGGTTACCATTGTTGTTTACACCAATGTTAGAACCAGAGTTCTCAGAATGAATAAAGTTTACATCACCGCCGATTTCCAAATACTTATTTATTTTAGATCTTGCGCTTGTACGAACGTTAAGACGTTTATAGTCAGTGTTAACAATCAAACCTTCGTTATCCATATAACCGATAGAGAAGTTGTATGTAGAAGCTTCGGTACCACCGTTGGCAGAAACGTTGTACTGCTGACGGAAAGCATTGTGAGTCATCTGATCCTGCCAATCGATGTATTGTCTTTGTCCATCATATTTTTGATCCCAAATTTGGTTGTTGATACCAGCACCATCGTTGGCACGGCACTCGCGGATTATTTTAGCGTATGTATCGATGTCAACAACATCGAGTTTGTAAGGAAGAGTCTGAACTGCGAAATCGGCAGTAGCTGTTACAACCATCTTGCCTTTCTGACCGTGTTTGGTGGTAATCATGATTACACCGTTAGCACCAGCTGAACCGTAGATTGCAGTAGCAGAAGCATCTTTCAAAACCTCGATAGACTCGATATCAGCAGGGTTGAGGAAGTTAGCATCAGTACCTACTTGAACACCGTCTACAACGTAGAGAGGCTGAGCGGTACCGTTGATCGTGGCAACACCACGGATACGTACCTGCGATTTTCCTTCAGGAGAACCGTCTTGTGCTGTAACTTGTACACCAGCAGCTGCACCTTGTAAGCCTTGGTTAACGTTTTGAGGAGCGCGTTTCATCATGTCTTTTGTATCAACTGATACAACAGAACCCGAAACGTCTGATTTCTTCATTGTACCGTAACCAACAACAACTACTTGTTCGAGAGTTTTGTTGTCGGGATCCAATGAAACAGGAAGTGTTGATTTTCCATTAACAAATACGGTGTTGGTAATGTAACCAATGTACGAAAATGTTAATGAAGCATCACTTGGAACACTGATGTTGTAATTACCATCAATGTCAGTGATGGTTCCGTTCTGTGTTCCCGTTTGAACAACGGTAACACCTACTAAGGGCTCGTTTGTAGAGCTGTCGAACACCTTACCGGAAACTGTGATGTTCTGAGCGCTCAGAGCAAATGGGAACAATAGTGTTAATAGTCCCAATAAGAAAAATTGTCTCATAAAAAATACTTTAATTCAGTTAATAAAATGAATCGATTTAAGTTTTTTGGACTTTTTTAGGCAAATGTGCCGAGGTGTCCTAACCTCATTGGTTTGTTCTTCGTTTAATTCTCTTTTCTATGTCATAGTAAAATTTATTTTGGTTAGATATATATTAAGTGTCTGTAAAAATTTTCTAAACCATAGTTAAACTACTTACTTTTGAGTACAGACAAACTTAAACAAATCCGTTAATAATATTTAAAATAGTGCAAACGTATTACTTTGAAATATGTGACAATATTTTTAAATTTTGTAACAGAGCGAGATTTTTTTAGTTTTTAAGACATAAAATCACAAATTCTAAACTCAATTGTGGGGTATAATTAAAAAATAATGTTAAAATATGTTACATCAAATGACAGTAATGATATTAAAAAAAGAGAGCAATATTAAACTATTGATAAGTTAAAATTTGAAAACTACTCCTCTTCAGGATGTCCTTTGCTGCGATATTGTTTGGGAGATATATTAAATTGCTTTAAGAACAAAGTGCAGAAGTATGATTGAGAACCAAATCCAGTGATATCTGCTATCTCTTTTATCGATATATCCTTATTTAAAAGCAAATCTGCAGCAGTGTTAAGACGAATTGTGCGGATAAACTCATTAGGATTTTGACCTGTAATAGATTTAAACTTACGCTGAAAGTGTCCTCGACTCATGCCTATCTCCTCGCTAAGTGTTTCAACATTGAGGTTAGGATCAGATAAACGCTTGTTGATAACAGCGGTTACACGTTTGAGCAAATCACGCTCGTGAATAGTGGGAATACGACCTTCGGGCAACAAAGATTCGTTTCCATACTTGTTGCGAAGCATCTTTCGCTGCTCTATTAGTTTATTTACCATCAGCGAAAGATATTTAAAATCGAATGGTTTGGCAATAAATAAATCTCCGCCGCTTTCGGCACATTCTATCCTGCTTTGAACAGAATCATTTACCGATAAAACTATAACAGGAATATGACAAGTATCGTTATTCTCCTTTATTGAGCGACACATTGTTAAGCCATCCATCTTGGGCATTGGTATTTCGGTGATTATCAAATCGGGCAAGGTAGCCATAGCTTTGTCTAAACCAGTTTTGCCATTGGATGCGGTTTCTACATTATATAAAGGTGACAACAATGCCGACATATAATTTAGAATATTTGTGTCAGAATCTACAATCAGCACCGTTTCTGCACCGCCTTCTTTGCCATCGCCCGAAACACGCAACATATTTTTACCTTTTGGCAGCGCAACAGGTTTCAAATGTTCAAATTTGGTGTTAGATACATCTGATTTAAACTCAGCTCCACTTGTAAGCTTTACAGTAAACTCAATACCATTAGCTCCGAAATGAGAAACTTCTACTGTGCCATGGTGTAAGCGAATTACATGGCACAAAAACCAAATATTGGCGTATTGATTAGATAAATTCTGGTTATGAATATCAGAAGAAGGCATATTAATCAACTCCGAAACTTTGGTAAAATTGAATTCCGATTCACTGTCGCGAAGTTTTATTAAAAGATTAGTGTCGGCAGAGTCGATTAGCACTTCTACTGACTTTGGCTTAGAAACGTATGAAACCAACTCCGCTATTATAATATAAAGTGCGGCATCAATTTTTTCTCTGTCGATATAAGCTGAATAAGAGGGGATTACAGCATTGAACTTAAAATCCACACCTTGTTGATTTGCTACACTCGCATATTCATTACAAATATCTGACACAAAGGATACTACATCAGTTTTTTCGGCAACAAGATTATTATGATCAAACCCTATTTCGGCTATAATATCCGACAAGCGGAATAGGCGCGAGGCATTGCCAAGCATATAATTATAAAGTGTTTTTTGATTTTCATCTTGATTTTCGTCTCCCGATAAAGATTTGAGCTGCGATACTAAATTTGAAACAGGAGTACGAAGCAACTTGGATACATTTGAATAAAAAAACTTAATATCGTTGAGCTGCTTCAATCGTCGCTTGTGAAAAACAAACGCACATATAATTCCTGAAACTACCAAAACTAAAACAAGTACCAAACAAAAATATCCCATTTTTTAAATTATTTAATGAACAAAATTTAAAATAAATAGCTAATACAACTATGAGGCAAAGGAAAATAAAAGAAATAACAATTCAAAATTTAAAATAGAAAATATTACAAAATCTAAAATCAAATTAGCGAATCCAAGGATTAGAAAACCTTTTGTCATGAATAAAAGCTGTATCGCTCAAGGTTAGCAAAAAAGCTTTTAAGTCATTTAAATCTCTTTGGCTTAGGTGCATGCCGCCATGATTAGTATTAATGGATAGCGGGTCGATATAGGGAGAGCGTTTAAGACCATTATTGTAAAATTCGAGAACATCGTCAAGAGTTTTAAATCTGCCATCGTGCATATATGGCGCTGTAAATTCGATATTTCTGAGCGTGGGTACGCGATACTTGCCTTTATCCAAAGGATTTTGAGTTACGGCTGAGCGGTCGTTCTGACCTTCAAAATCTATATCTTTGGCGTTGTTCATAAAAAGGTTGGTGGTCCAGAGTGGCAATGCAGGCGAACCATGGCAATGAAAACAGTCGGCTCCTTCGGTGGTAAAAAGCATAAGACCACGCATCTCTGATTTCGAGAGTTGAAGCTCGCCTGCCATAAAACGGTCGAACTTAGAATTAAAGCTTATCAACGAACGCACAAATTGAGCTATTGCTTTAGAAATCAAATCGATATTAATTTCATCAGTTCCAAAGGCTTTATAAAACATCTCGCGATAACGTTTGTCTTGCTTAATGAGTTTTACTGCATTATTGATATCTCCATCCATCTCGTGAGGGGCAATTATCGCCATCGGAACAGTGGTTTCGATATTCTTGCCACACTCCTTATTAATATAGCCATTCCAAAAATAGCCGTTGCTGTTCCAAACCAAATTGATTAAAGGCAACATAACATTTGGAGTCTTTTTGCCAGAATTGCCAACTGGACGACCATCGGGAAAAACTTCAGTTCCACATTCAAACGAATATTCCTGTTTGTGGCAAGTGGCGCAACTCATCGGTCTATCCTTATCTCCCGAAAGCCGTTCATCGTAAAAAAGATAACGCCCAAGGGTTACACCGTCCACTGTCATAGGATTGTCGGAAGGAATATTGAGCGAATCGGGGAAAAAAGGAACTCCTAAATCAAACGGCACAGGTTCGTAAGTATATTGCGGCATACGATTGGCACAAGATACAAGCAAAACTGATAAAATTACAAATAAAAAAAATGTTTTCATCTCATAATTATTGATAGCCACAAAGGTAAAAAAAAGCTTGGTAGATTACAAAAGATTCTCTAATTTTGTTTCGTGCTAAAAAACGTTAAATAAAAAACTACAGGTGCAACTTGTGCGTTTGATTATTTGACTATAAAATAGAAACTAATTTAAAATAATCGAAAGATGAAAAAGATATTTATAGCATTGATGTTGTGCGCTTTGTGCGGCAGTTTGCAGGCGCAGGGCTACGAAATCGGTATTAAAATCAAGTCTATTCCAGGCGACACCGTTATCCTCGGACACCATTTCAACGAACGCCTTATTCCCGACGATACTGTTAAACTTGATTCTAAGGGTTTTGGAGTTTTTAAAGGCAAGAAAAAACTGCCCGGCGGAATGTATTTTATCTTTATGCCAAACCGTAATTATTTTGACATCCTCATTGATGATAATCAGAAGTTTACAATCGAAAACGACACTACGCCTGCTAAATTTCTCGACAATATGGTGATTACAGGCGACCTGCAAAACCAACTTTTTGTTGATTATCAGAAGTTTCTTGGCAAATGCCGCACCGATTACGAAAAAGCTAAGACCGACGACGAGAAAAACGCTATTAACCAACGTGTTGAAGATCATTACAAAGAACAGATTACGAAGTATCCCGATATGTTTTTCTCTAAGTTCTTGACTGCCACACGCGATGTTACGATTCCAGCAAGTATCACCGACCAAAACGAACGTTACTTCTATTATAAAGCTCACTATTTCGACAATTTCCCAGTGTCGGATGGACGTTTGCTCCGTACTGCCCTCTACGAGCCTAAAATTAAGCAATATATCGATAATATTGTAATTCAAATGCCTGATACACTGATAAAAGAGACCAATTGGCTTGTAAACGCTACCCGTCCAAAAGGCAAGTTGGTAAAGGGCGAAAACGACGAACTTTTCCGCTTTATGCTTGTGTACTTCTTTAATAAGTACGCTAAAAGCGAAGCAATGGTGGCAGAAAACGTATATTGCTCTCTTGCAGAAATTTACGTTAAAGATGCCGTTTGGGATACCGATTCGTTTAAAACCGAACTTAAAAAGAAAATCACCAAAAAGGAGAACTGTCTTGTAGGAAACATTTCAAAAAACCTTGTTCTCAAACAGTTACCCGACGACACTACCAAAATTAACGCTCTCCGCCCATTTACCGAAGTGCTTAAAACCGAGGGCGTGGAAATTGAAACCAAAAAACCTGATTTTGAAGCTCGCAGAAACGATGTTGTGCGCATTCTTGATGATCTTATCGGACATTTCGGCGGATATATTGATATGCATAAAACTCCCGCAAAATACACTCTCATAGTATTTTGGGAGCCCGATTGCAGCCACTGTAAAGAGGAGATTCCAAAACTATTCAAATTTTATCAAGACACTCTTAAAAACGAGGGTGTAAAGGTGTGGGCTGTGTATATGAACCGCAGTGTAGACAAACTCGGCGACCTGCACAGGCACATCAACAAATGGTTTGATTTTATAAAAGAAAAACACTTGATGGCTCCGGGTTGGATCAACTGTTGGAATCCATTCGACCAATACCGCGATAATTACGACGTTAACTCCACTCCTACATTCTACCTTTTGGACGAGAAAAAAGAGATTATCGCCAAACGTATAGGTCACGAACAGGCTTACGAACTTATCAGAATGATTGAGGACGACAAGGCCAAACGTGGAGAAAAGAAATGAAATTGATTTTTACCATATTATTGACAGCAAGCGCGTTAGTTTCGATGGCACAGGGGTACGAACTAAAACTCCGTGCCACCGACGCTCCGCCTCAAAAGGTGCGCCTTGCATATTATTACGAAGAAAAACAGTATCTTGTAACCGATTCGGCTCCCAGCGAAAAGGGATACTACGTCTTTAAGGGCAACCAACAACTGCCTGCTGGCATTTATTCAATTATTTTAGACGGTAGCGGTCAGTATTTTGATTTGCTGATAGATGGCAACAATCAAAACTTTGTAATGAAATGCTCTGCCAACGACCCGCAAAAAACTATGAAGATAACGGGTTCGGATGTTAATGCCAAATTCTTTGATTATCAGCGGCGTATGACCGAACTTGTTAGGCAGCAGCGCGAACTCGACACCGCCAAAAAATACGAAAAAGATTCTGCAAAGATAGAGCAATTAGACCTGAAACTCAGCAAGATAGACCGTCAATACGAACAGGCTTGGCAAAACGAGGCGGCGGCAAACCCAAACACAATCCTTGCCGATGTGCTCAACGGACTAAATGCCACCAACTATTCGGGCGACAGTATGTTTCACTACATCAATTTTGCTCAGCCGGGTCTGCTCCGTTCGCCGTTTTTTTACAAAAGCATAAGAGCGCACATTGCAAGGCATATCGAAGACGGCGCACACGAAATTATGCGTCAAACCGACAGAATTATTGCTATGAGCAAGGCAAATTTTGAAGTTTACCGCTATGTATCGTTCTATCTGTTAAGCTTTTACCGTACTTTTTATAAAATAGGTATGAACGAGGTGTTTGTGCATATTGCCGACAACTATTTTCTATCAGACACGGTTAAAACCCTTACAGCCGAAACACGCAAAATGATTGAAGATCAGCGTAATATCTACCGTTCGGCAATGATAGGTTACGATGCTCATAATTTTTCGGCTCGACACACTGGCACCGACGACACTATCAATATTTTTGATTACGCTGGCAACAAACCAATTTTGCTGATGTTTTGGGCTAATGGCTGCGGACATTGCGACAGTGCCGAAAATGCCATAAAGTATTATTATTCAGGTCTTATGCGCAATGGCTATCAAGTGTACACGCTATGCAACGATGATTTTTCGTACGAAAGTATCAAGGCTAATTCTGAGCGCAAAAACTTCCCGTGGATCGACCTTTGCGACACAAAAAATATGTCGCGTTTTCGCGAATATTACTACGTAGTAAGCACACCAATAATGTACCTTATCGACGACAAACGGCGAATCGTTGCCAAATTGGTGGGCGAAGACCGTATTTCTCAAGCATTACAACAATTATCTTTATAACAAATAGTTACAACAAATGAAAAAAGCGTATATATTTCTTGCTGAAGGTTTTGAACTTATCGAGGCTCTTGCGCCTTACGATGTTTTCTGCCGCGGCGGCATCAATGTTAAAACAGTTTCGATAAACAACAAACCTCAGGTTTCGGCATCTAACAAAGTTAAGGTTGAAGCCGATTTCTTGATTTCAGAAGTTACTGATTTCGACAACGTTGATTTGATTTACCTTCCCGGCGGCTATCCCGGCTACGAAAACCTTGGCAACGACCCTCAAGTAGGTGCAATTGTAAAAAAACACTACGAATCTGGCAAACTGCTTGCTGCTATCTGCGGCGCTCCCACTGTGCTTTTGAAAAACGGCATTGGATTGGGCAAAAACGTTACCGCTCATTCGAGCTGCAAAACCGAAATATCATTATATTACAACTACACAGGCAACGCCATAACCCGCGACGGAAACCTCATTACAAGCATCGGCGCAGGACATTCTATTGATTTTGCCATAGCCATAGCCCAAATACTTGAAGGCGACGAGGCTGTGCTCAAAATCAAAAAAGGTATGGAATTGAATTAAACCTATATTTTAAAGGCTATGAGGGCAATGTCGTCGGTTTGGGGACAATCGCCCTTGTAGTCAAAAATATATTTAGAAAGTTGTGCCGCTTGCTTTCTTCATTTTCTTCTGTTTGAACGCTCTGTCGTTAATTTAAGCAAAATATGTTCCTTTTTTTACTAAAAATATTTTACCCCCAAAAACTTACACCAACAGACCTTTGATCTTTTCCGTTTCGCCTGCCAAAATAAGCGTGTCGCCCTCGTTGAGGATGGCATCGGCGGTGGGATTCATTGTGGTTTCGCCATTATGCTCGATACCAAGCACCACGCACTGAGCCAATTCGCCAATACGCGATTCGGCTAACTTTTTACCACAGAACGACATACCTGGCTGAACTTGAAGTTGTTCGAGCGAAAATGTAGAAACTCGTCCAGCATCAGCCTTTGACGCAGAATCCACAGTAGTATCAAGTTTTTGGCGGAAAAGTTTAATTTGGTCGTCGCTGCCTGCCACCACAATACGGTCGTGAGGATAAAGACGTTCTCTGCCGCCCGGAGCATTGATATTCAGCCCTCCTCGCACAATGCGCACAATATTTACACCGCACGAATGTCGAAGGTCGAGGTTGAGAAGTTGATGACCGCAGTAAAGGGATTCGGGATTGAGTTCAAAATCAGCAAGATGCAGGTCGTAATCAAGAAAAGCGTCCTCCACCTCGCGACGTACCGAACGGTTTTTCTCCTGTTCGCGCTCACGTGCCGAAAGATTATCAATAAAGCGTTTTTCGATTTCAGACGATTGCTTGTGAATCTTGCTCGAAAGCGTTATCACCGCAATAATCGCCACCGCCGCAACAATCAACAAACCAAGCGTGAGGTTAAAATAGCGACCTATGCACGCAATAATAAACGCCATAGCCAAAACATTCCGCGCCACAGTGAGGGCAATAAGTCCCGCACGCTTGTAAGTGCTGTCTTGACGGAGTTTTTGGGCTTCGGGAGCGTTTTTGTGGCTCGAAATCATTTTGTATAAAAACGGCGAAAGCAAAAGCAAGAGACCCGACAATGCCACAAGCCGCGAAACCCATTCAAAATTTTCGGGCAAAACTGCCGACATCGCTCCCACTATCCAACTTGAAAGAAACTGTTGGTAAAGCATTATTACAAAAGCACTTACAATACCGTAAACTGCCACCGAAATACCCACTTTTTTGAGCAATTGGCGCATTATGCTTTGCTGAGCCACAGTAGATTTGCCTTGTTGAAGCCGTCCGATAAGCGAGAAAAATTTCTTAGGTAAAATCCTCTCTAATAGTGAGTAAGCGGGTTCGGCAAGTTTGATGGTGTAAGGCGTAAGAAACGTAGTTATCACCGAAACAGCCACCACAACGGGGTAAAGGAATTTTTCGGTAACGCCAATCGATTCGCCAAACTGCGCAATGATAAAGGCAAATTCGCCCACCTGCGTTAATGCAAACGCCGACTGCATAGCAATTTTCATCGGCTGACCCGACAGCGTGATGCCGAGCGTTGCAAATATTATCTGTCCAAAAATTACGGTTAACGTAATTATCAAAATCGGCAGCCAATATTCTGCCAACGTTGCCGGCGCAATCATCATACCCACCGACACAAAAAATATCGCGCCAAAGAGGTTTTTGATGGGCGACATAAGTTTTTCAATGCGTTCACATTCAACGGTTTCCGACAATATCGAACCCATCACAAACGCGCCGAGAGCCTCACTGAATCCTGCCATTTTTGCCACCAAAACCATTCCAAGGCAGAGTCCAAGCGCCACGATGGTCATAGTTTCGTCGTTGAGGTGCGGACGGCATTTTCTCAACAGCGTGGGAATCAGCGTAATGCCAGCCACAAACCACAATATCAAATAAGCCATCAACTTGCCCACCTGCGCCAACATCTCCACGCCGTCAAACTGCTGATTAACAGCAATCGACGCCAACAGCACCATCAGCACCACGGCAAACAAATCTTCCACCACAAGTATACCAAAACATATTTCGGCAAATTTGTGCTGACGCAATCCAAGGTCGTCTAACGCCTTGAAAACTATTGTGGTAGACGACATACAGAGCATACCACCGAGAAAAAGCGAGTTCATTTCGCTCCACCCCATCATTCGTCCGAGCATAAATCCGCTGCCCATCATACCCACAACGATAGTCAGGCAGCCGATAAACGCCGTAGAACCCATTTTCAAGAGTTTTTTGAACGAAAATTCCAAACCGAGGGTAAAAAGAAGGAATATCACGCCCACCTGACCCCAAGTTTCGGCGCTTTCCACATTTACCCACGAAGAGCCCGCCACATACGGTCCGGCAAGAATTCCGGCAACGATATATCCCAAAACCACAGGCTGTTTGAGCCATTTACACAAAAGACTGATGGCCCCCGCCACCAACATTATAATTCCTAAATCGTGAAGCATAATTGACTTTATATTTCACCGCAAAGGTAAGGATTTTTTCTTATCTGAAATTTTTTTTGTGTATATAAATAAATGATTACATTTGCCCCATGTTTAACTATTAAAGATACTACTATGATTACTTATATTGTTGCTATTGTAATGAGCCTATTAATAATGGGCTTGCTCATTTCCGACAGAGAAAATTTTATTAACAGAGGCATGTCAGAGCGGTTTTATTACATCTTTACAGCAACGTTGGCGTGTTTCATAATATGCTGTTTTATTTCATGGACAGTGGCAGTGTGTTTATTTGTGCCGTTTAGCCTTGCCGCCCCAGTTTTATGCCTAAATCGATTTAAGGGTGAAGTATTGCAGCCCAAAATATTCTCTTACATTCTGGCAGGAATCTCGATAGTTTCACTCGGAAAATGCGTGTACAATTTGGTTAATTGTTTAAACCACTATCCTGATTATAAGTTCAGTTTTTTGTGGCTACTATTGTTTCTCTTTTCAACAGCGGCTTTTTACTTCGTTTCATGTCGCAAACAATTAAGTTATATGAAAAAAACTGAAGAAGAATTGGCAATGAGTAAATCCAAAAAAAATCACGGTTCCTCAGTCTACGTGCTACCATTTTTCATTGTCACATTCATATCAGCAATATTTTTTGAATCGAATTTGAGAGACATTTGCAAAGAAAAAATATATGAAAAAGGCAAAGTGTATGTTTGTGCAGAAATTACCGACGTTGTGCTTTCTACAAGCTATGGAAGAAAAGGTCGTAGTTATTTAGAATATACAGTAGCCACCGATTATATTGAGCCCGAAACAGAAACGCGTTATGTATTTTCTGAGAGAGGCGAAAGAGGTTCGGTAGATGGACTATATTCTTACAGAGCTAATCCCGAAAAATTTCATAATTCTCCATATATTCCAAAAGGAAAAATCATAATTGAGCGAGCATATTTCGACAACAGAGTTTTTTCTGTTGTAATAAACACCCTTCTGCAAAGCAAATTGTTGATTTTCAACGCCCAATTGTTGAAATAGATTCCAACACTTACTATTTGGATAGTTATGCCGACATAGAATTCTTAAAAAACAATTTGGATTTTTACTATCAATATTGCGGAATAAAATTAGTGGTAAAAGCCGTAAAAATTGGCGAGGAAGACGACAAGATTATTTATGAAAATCCCTTGCTCGATGATAAAATATATTTTAAACCCGAAACCGAAAACAACCCTGACACTCTGTTATTTTACAAAACATTTTACAAAAATGAGTCATCAGATTCAGAATCAGATTCAGATTGGATTTGCATAAAAAAAGCGAACCAAACCCCAGAAAACCTTTCCAAAATATCTGATTACGGATATTATTTCAACGATAAAATTTGGAGCAAAGAGGAATTTGAGACACAAGTGAATGGATTGGAAATACCGAGATTATAAAGTTTTCTCCACAGTATTTTTTATTTTCGTCACTATGTGAAGAGAAAAAAATCAATATTTTTGCCTCCCCGGTATCACCCCTCTAACACCGCCTTTGGAATTTCCCACGTCGCCTTTGTATCTTGGGATTAGATGTATATGCACGTGGAAAACCGATTGTCCGGCGGCTTGTCCGACATTGATGCCGACGTTGAAGCCGTCGGGATGGTATCGGTCGGATAGGATTGTTTTGCAACGGTTGACAAGCAACCACATTGCCCGCTGTTCGTGAACCGAAAGTTCAAAATAATCCGCCACGTGGCGTTTGGGAATTATCAATGTATGTCCTTTGTTGACAGGATAACCATCTAAAAATGCAACAGCCGTCGCAGTTTCGCTGATGATTTCTACTTTGGGATTGAGATTACAAAAAGGGACAAGTAGAATCAGATTGTTCTATATTTTGTTGCATAGCAAATAGGGAACAATAATTTTTCACTAATATTTCACCTCCACCACTGGCATCTGCGATTTAAATTCAGGATCAATGTAATGACATTGTTCTTTTACAATACCACGCCGATGAATAGCCGGTTGAAGGCAATACATATCGAAGTCGTTCAAATTTACTTCTTCTTTTTTTGTCCAATGAGGAAAAAGAAGTTTCATATAAGCAACTGTGATGCGTTTTATTGCCGTAAAATCACGCATATCTGCATCTTTTTCAAACGAAACAAGTTCGTCGAACAAAAGACTATACTGGTTTTGAGTGCGCAAAGCGTGCAATATTTCTGAAAAATATTCCACATTGATTGTCCATCCTTTGTAAATCATACTCTTATTAATTCTTGGCAAATACCATCCCTCAATAAAACAGTGGAATCTATCTAAAAGTGCTGATTCTCGAAAGTTTTTTGGCAAAGAATCAAAATACTTATTACTTACAGGACGACGGTCGGCTGTCAACGGAATATTGCCCATAAGCATAAGACCACATTCAGAAGAAAACTCGTTGTTGTCAATAGTTGTTTTTCCACTTTCGAGGTATGATTTAAGAGCCGCTTGTATTTCGGCAGGTTCTTGAAAATCAATTGTTTGAATTTCGTCGAAGGCTGTGAAATCGTGATTTTTGATTATGCCGTTTTGCTGTTTCTGCTTGTCGTAGAACAACTTAGCACGTGTTACTTTACCACCGCTAACTAGCCAACCGTATTTTGATAGATTACCAAAGACATACGATTTGCCAGTTCCTTTGGGTGCAAGTTCAATTACATTCAAACGAGGTTCAACAAAAATCAAAAGTCGTGTCAAGAATTCTAATTTTTCACGAATACTTTTGAACCCCGCAGCGTCATACTCCATTGCTGACAGTAGTACATCAATCCACTCTTCGGTGGTGAAGTTTTTTCGAGCCTCCTGCAAATAAGAAACATCAACAGATTTATAAGGCTTAAATGGTTTATAATCAACCATTTCAACGTGATAATTCCGACCATCCTCGTTAGGCAGAAGACAAACCTTAATGATGCCCCACATTTCGCCATCGACAAGTGTACCTTTATGCTTCGAATAAACATACTCAGGGATAAGACCTTCTTTGATTTTAATACCCAAATCTGGAATGGCAAAACGGTAAACGTTCTTAACTAAATCAATATACACAACAAAACGAACCAACAAGGTAAGTTGCTCACCTTGACCCAATTTGTCCTTAACTGAATCGTGTGGAATAACCTCATCGAGCCACGAAGTCAGCAATTGTGTGTTTGTTTCGCCATTTTCTTTTATAAAACGTTTCAAAATGAAATCTTTTACAAAAGAAGGCAGATTGCGACCTACAAAAAGACTATTAGTGCTTGCTGGGTCTTTGTAAATCGCCATAGAAGCGAATTGAGTTTTTATCTTATTGCTAAGTTCTTCTGTCATATTATAAAACGTTTAAAAGTCAAACAAATCTTCTTCTTCTTCTGCACCAATGTTGATTTTCAAATTGAAAGTTTGTTTGTATGCAGAACCTATAAATAGAGTTACAGACGTTGTGGCTGCAACAAGTGCTAATTTATCAGACCGATAGATAGTGCCCGCTTTGGTAAGTTTATATTGTTGATTTCCATACATAACGTAAGGATTTACAATATTTTCACCTTTTATTTCAAACTCAATCACAGGGTTATTCCCTGTAATTTCTGTTGTCAAGAGTTTAGCCGTATAATTGGTTGATTCTTTATGCGAAGAGACAATAAAAATTGGCACTAAAATTTCTTCGGGAGTGCATCCACCGTGGGCACTTTGGCCAATGGGCGTTTTGCCGCACAAAGAATTGTGTTTCAGTGCACATATTGTAGTGCCGTCTTCGCAAACAACATAATTATTGTCGGCAACAATTTTACCTGATTCGTTTGATGCGAGCCTTCCTCCGTGGTCTGATTTGTATCCGGCAAGATTCAAACCGTCACAAAACTGCGACATAGCTGTCAATCCGTGGTCTGAAACAATTGCAATTTTCTTTCCTGAATATTCACTGACGATTTTATCTATCGCATTGCTTACAATCTCTAATTCCTCAATTATATAATTAGGATATCTGTTTGTGTTTTTATGCGCTTGCGTATCAAGGTCGCCAATCTTTTTTAGATTGTTGTGCGACAAATCATCAAGTGCAACCTTATTAATCGGTGTAGTAGTAGGATAAGCAGCGTGCACGATATGTGTTTCATTCAGATAAATTCCTTCTTTTTTACTAAACAAATAGGTTATGAACGGAATCCACTCAATGCCCATACCGTCAATCCAATAATAAACTTCAATGTCTGTTCTATTGTTTAAAACTGTTTTGGTATTTTTGAACGAATTGTACCAATTGTTGAACGTAACCACGCTACCGTTTTGTGCTGCGAGCAAAGCCTTTAAATCATCGTTGATTTTATTGGCTATTTTACTCTCACGATAAGCCTTGAAATAATTTGTAATCCAAGCATTAGGAGATTCAATTTTGCCCGAAATATAGTTGTACAAATCAGGGTAGACGTTTGCTACAAAACTAATGTCGATTTTGGTTTGGCCAACCCAACTAACTGCTAATTCTTTTTCTACAAGTGTCAAATGTGTTAAATATTTGACAGCCTTTGTATAACCATATTGCTCTGATATTTTTATAAGTTCAGTCTTTAATCTTTCTTCAACGTAAACACTCACTTTTATGCCTCTGTCCGCGGCAAATTTCATACATATATTACGCTCGTCGACATATGACTCCTTATCATCGCAATCGAAAATAGTTAATACGATAGCCGCAAAGAAATCTGATTGGCTATAACTCTGACAGGAGTTGATACACTGACAGATATAACTTTTTTTATTACAAAACTTAACTAAATAGAATGTGCATAATAACCATTTTTCAAACTCGTTATGACAATCAAACCAAGTTTTGAGAAAGACATTAAAATCAGCCAACTCATCAATATGAAAATGGTGATTGAAAAAATCTTCAAACGAAAAATGCTTTATATCAATTTCTTTTGCAAGTTGAAGCCAATATGTATTATCCTGAACCTTAAATTCTATATCACCAAAGTCAAGTTGAAGACCTTGGGTAAGAAATTCATACACATTTTTGCACACGCAAAAATCAAAAGCATTGTCAGGCTGCGCATACACTGCATTTGCAAACAATGACATTGAAGTGGAAATGATTTTGGATTTAGCATTTTGGTCTTTCCAAATTGCCATCCATTGTTTTACATTTTCAACTTCGGTGTACTTATCATCTAACCCTTTAACTTCAAACGTAGAAGGAGTAAGTATCAGCCTGTAATTGGTATGCTTCTCAACATTTTTATAATACCAGATGTTTATTTGCGTATCGTTAGCAAACATCGACATCTTGCCTTCCAATCCCACAATGGGAATGTAAATGCGCTGATGGTTTTGAAAACCATTTTTGCTTGATTCAATTGACTTGATTGTGCGTATTAGTGTCTCAAATTGCTTGGATTGGTCGCTATTGTCATAGAAACGTGCCAACTCAGAGAAAGGAGCAATAACTACATCATTGTCAGAAAGTTTTGAAATAAAACTTGAAATACTATCTGCCAATGCTGTATGGGTCATCATAATATCGTGATAGTTCGCGTCAAGCCATTTGTCAACGCTTTCCACTTTGCAAGTTTGCGCTTTTTGACTGATAAATTCGAACGAATCACTGAAATTATCAAACAGCACAAAACGAATGGGATAACGGTTGGCAACAAATCCTTCATCACCTACTATTTGCTTGTCGGCTTCCGCGTATTCAAGCAATTCTTTGATATTATGAAACTCCTTATACATACGCTACAATTCATTAATGATATCTATTACAGCATCGTTTGCTTGTTCAATAATTCGCTCCAAAATTAACTTAGCCTTGTTGATGTCGTTCAATTGGCTGATTTTGGATTTCGCAGTTTCTTTTTTGTGTTTGGGAACATCAGTCTGCGGTTTTTCCTTAACTATTTTTTTGAAAATAGCGGTAAACGAAGCATTGCTATCTGCAATTATTTCTCTTGCATACAGATGGTTGCCATCGCTCCAATGGTCGAATTCGTAACCCTGATTCGGCATAGCGACAAGAGTTGTTTTCGTGCCTTCTTCAAACTCTCCACCACCAATAACTTTGCCGACATCATTTGGTTCAACTTCTGTTGTGATGGTGAATTTCGGTTTTTTCAAGGTGCTAATGCGCCATTCCATTAGTGCTTTTTTCACTTCTTCTTCTGTCCACAAGCCTACTGTGCCCTCCAAGTATTGTTGCAAATACACAAGCGCAACATCAAATTCTTCATCTTGTAAATCAACTGTTGGTACAGATTTCAAATAGTTAAAAAAACCAATTCTAAATTCATCGTTATTGTTGTTAAACAAATTAGCACATTCGAAATGATAAATATCGAGTAGTTTTACTGTTTCAACAAGCAAATTTGGGTCGCGCAAAGTGTCTTTTTCGCATATTTTAAGAATATTGTCGAATAGTTTTTGTAACTCAGTATTGTTGTCACAATTGTATTTCAACGACCATAAAGGATATTTCACCTTCACAGCAAACTCGTGAGTGATAGCCCAACGGGCATCTTGAAGGCTGCTTATGTCTTTGTAACCATTGAGTTCTTTCAAACGAAACAACTCAATGAAATTCTTACATAAACTGCGACTTTCTTTTGATTCAAATCTGAATTCCAAATTGTTGTATCCTTTGCCTTCTTCCCAATATTTGAACAAATTGACAACATCGTCGGCAAGATGCTGATTGTTGCGTGGCTTACCATTGGTATCGAAAATTTGGTTTATATATTTACGCATTGCAAATGCCACCATCGCCATATTGCCGGCGGTTTGATATAATCCA
Source organism: Bacteroidales bacterium (assembly GCA_017394445.1). GTDB lineage: Bacteria > Bacteroidota > Bacteroidia > Bacteroidales > UBA3824 > UBA3824. Next base: position 5,820 of record JAFPYT010000268.1, on the reverse strand, counting down.
AACGGAGGTTTAGTTAAATCAGACAGTCTGTCTGCAAGGTTGAAGGTTTCGTTTTTGTTGGTGTGGTTGAATTTATTGACAATAAAGTCGTAAACCAATTTAAGCGGGTGATTCGCAGGGCAATCAGGTCGCCACTCCAAGTTTTCGTCAACACTATCTTGCAACAAGAAGATAACGTGCATATATGGATTACTGCTATTTTTTATAATGTCAGATTTGCAGTTGTATGACAAAACATTGTCAACAACTTGTGCTGCGCTTTGTTTTTTCCAATAGGTATAGGATGACCGTGTTCTTATCAAATCTAACGATTCTAATCCATTATTAAATATTGTAGGTGCTATTACACTATTTATGGTGCTGATAATCTTATTTACAGCACAAACTTCTTGAATACTATTGAGATAATATGAAAAATTGCCTAACTTAATCTTTTTCAACCATTCTTTTATCATTCCTGCCGATGATTCGGTATGAACTTTTTGTTGATCGGGTAGGTTGTGGCGTTGGGCACAAGTGGCATTTGCTTGATACTCAATAAAACGTTCAAATTCATCATTGCCAAAAACCGTCTCAAAGACTATGAAAGTAACATTTTTGAATCGGTCTTCTACACAGGCGTTTGATGCAATAGTTTTAAGAGTACTAAGTTCGTCAGTATTCTTGGCAAATAAAAAGGCAAGAAAAGTTTCGTATTCTTTGGTTTCTTTTTTGTCGGTGTCAATTCTATTCAGTAGTTTGAAATCGTTTGTGTCAACAGAATACATTTTGTAAGTTAAGGAACGATTTTTTTGTCTAAATAGTGTATTAAATTCCGTTTCTGCTGTTTCACCGAAATTGATTATCTGCGAAGTAAATTTGAAAGTTTGGTCTTTCAACACACTCTTGATTTCTTCAATCTCTTTTGTCGGCAATGCCGAAAATTGTATTGAATAAACATCACCCGGTTGACGTTGAATAATTCCGTTTTCGTCAAAGTAGGCAAGTATTTTATCTAGTTCAGATGCAACACCTGTCCCTACGAACAAATTGCGGATATTTTCAATAGTTGGGGTTACACTTTCGTTATTAGCGACATTATTCAAAGCATTGAGCAACAAGATACTTTTGAATACCGTAGAATACTGCGGACCTTGATTCTCCACTTGCAATCGTCGAGAATTGAAACGTTCTGTTACTGCTCCATACTTTGTAACATTTTCATTAAATACACTGAGTACATAATCCCAAAGATAATCGGGAGTGATTGTATTGCGCTGCTCAAATTGATTCTCATCATTTAGAAACTGACGGATAGCATCATTTTGTCCAATAAACTCGAACACACTTCGGCTCGAAGAGCCTGCCTCACGAGCGTAATAGGCTGCTAAATTGGCAGTGGAAGGGTGCAGAGGAAACAACTTTTGAAGGTCATCTCGTGTTTCGGCGGGATTGGTTGATGTTTTGGAATAGATATCGAGCAAATGCTGTTTGTTGCTAAAAAAGCGTTGCACAATGCTTTTTGCCTCGTTTCCGTCACCGACATATTTGAACTTGCTTGACATAATTTTAAACGCCGACACCTGCTCCATATTATAACTCATATAGTGATAGCGTCCTTTTGTCTTCTCACGTTCATCAATTTTGAGCGAGTTTAGCGCAGATGGATGCGAAATGTAGAAAAAGTAAGAATTGTTTTCAGGGTTCATTACTTTTTCATCGATTTCTTGAAGCGCAACCAAAAGATTGATTGATGTTATAACTTCGGTAAATTCATCCCAAATTACGAGAAGACCATTATAGTCGGTTGTGTTTGCCAATTCGTTTTGTACCTCGAAAAACCATTTAGTTATATTGGCGTTGTTCATACGAATGTCAAATTTACCTTCGCGTAAAGCAGTACGAACTTTTTCGAGTACAGCCAAATCGCAATTTTTGAGCAACGAAACAAGTTTATTAACATCAGGCGCAACAGAACACAATTGAGAGTTGTTGCTTATCAAGTCTTCCCAAAACTTTTGCTGTTCACAAATATGTTCGATATAATTATCAAAATCCGTTTTAACAGTCAAATGAATTCCGGCTTTGGACAATGCATCGGTAATGGCACGTTGAAGCACAAGCGACAAATCCTCTTTGTGCGTAATGTTGCTTTGCCCATAAAGCATAACCGGGAAAAGACGTTTTTCATTGCGAAGAGAAAAAATATCGTTGCGCAGAATGTCATATTTATGGTCGGCATATTCCTCGTTAACATAATCGCAGATTTCAGTAACAGGGTCGCAAAGCAAATGTTTTATCACCGCACCAGCATGGCTTTTGCCTGTACCGTATGTACCTGCAATCCAAAATGATTTGTGCATATCAGCATCGTTGTTGCGTACCGATGCAAGCACTTTTTTCAAAATGCCATTGAATTGCTCGTTGGCAATAAACGATTTCCAGTCGCCATCGGCTTCGTTTTGGATGTTGTAAGCCGCTTTCTGTTGGCGAAGGTCTATTATGTCGGAATATTTTTTTGCCATACCAATTATATTTATTTTGTTAATAGTTTTAATGCTTCAAGAGCATCCAAATCTTCACGAAGTGTTATACTGTCTAAGCCCATATTCAATTCAGCAACAAGCACGCGGTTAGTGTCGCTATTGAGCGAGCGCAATTGGCATTCAAAAGCGCTACGCGAAATGCCAAACTCGCGATAAACGCCTTGCTTGCAATCCTCTTGATAAAAATCAGATACACGGAGTGATTTTGTGCCAACTGATTCAGCGTATTTGTAAAGAGAATAGGCTATCGCCTCTCGCGATAGGTCATCGTAAGGTCTTCTTTCAAAATCATTTTTAGTAATTTCCTCTTTTTGACAGAAGACATCTCCGATTGGCGAATTTGCAAACATATTAAAAAGGGCTTGCAATGAATACTCAAAAGTTTTGTAACCTTCTTGATATTGTTCTTTATACAAATCCAACAAAGTTTGTTTATTATACATTCCACCAAAGGAAACGTTAGAAATAAACCAATTTATTAGTGGTGATTTATATGATAAATTAATCCACACGATTTCCCAAACCACATCGTGGTAATTTTGGAAAATATTCGACAAACTCAACCCTAATTCTGTAACGTTGATTTTGTCATCCACTATCAAAGAATCTTTTAACCACGCTTTTAACGATGGTACCTGTTTATTGCCTAAGGCATTATTTTTCCAATAATCACTTTGCAATGCAAAATACTCGGCGAGCCATTCTTCGCGCAATCCGAATGTTCCGTAACCGCTGATACCGGTCATTTTTTTAAAGTCAATTTCTTGTGCCATACTTAATGAATCTGCGACAATACATCCTCTTTCGTGAAATAATAGACATTTTAAACAATGAGAACATTTTTTGCTATCAATGTCAAAGCTAGGATAAATGCTTAATGCACCTGTTGGGCATTCTACTTCACAAACTTCACATTTGATGCAATAAGCACTTTTATAAATAGTGCGTTTAACATACCCTATCAATACAACGTCGGATATGTTTGAGAAAGAGATTATATAGTCTGTGTTATTATATTCTAATTCAAATGGATATATTTTCCCTTTTATTTTTATCTCTCCTTGTACAAAAGTGGTATTTTTGTTATTTGATATATTACAATCTCCTAACGCTTTGAGCCAAATCATCAGGTTTGATTGCGGATTAGTCACTTTCGCAATGAGTTTATTACCTTTTGTTTGAAAATTTACAGAAGTTTTCACTTCCATAAATTTTCCACTTGCTCTCAACTTCCATTTATGACCCTTAATATATTCATCGAGGTTGTTTACGCCTCGTATTTTTGACCATTCTTCCAACCTACTAATAAATGGCTTTAATTCATTCGGGAAATATTTGTTGACAATCATATCGTCCCATTCAGAAGAAAATGGACAGATGAGACAACCAACACGAGGTTTGCCAATTCTATATGCAGTGTTGAATGTTATTTTATGTTTGAACATATAAAGGAACACTTCTGTTGTATTCCAATTAAAAATTGGGCGTGCATTTATTACATTGTTGTGTTTTACACCTTTACCTATCCGTTCGTATGTAGCTCGGCGGTTGCTTTCTTCTCCTCGCGAACCTTCAAAAACAAGAACACGGGCTTGTTTGTTTGTTCCCTCGATTTTTAACATTTTGTGTAGCGGCGCAGTTTTCATCACAGAACAGCACCAGCGGTGAGTATCGGAAGGTGTTCCTATCTTGTCCCAATAGTTGAGGACGCTTTCGTGGTTGCGTGCAGTACGAAAACGCAATTCGGGGTAAAGTCCTTTGTAATATTGCTGAACTTCTTTATAAAGTGTAAGCGAGGTTGGTAACTCATAGCCAGTATCGCTGTAAATAACTTCAAAGGCTTGTGGCGGAATGGCGCGTGTACAAAGGTCAAGAACGACCTGCGAATCTTTTCCTCCGCTAAATGATGAAAGAAATACATCTATTTTGGTAGTGGCGTATGTGCGCTTACCTTTTTGCTTGGCATTTTCGAGAGACATTATGTCGAAACTGTCGCAATCTTGCTTGACGATAGCCATTTTCTGCTTAGTCTGCTTTTCTATTTTTGCAGCCAAAGCCTCATAATCAATTTGGTTTGCTTTTACTTTTTCCACGCTCTTACGAGCCGATGAATATTGCATATATACATCGCGGATAAATTCGATGGCTTCGCTCTCAGCAAGGAACATCTCGTCTGAGCATCTTTCGAGCATTGCCGACATATCAATAGGTTGCAACGAAAGTTTTTCTTTCCCTTCGACAAAAACTACCGTAGGTTCATCGTATATATTTGCGCCTTTGGCTTCAAAAACCAATTCACCACGATAATAGTATTGCTTGTTGCAAGCCCAGAGCAATGGCTCTTGGCAATGCGGATATTTCCAACCCAATTGGTTGAGTTTGAGCAAATCGAGTTCTTCAAAAAACACAGGTCGAGGCGACACACCAAGCGTTTTTTGTGTGTGCAACGAACTGAGTACCACTCCGCCAGTTTCTGTATCCCACTCTACTTTGAACATAGCGAAGTATTGATGTTATATACGAAAATTCCCCCACAAGCGGTAATTGATTGTGAGTTTAGTCTTGAAAAACGGGTGTAACCTATTGATTTATAGCGATTTACCCCCCCATTATGGAATAAATTGTATTGTGCGAGTTGTTCATTGCTTTTTATTTTAATATTCGCAAAGATAGTAAATTTTTCGGTTGCAGTGATAATATTTTCGATTAAAAATATTCACTAAGCCGCACGAAGAATACAAACTTCTTTTGTGTCAATATTTTGCATTGCAAAATCGCCGTTGCTAGTGTTGCCTGTCGAATATTGCGCAATAAGATTGTCTTCCGAATCAAAGATATATAATCCGTGCATATCGCACGAATCAACCTTATTATTAGGATACATTGCCCTAAGTGTCGATTTTGCCAAATCGAAACAGGAGTTGAGTTGTTCGGCATTGTGTCCCCATTCAAAGGGTGAGTATTGAGTGGTGTCCATAATCTTTCCTTTTGTTATACAGATGCAAATATAAGGCTTTTTTGGGAAATCCTACAACAATTTTTTTAGTTCTTCGATGTCGGTAGTGTAGGAATTGAATATTGCATTGGTAACAATCAGTACTGTATCAGGAGACCCTCGTGTGGATGCTCGGCGTAGCGACGGCGGGCAGTATCAACGAAGGTTTTGAGTCTTTCGGATTTGAGGATGCCGGGGGTGAAGGATTTCCACGACGAATCGGCGATTTTTTGGATTGCGTCGGGGTCCTTGTAGAATTTTGCAGGGATTTCGCAGTCGATGGTTCCGCCGCCGTAGTTG
>JAFPYT010000267.1 GCA_017394445.1 Bacteroidales bacterium | reverse complement strand
TTGTAGCCCTTTCGCTTGGTGATAGAGCCCACGGTGCGCCAAAACGAGAATGTCTCGCCGGGACGGATAATTATGTTTGAAATTTTTTTTGCGGCAATGCGTATGTTCACCGCCTTGTTTTCTTGGGTAACGGGGTCGATGCCTTTGCCGGTTTTAATCAGCACCGAACTGTATTCTGAAATAACGACAGGTAATTTGAAGTCCTCTTTTGATTTGGCGAATTTCTCTTTGCCGAAAACGTTCTTGATTTTCCGCCCTACAATTTGTTTGTATTTAGATATGGTGTAGAACAGCGGGTTGAGGTCGCAGAAATTTCGGTGTGTATAAGGTTTCATAGTGGCAATAATTTTGGGCAAAGGTAATGGGTTGGCGGCAAATAAGCAAGGGTTAAGGCGATTGTTTTTGGGCGTAACTATTAAAAGAGGCTGTTACAGCCCTATTAAATCGTCATATACGACATTATATATCTTGGGGATTGGATAAATAAGCCAGTTTCAGGGTCGGATAGTTTTTCGTATATCGGTGATGTATACACTTTGTTGATGGCATCTTCTATGTTATAACCATTTTCATCCATAAGTGTGTTGATGATTTGTATAGTTAAGTGCCGTTTTATATAGTTGAACTCTTTTTCGGTTACATTCATATCTTTTGAAGTTTAGAAATTGCCAATTCAGTTCCAAAAAAATATTGAAAGGTTATGCCTCCCATATATTTTAAGTTTTCAAGAAACACATCAATAGTTATGTATCCATCTTCGTATTTGCTTATTTGCATTCCTACCTTATCGTTGGCAATAGGACCGTAAACAATGTCGTAATCGTGCACTTGGTTATGTGTTTTATTATTTCTGTTTAGGAACACAAACTCTGCCCATTCTTTTGAATACTCGCTGAATATTAAATATTTAAGTTGGTTTGTATTTAATAATTCTTCGTCGAAGAGGTACGTGTTTAATATTGGTTTGCCACCTTCTGTACGGGACTTAAATTCCCCCATTCTCCAAGCCTGCTCTTTGTCTGCCGAGAGGTAAAAGCCTTTGCCAAAATCTTTGTTGGGTCTTGATTTCGACAGGTCAATTTCTTTGATGTCTACTGTGGAGCCGTGATACAGTTTTATCATAGGTCGCCTCCTTTTCTTCTGCAATACATTGCAATACTATCTATCATATCGTCAAATGATTGTGTGTGCATTACATCGTAAAAGTCGTGCATAAATTTTATTGCGTCGTATTTTTGGAGATACTTGTATGCCTGTGTTTCTGTAAGTGAATAGCGAGCAGCAAACAACGCAATAAAAAAAACTATGTATTCTGATATGTCGTGTAAATTGACCATTTTTCTTCTTTTGACCTTTATAGTGCAAATATAGCAACTTGTTGGCTATTTTCAAATACTTTTGAGTTTTTTTTGTAAATATTTGGCGGTAATGAATAACCAGAAACCCAATTTTTGGGCGAAATGTATCCCAAAAAGCATAGATTTCGCCCAAAATCTCAGTTTTTGGGCGAAATGTACCTAAAAATGGTTAGATTTCGCCCAAAATGTTTGGAGGTACACTTTATTTAAGATATTCATCATTGCTTTGCCGTAACCTTTGCCGCGTTTGGTATCATCTATGATTACAAAAAATCTAAAACGCACCACGGTTTTATCCTCAGATGGATACCTAATAATAAAGGTGTTCCATAAATTTATAACAGTCGGCGCTCCAAAGACGAAATGCCAGGCGAGTTTTTGTACCAACTTAGAATGGTGGCGGAATTGGATGGGGTGTATGGGCATTATCTTATTGGCTTGTAACAAATAATTAATTAAAAAAAGCACACCAAGCGAAGGCAAGGTGTGCTTTAATTATGATTATAATTCTATTAATGAGTGAATTCATAAATTGCTTTACCAATATTCCATCCTACACCAAAATACGGAATGTAACCTGCTACTTTGTCAATCGCCTTGTATGTTTTACCTTTCAATTCTTCTGTTTCTATTTCTTCCAATATTAGTTTTGCATATTTATCCCCTTGTTCGGCTGATTTTGCTAAATATTTTTTACCCAAAGATGTGTTTTTGGTTACACCTTGTCCATCGTAATAACAACAACCTAAAAGGGTTTGACTATCTCGATTGCCATTATTTGTAGATTTTTGAAAGTAATAAATTGCGTTAAAATAATCTTGAACTACGCCATTTCCTGTGTAATACATTAATCCTACATAATATTGTGCATCCGGTTCATCGTTGTCTGCAAATGGTTTTAAGTAATCGAATGCTTTACCATAATTTTGTTCTGAGTAATACATTAATCCTAAAAAGTAGTTGGCATATTGAAAACCATTGTCGGCTGATTTTTTTAAATATAAGTATGCCTTTTGATCATCTTGTGCAACTCCTTTACCTCCAATATACATCGTCCCAATTAAACATTGCGCTTCTCCGTTATCATTGTCAGCAAATGGTTTTAAATAATTAAAAGCCGTAACGTAATTTTTATTTACACCATCTCCATAGTAATACATTTTACCTAAATCGAATTTAGCGTTATTATATTGGTGTTCAACGGCTTGCTTATAATAATAAAATGCCTGTTTCATATCCCTCTGTACTCCTTGTCCATTATAATACATATCACCTAAGTAGTATAGTGCTAAACCATTGCCTTTTTCCGCTGCTTTTTGTAAGTATTTATATGCTTTATTATAATCTTTACTGATACCTTTCCCAACTAAATACATTCCACCAACTATCGAACAAGCAAATGTATGTCCATTGTCGGCTGATATTGTTAAGTAGTTTAAAGCCGTTCGGTAATTTTTCTCTACACCCCAACCAGAATAATACATTAACCCAATTTGGACACGTGCTTCTTCATAACCTCCTGCCGCTGCTTGGCTAAAACATTCAAGTGCTTTTGTGTAGTTTTTGCTGTTATAATATTTCTGTCCTTCTTGGTATAGTTCTTCCGAAGATTGTCCGTAAACTTTCATCGTAAATGCTAATAGCATTGCAATTAAGTAAATAGTTCTGTTCATTTTGTTACAGTTTTTATTTTTCTGCCAATCCCCAGAACAGAATTGTTAATACCATTATCATTACCCATATAAAATAAAAAACGTGGGAACTAACTTATTGCCCGTTCCACGTTCAAAGGCTCTCGCATTGCCCATCCGTCAGAAACGAGCAACGCCGAAAGCCCACGTATATGTATACACGTAACTATGTAGTACGTGCTGTATACATAAATCGTAGGCATCACCGCTGCTTTGCTATTGACGGATATTTTTGAATTTGCGAGATTCTTGAACATCAAGAACAAAGCGTTAAGTAACGCCTTATTTTATATGTTTGCTACTCCGCCCACAGCACACGGCTTACGGCAAGAGTTGCATTACAAATATACGAAAGATTTTTGATGGTGGATGTTTTTTTAGAAAAATTTTTCTGCAAGGTTTCGGGCTAAATCGTGTTTTTTTTGATAGATTTAGCCCGAAAGTCTGCATTTTTTTAGGAAGTTTTCCTCTTCACCCCTCTCACAGCCTGTTCGTTCCAAGGGTCGTCGGGCCAGACGTGTTTGGGGTAGCGGGATTTGAGTTCTTTTTTTACTTCAAAATAGGTGGTGTTCCAAAAACTGCGGAGGTCGGAGGTGATTTGTACGGGTTTGTAGCCGGGCGAGAGTAGGTGCATGAGTACGGGCGTGCGACCGTTGTTGATTCTTGGGGTTTCGGCTAAACCAAATACTTCTTGCAGACGTACTGCCAATACGGGCGGTGTGCCGTCGGGATTGTATTTCAGGTGGATACGGCTTCCCGAGGGTACTTGCAGGTGTGTGGGTGCAAGGGTGTCTAAAAGGTTTTGGAGATTGTAATCTAAATGGTATTGCAGTGGTTCTATGAGGTTTAGACGTTTTAGTTGCTCGGCGGTGCGGATTCCGTTGAGGTACGGCAACAGCCATTGTTCGCAGGTGTTGATAAGTGCGGCGGTGGAAACGTCGGGCCATTCTTGTTCGGGATTCCATTGGCGGAGACTGAGAACGCGGTTTTGCCATTGCGTCACTTCGTCGGAAAAATCCAAAAGCGGAGCACCTTCTTTTTTTACGGCATCAATGATAATGTGGGCAACTGTTTCGGGGTCAACGTTTTGCAACGGTTTTTCGCGGAGAATTATGCTGCCAATTTTTAGTTGACTAACGGCTGTGATTCCACCTTTTTTGGTGTTCCAAGATATGGTGTCTTGCTCGCGGAGCATTGGTTTTAGGCTTTCGGGGGCGAGCGGCGATGCAAGGAAGATTTTTCCTATGCCGTCGCGGGCGTTGAGCGAGGCAATTGTAAGCCATGGTTCGTTGGCGAGAGGGTCGCTGTGGTCGGTCATGGCTATGGCGCCGTTTGAGAGCATAAATTGAGCGTTGTTGCCCGGCTTGGCAGAGGCAATGCGTTCGGGAAATGCGTAGGCAAGGAGCAAGCCCGTGTCGTAAGGATCGATTTCGGCATTGTCGGTGGTGGCGGAAAACATTTTTCGGTATTGAAACGCGCTGTTTTCGATATTGTCGAAGGCACGCGAATGGCGGTTTTGAGCTCGAAGTCGGCGGAGAGTTTCGATACGCAGGTTGATGTCGGTGCCGGAATCGGGCATCGGGTCGCGAAAATCGAGAATGGCTGCAATGTCGGCGGCAAGTGGCAAGAGGTTGATTTTTTGTGCCTCTACAAGCATTTTGGCAATTCGTGGATGACAAGGAATTTTCTGTAATTCAATGCCTTTTGGGGTGATTTTGCCGTTTTGATCGATGGCTTCGAGTTGAAGCAAAGTGTCTTTGGCTTGCGCAATGGAGAATTTTGGCGGAGGAGTTAGCCAAAGAAGGTTTTCGGGGTTGGATTCGCCCCATTTGGCAAGTTCGAGCATAAGCGGCGCAAGGTCGGCATACTCTATTTCGGGACGTCGGCAAGTATCCATACGACTGTAATCGGCTTTGCTATAAAGTCTTAGACAAACGCCTTCACTCAATCGTCCTGCGCGTCCTTTGCGTTGGTCTGCCATATCTTGCGAAATTCGGACGGTTTCTAATCGCGATAATCCTGTGTTGGGATTGAATTTTTGCACCCTACCGAAACCGCTGTCTATTACTATTTTGATACCCTCTATCGTAAGCGAAGTTTCAGCAATAGATGTTGCAAGAACGATTTTTCGTTTTCCTGTGCGGTCGGGAAGAATTGCAGCCGTTTGACGTGCCGGAGGTAACATTCCATAGAGCGGATGAACTGCGAATAGATTGTTGTCGAGCGATTTTAACGCCTCTTCGCATTTGTGAATTTCGCCTTCGCCGGGTAAAAAAACGAGAATATCGCCCTCAAACTGTTTTATCGACTTGTTGATGGCGTTGATGGCGGCTTGCGGAATAGAGAACTCGTCGCACGTGCCTTCGTAGATGGTGTCAACTGGAAACATCTTGGTTTTGCACTCGATAACCGGCGCAGAGAGCATTTCGGCAAGTTTTGGCGTGTCGATTGTCGCCGACATTATGATAATTTTGAGGTCGGGACGGAGAATTTTTTGACATTCGCGGCAGAGAGCAAGGGCAAGGTCGGCGTTGAGACTGCGTTCGTGAAATTCATCAAAAATGATTGTAGAAATTCCTGTTAACTCGTTGTCTGATTGAATTATACGAGTGAGTATTCCTTCGGTAACTACCTCTAAACGTGTTTTTTCGCTTTTGACTGATTCAAATCTAATGCTGTAACCTATTGATTCACCGATTTTTTCGTGAAGTAAATCTGCCATACGGTTGGCAATGGCTTTGGCAGCAAGGCGACGCGGTTCGAGCATAATGATTTTTCCACCGTCATTGCCGTTGCGCTTCAAAATATCCAAAGGCAGAATGGTGCTTTTGCCCGTAGCGGTGGGCGACGAAACGATAATTGCTTGATTTTTAGTATATTTATCGTATACCTCGGAAAGTATTTGTTCAATTGGGTACATAGGTTTGAACGCAAATTTTTTGCTTGGCAAAATTATAATAATGCGTAGATATTATAAATCAAAACTCGGCGGAATCTCATTTTTTCTGATAGATTCCGCCGAGTTTTAAAAAAATGTTTTTTGTAATTATCTAAAAAATAGTGATTTATATTTTTTCAAACCATATTGCATAATGTGGATACTGCTTGCCATCTGAATATTCATAGTTGGTTTCGCCGTACGAAACGGTTACTCCCCATTTCTTTTCGCCAATTTTAACAAACAGCCTTTCAAATACTCCATCTTCTATTGTACCGTCAAATTCAGTGCTAAGTTCTTGATCACTATATAATTTGCCATCGGCAGAGATGCTCTTTAAGTATTTGTTGAAATCTTCAATTTCCGCGTTAGATTCGTTTGAGTTCCTTTTGTTGGGTAATACAAAATAGAGGGTGTATTTTTTTGACATAATTGCACCGTCAATTGCAAATGCGTCGGGAATCATTTTGGCAAAATCTACTCCGATAGATTGTTCTACTGTATTTAAAACGTCGGCAACTACTCTGTTGCTGCTATTTCCAGATTTTGCGCCGCCATTATCGGTGGTTTGGCTGTTTTCTGTTGTTTGAGGATTTGTACCTGAACCTGTATTGCCCGACCCTCCGCAAGCAACCATCGCTGACATCGCAATTGCGATTATCGAAATCATAAATAAATTCTTCATAATGATTTAATTTTTAAATAATTAGACATAAAATTATTACTGTTTAGCAAATGTAATAATTTTTATAAAACAACAATGTTTGACCTTATTTTTTTCTTTTCTTTATCCACCTCCTATAAATCCACACAAATCCAAACACAGGCCAGAAACTCATTCCTATAAAGGCAACGATGCCGGGGAGGTCACCGCCGCGGAGTATGGGGATGGTGGAGGCAAAGATGATGCCGTGGAGAATGAGCCGGATGTCCGACGAATATTTTAATGTGGTGTTAAACAGCCAATTAAACATTATTCCATAGATAATGCTCAGCAGTATTACGCCAAAAACGCCGCCTTCGCCATAAAACGAGCCGTAAATCGACTGCGAAATGCCCACAGTGGTGTTGCCGTACATTCCTTCGTTGAGACCAAGTTTGTTAGCGTATCCTCCCACGGGTTTGTCGGGCCAAAGGGCACGTGGAATGGGTCGCAGAAGTATCTCTAAATGTTCCATACCGCACGTATAATCAAGGTGTTGCGGGTAAACTTGCAGCACCATCATAAAACCGTCGAGCATATTTTGGTCTTCTGCCAACTGCATACGGTATTGTGCGTATTCTATTTGCTCTTCAAAAGAGAGGTTTCGCAAAAAATCGTGACGCATATTGCCGGCTATCATAAACATAAAGATAATGGCAGTTCCGCCAACTGCGTAAATTATTGATTTACTGATAATATTGCGCTTGCCCACAATCACAAAAATCAACGCCACCATCCACGAGAGAAACTGAAACCTTTCGCGTGGAGAATATGACGACACTGCCGCTGAAATCATAAGTACCAGAAACACAATCTTTTGCACCACCTTTTCTTTGGGTAGGTTTTTAAACAGCATAAAAAACAGGATAATAAGTCCGCCGATTGCGAGTTTAAACAAAAACGCATAGCCCAAACCCATAGAAAATCCTGAGGTGCTTTCGCTCAACACTCTGTTTGCCAATGTGTTTACTATAAGGAATATTACATAGAGAATTATTATTGGCAACTGCCGTTTCTTTAAAAATTCTGACAAAAGTTCGGGCGTATCAATTGTGGCAACTTGCGGTCGTCGACTGCTTGCTATAATGTAAGTGATTGTAAATACAGCAGTTCCAAGAAAGAAATAGTTCAACGCCTCAATAGCCAATTCCTCGTTCATTTCAAAAATATTGTAGGCGTAAGCCACGTAAGCCCAACGAGATGTGCCGCTCATAACGGCGTTGTATCGAGCAATGCCTGTGAGGTAGAAAAAAAGTATCAGAAGCAGCGGAAACTCGTCGTTTCGGTTAAGATACTGCCACACGCCCAAAAGTGCGAGCAAGAGGGTTAATATTTTTATCAGGTCTATATCGAGCATATTATATCTTTGATTCGCTGTCTGAAATTATCGCGGTTGTAGTTGTCTGCGCTATTTTTTGCCGCCATACGCAAAAGGTTGAAACTATCGTTATTAAGCGATGCGTAATAAAGTATTTCTTTAATTAGTGCGTCGGTGTCTCTTATGGGTACAATGCTGCCGTTTTGGTGATGTTTTATAATCTCGTATCCAAACGAGTTTTGTGTGGTAATAACGGGCAAACCCGCTGCCATTGCCTCAGAAATCACAAGACCGAATCCTTCAAAAACCGTTGGAAGTACCAATATATCAAACTCTTGGTAACGCGTAAAAAGTACGTTTTGCGGTATTGCACCGTGATATGTGTACACATCTTTGTATGTATCAAAAGCCTTGCCGCTACCTTGAATGCCGCCTATGATGTGCAATTCGGCTGTGGATTTTGGAATTTTGCGAAATGCCTCCAATAAGTATTTTATGCCTTTGCGCTGAGTAACAGTGCCGCAGTAGAGCACCTTCAAAGGGCGATTCTCTATGTTTTTGAACTCTTGGCAAGGCGGAATTGCCGAGTTGTTGAAGCATAATGGCAAAATCTTTATTTTTTCGGGGTTAACTCCATCGTTTATAAGACTTTGCCGTGTAAATTCTGATGCTGCAAACACATATTTAGCCGTGTGAGGCTCCTCTTGCAATCGTTTTTCGTATTCGGCAGGGAAAATAAGGTTGTCGATGCTGTCTGCCCATTCGGGGTGCAGACGTTGTTCTTCGCCGAGAATTTTTTTTGCTTCGGTAACGTGCGCCGTGGCAAGTTCAACTATACTGCAACGCTCTGATTGATTGACAGTTTTGAGCGTTTCTAAACAACTGCCTTGAAATCCCCAAAATATATCAAAATCGTTTTGTCTAATTTTTTTAGACAAATAATTATCAAAGTTTTCATCTCGTTGATAAACAGCGTTTTGTACTCTGCGACTTTTGCCGTATATTTTGCGCATTAGTATTTCTTTAACCTCAAAACGCCAATTGCTTACCACTTTGCTGCCGCTTAATCCATCGATGAAACGTTTTTGTAAATAGCTGATATTATGATTGTTGATGAAATTTTGGAGCCACGGGCTCTTTATATATGCACTTGTGTAATAACGTTCTAAAAAACCGAGTTCCAAAAGCGAAAGCGCGGTGAGGTACGAATGTTGTTTTCCGCTGTGGGCAAGTATTATTTTAGGCGTCTCCATTTTTGGTAACTGATTGATGATAAGTTGAAATCTGTATTGCAATATTGTTTTTCCACGACGAATATTCGGCAAATTTTGTCCAATTTTCGGTGTAGGGATTTTCTTGTGGGTATGTTTTGATGGCATCAACAAGAGCGTCAACGCTGTCGGGAGCGGCAAGACGGGCAATGCCAAATTTCTTAACTGATTGAGCCATACCCGATTCTGTGTCGGAAACTATCAGTTTTGGTTTGTATGGCGAAAGACTGTTGAGTATTCCGCTTTGCGATTTAAACGCTTTGGAATAATATAGAAGAATTATATCGCTATTGGCAAATACCGCGCTTAACTCGTTGTTGTTTAAGTATTTCTCTATAAAGATAACACGATTTGCAACGCCCTTTTCTTGTGCATATTCTTGATAGGTATCAACATTTTCGTTTACGGTAACGCTTCTGCCGGCTATAATTAGCACAGTGTTAGGTGATTGCGCTACTGCATCAATGGCTATTTTGTAGTTTTTTTCAGCGCGGATATTGCCTGTTATTGATAATGTGGTAAAGCCTTGATTTTTAAGATTTTGAAATTCTTTTTCAATATCTTTATCTGGTGTAGCAGGTGGATAGATTCCGTGCGGTATGTGGCTGAATATTATGCGGTTGTTTTTGTTTGCGTAATAGGGTAGAGGAGGAAGTTTTTCGTGAAAATAAGCAATATCCATTACATCCATAATCCGCTGCATTGTGCTTTCCGACAATGATTTACGACGAAAATACGCAGTTCGGTCCGGGTCGTGTAGTATTATTGCTGTTTTGAATTTTCTATGGCGAAAACGGCGTGTCCAAAATGGCGACGTTACTTGGTCAAAATCGTTGAAAATGAGTAAGTCAGCCTTGTTTTTCATTGCGTATTTATAAGCACGAATTGGATTAATTAACGAGCGATATAGAAAATAGATTTTTCCAAATAGTTTCCAAACACCGCGAAATATTCTGTCTTTTAGTAATATATTCACAGTTTGAGCGCACTCTTTTGCACTGCCTTTTGGAAATAGTGCCTTACACCATTCCACCTCGGCGTTGCGGGCATATTCGGCGGCTATCTGTTTGGCGTATTCGTAACACCCTCCAAGCGAACTATTTGAATATATTACTACTCTCATTTTACAGTTAGTTTTTGTTGTTCGGTTTTTTGTGCCGACGATTTAAAAAGCCATCCTTTAATGTAGTTAAAAATATATGCTATGCGCTGTGTTTCAATCATATAAAAGCACATTGGCAAATTTCCATACCCATATTTGGGGTTGTGCAGATTTATAACGTTTTTTATGGCTCGCAAGTACGACCTCAACCCAAAAATCATTATAATATATAAAGGTGTCAGCCACCAATTTTTGACTATTAGCAATATAACTGTGAATGGGATAATGCTGTATCTAATAGCGGTTTCGGCAACATTGCTTAGAAAATTTCGAAAATTTATCTGACTTTCGCCATCTCCAAGACCATATCGTCCTGCCTCGCGTGCAAACTGACGTGCCGTAGTGTGACGATTCCATTTTACAAGTGGTTTAGCGTCAATTATATATCGAAATTTATGCTGTTTAATTTCGCGCCAAAAAATTGTATCGTCGGCAGCAAGGGTGAGCCATTCGTTGTAGCCGCCGATGCGCTCCCAAACATATTTGTAGTAGGCTATTGAGCGCGACGAAACGCTGAATGTTTCGTCTATTTTTACCTTGTAACCGTTTTGAAGTATGTAATCGGCACGTGCTGCTGAGGTTTTAATTTCTGTTTCGTTAACAGTGAAAGCACCGCCAACTACCTCAATTTCAGGATTATCGAAGTATTTTACAAGGGTTTCGAGCCAATCGGGTTCGTATTGGCAACCAAAATCAGTGCTTACAATTAAATCGTTGGCGGCGTTTTCGATGGCAATGTTGCGACCCTCTGCCACTGCGCAGCCTTTTTTTACAATTACACGGATATTTAACTTGGATTTTGCGGCGTAAGCATTGAGAATATCTATGCTTCCGTCGGTGCTACCTGCGTCGGTGATTATTATTTCGTCGGGGACAATGGTTTGACGTTCAATCTCTTGCAGCGATTGTTCAAGCCTTTTAGCCTCGTTAAATATGGTGGATACTAATGTAAATTTTTTCACTTCGATTGTATTGTAATTATTTCGCTAAAATAATGTATATTTGCCGAAAACTAAATTAAAAAATGCAAGATTGTAAAATTTCAGTCATAATACCAACCCTCAATCGTGCGGATTTTATTCCCGAAACGATTCATTCTATTGTTAATCAAACCGTTAAACCATACGAAATTATTGTGGTTGACAACGGAAGCGATGACAATACGGTTGAACTGTTGGAGAAACTTTTTCCCGAACAGGTGAAAATTATAGAAAATGACGGAAATTTTTACCCAGGCGCGGCTCGTAACTTAGGCATTGAGGCTGCCACAGGTGATTATATTCAATTCTTTGACTCAGACGATATTATGACCAAAAATCGTTTTGAGAGTCTGCTTGCAGTTTTTGCCAAAAATCCCGACGCCGATGCTGTTTATTCGCCTTACGTGATGGCACGTGAAGATGATGTTGGATCGTGGAAACAGACTCAGCCTGTGCTCCAATATCGCGACAGCCATCTCCGAAAACGCACTCACAAGGATATGCTTAAAGGTTTTAATATTCCTATTTGGTGTTTCCTTTTTAAATCTTCTGTTGTGAAACACTTGGGCAAGTGGCGCGAAGATATTTTTGCATACGAAGATTACGATTATCTTTTCCGCTTGATAATGAGTGATATAACTATTAAACACGATAATAAATCTTGTGTTATTTACCGCGTTCACGGCAATCAGATTACGGGTAACGCTTTTTCGGATAAGCGGCGTGATATTGAAAAACTCCGTTGCCTTGCGCAATTGCTCAGCCGTTACGAAAATCAACTTTCGGGGCGGTGCGTTTCGATAGCCAAAACTATGATTCATAGGCTTGAACACGATACCAATTGTACCAATATTTCGGGTTTTAACTATTGGTTTACAAATCTTTCGCTGCGTATTAGTAACAAAATTAACCGAATGGTTACACGCACCGATTGGCAACGGATTCATCAGCCTGAAACCGACAAAAAAGTTTTCCGCGATTATTTGTCGTTGCTTTAAAAAAAATTTTTATCTTTATGCTCTAAAAACTAACTGCAATGGAAAATCAAGAAACTACAAAAGAACAACAGGAAAACAACGAAGGAGTTGTTTTTGAGGCAGTAGACACCGCTCAAAAAACTGTTACCGAGGTTCGCGCTGAGGGAAATTTCTCCCCGTCTGAACAGGTGTCGGCGGCAGTTACCAATGCCGAAATTATGCTCGCATACATCACCGAACACGGCATCAATATTAGTAAAGAACACGTTAACAACGTGGTTCATTCAAAATTTCTTTTGCAAAACAAGCAATGGAGTCCCGAAGCCGAGGTTGATTTGCGCCTCACTTACAACGAGTTGACCAAACTTATTGCGCCCGTTACTATCGACAGCCTTATTGCTTCGAAACCTATGCCGCGCAAAAATCCCGGTAAAATTTGCCGTGCGCTCAATATTCAAAACCATATGCCGCTATCGCAATGGTCGGTAACTGTTTACACGTTTCTCTCGCTATTTATTATGGCTATTTTGCTGTTGGTACAGATTTATTTCTTCCTCGGCAGCACACGTATGAACCATATTCAAGAGTGCAACCAAAAAATCGCCGAAAAACAGAGCCGTCTCAACGAACTTATGCTTGTGCTCAACAACGGTGCCGACGATTCTGCCCTCGCTCTCGAAAACGAGCAGTTGCAAAACGAGATGATTGAACTTGATAATGAAAAAACCTCTAATATTCAACACCTTATACCTTGGGTAGATTATTTGCAAAACCTTGTTACCCTTTCGCCTAAAAAGAAACAGGCACGTGAGGAGGCTGCTCTCAATGCCGCTCAGGAGGGTGTTGCTGCCAATACCGACACTATTCAGCAGGCGCAGAGTTACCTCGTGATTATTGGTATTTACCTTTTGCCGCTGTTGTACGGTATTATGGGCGGACTTTCGTTTGTGCTTCGCGAAATCACTTCCGAGGTGCGTAGCCTTACATTCTCGCGCGTTACCAATACTAAATATCTGTTGCGCATTGTGTTAGCCTCACTTGCAGGACTTTCGATTGGTCTGTTTTGGGGCGATTTGGAAAAAACGCAGCAATTTGGCATTGCATCCCTCTCGCCAATGTTGCTCGCATTCCTTGCCGGCTATTGCGTAGAATACCTCTTTATGTTTATCGAACGTATTGTTACCTCGTTTGTGAAAAAATACGGGGAGGAGAAAAAATAATTACATCGCCCCTGTAAACAAATTAATATCCTTCGATGATATTTTGAATTTTTTGCCGAGATAAGCGTTGGTGAGGATGCCCATATAGGTGTAGATGCCGTTGCGGAGGCCGTAGTTGTGCTTGATTTCATCTTTTACGCCACCGTTGCGGCAGATTTCTAAAAATATCGGGTACATTATGTTGCTGATGGCAATGGTGGCTGTGCGCGGTACAAGTGCCGTTATGTTGGGCAAACAGTAGTGTATGATGCCGCATTTGGTGAATGTGGGTTTTTCAAACGTGGTGGGACGGCTTGTTTCAAAGCACGAACCCGTTTCGATGTTGAGGTCAACAATCACGCTGCCTTTTTTCATTTCCGCAATCATATCCTCAGTAACCACAGGGTAGGGCATAGCTTTGATGCTCTTTGCGCCAATTACGGCATCGGCAGAGGCAAGGGCTTTTTTGAGTACTTGCGGTTGAAGAATTGATGTAAATATCTCTTTGCCAAGTTTTTGGGTGAGCCTTAACAGGTTGTAGACCGAATCGTCGAACACCTTTACCTCCGCTCCAAAATTGTCAGCTGTGCGTGCGGCAAACAAAGCCGCTGTGCCTGAGCCAATTATCACCACTGATGCGGGAGTTATGCCCGTTACGCCACCAAGCAATACGCCTTTGCCGCCACGCTGACGACCAAGATATTCGGCAGCCGTTATTACTGCGCTGCGTCCTGCAATTTCGCTGTGCGAATAGATTATCGGGAAAAAGTCCTTGTCGCTCTTGATGTATTCTAACGCTATGGCTATCACTTTTTTAGATAAGAGTTTTTGAATATACTCTTTGGTGCGGATGGCTATTCCGAGATACGAAATCACCGTTTGACGCGGGTGCATAAGGTCAATTTCGTCGATACTGAATGCCGAAACTTTGATAACTATGTCGCAGTCAAACACATCTTTCTTGTTTTGGCACAGTTCGGCACCTGCCTCAGAATATTCCATATCGGAGTAGTTGGCGCATTTGCCCGCTCCCTTTTGAATTTTGATGTGGATTCCGGCGTCAGCAAGTGCCGAAACAGCCATCGGGGTGAGCGGTGTGCGGGTTTCTTCGTGCTCGTCTTCGCAGGGCACGCCAATAGAGAGTGATTCTTTGCCCTTGGTGGCGGCTTGGAGTTCTTCTTGCGGTATGCAGGTGTAGTCGGTGATGCTGCACTGTGTCATAACTGATGTGTTTTTAAGTTGTTAGAAAGGTTCTATATTTAAGGTGCGTTTTTGGTCGTTGTCGGCTTTGATTGTTACTTTGAGTGTGTCGGGCGGGAGGATGGGCTCAATTACTTCTGGCCACTCTATCAGGCTGATACCGTCACCGTAGAGATAATCTTCTGCGCCTGCCGACATTGCTTCTTCAAGGTCTTTGATACGGTAGAGGTCGAAATGAAACAGCCGTGTGCCTTTTGCTGTAAGGTATTCATTTACAATAGCAAACGTTGGACTCGATACATTGTCCTCAACGCCGAGACTGTGGCAGAATGCTTTTATAAAAGTGGTTTTGCCGGCTCCCATTCCGCCGTAAAAAACTATGCAGTGGCGGTCGGAGTAACGGTTTTGAAGCAGTTCTTTAAATTTTTGTGCCGCTTGGTCTATTTTACTAATATCCTCAATTACAATTGTTTCCATTATTTTTTAGGTGTGAGAGTTATAAGCGGAATAAGCATTTCGTCGAGACTTATGCCGCCGTGTTGAAAAGTATCTTTGTAATATTTGGCGTAATGGTTATAGTTGTTTGGGTAAGCCATAAAGTCGTTGTGATGCGCAAAAATGTAACGTGTGCGCATATTGGGCGCGGGCAGCATTATGCGGTCGGCGTTTTCGGGTGCGTAAACCTCTTTGGCATTGAATGTTATGTTTTGTCCCTGTTTGTAGCGCAGGTTTGAGGTGAGGTTTTTGTCACCGATTATTTTTATGGCATTGTTTACCTTCACGTTGCCGTGGTCGGTGGTGAAAATTATCTTAAAGTCGGTGTCCGACAGTATTTTAAGTAATTCGTACAGAGCCGAATGTTCAAACCACGTTTTTGTAATATCGCGATACGAAGCCTCGTCGTCGGCAAGTTCGCGCATCATCGACACTTCGGTGCGGGCGTGGCTTATCATATCCACAAAGTTGTAAACCGCCACGTTAAGTTGGTTGTTGATAATGTTTTGGATGTTGTCGTTGATTTTTTGACCGTCTTTGTTGGTAAACGTTTTGCAGTAGTAGAACTTGATGTCGGTGCGGAAACGTTTTAGCATAGTTTCAATCAACTTGTCCTCGTTGTTGTTTTTGGAGTGCATCTCATCTTCGTAAGCCCACAGTTCGGGAAAATGCTTTGCAATGTCCAACGGCATAAGTCCGGCAAACATAGCGTTTCGGGCGTACTGTGTGGCGGTGGGCAAAATGCTGCACATTATCTCTTCGTGCTCTACGTTAAAGTATTGTGCAATAAGAGGTTGAATGATTTTCCAATGGTCGAAACGGAGATTATCGATCACTATCCAAAATATCTTTTCGCCGTTGCGGATGGCGGGGAGTATTTTCTCTTTAAAGATGTCGGGCTGCATAATGGGACGGTCTTCGCGACTGCCTGTTAGCCAGCGTTCGTAGTTTTTTTCGATATATTTGCAAAACTCGCGGTCTGCCTCGTTTTTTTGGTTGGCGAGAATCTCCGAGAGTGTTTTGTCGGAGGCAATGCCGTCGAGTTTAAGTTCCCAATCCACAATTTTTTTGTAGAGGTCGGTCCACTGCGCAAAATTGCTTACCGAACAGAGGTCGATGCTCAGTTGCCGAAACTCCTGCTGATAATCCTCGGTGGTTTTTTTGGTAATGAGACGGGTGTTTTCGAGGTTTTTCTTGATGGAAAGCAAAATTTGGTTTGGGTTAACCGGCTTGATAAGGTAGTCAGCCACATTGTAGCCCACAGCATCGTCCATAAACTCCTCGCCGTCGTTTTTGGTAATCATTACGCAGGGAATGTCGGGTTTGATTTTCTTAATTTCGCGGAGAGTTTCCAAACCGCTGAGTCCCGGCATATTTTCGTCGAGGAAAATTATATCGAAAAAATTGTTTTTTACCAATTCGAGTGCGTCGTTGCCGTTGTAAGCGGTTTCAATTTCGTAGCCCTTGCTTTTAAGAAACAGAATCTGCACTTTCAGGAGGTCGATTTCGTCGTCCACCCACAATACCGTTGCCTTTTTAGAGTTTGCAGTTTCCATTGTTTCAAGGGTTTAGTCGTTATGGTTGCGGACAATGCCGTGAAGAATAATTTTGAGCAGCGCGTCGATACGAGTGGTAAAAATTTCGGGGTTTTCGGTGCGTAGAATATAGTCTTCGATACCCTTCACCGCCATAATTATTGCCACCGACGCCATATCAAGGTTGGTAATGCTGAAATATTTTTTCTCCACTCCCTCCTCTAAGATATTGTGAAACAGGCGAATTTCCTCGTTGTCGTAAAAAATATTGAGGCGGCGCACAAAGTCGATATGGCGCAGTCGTGTGTTTTTCAACGCGGAGTGAAAATTGTTGTACACCTTGATGGTGTTCATTCTTGTGATGATGTAGGTTTTGATTTTGTCGGCGGGGTTTTAGTTGCTGTTGATAGAGTCGATCATATTTCGGCGGAAAGCGATAGCCTCTTTCAACACCACAGCCTGAAAAATCTGCTCCTTGCTTTTAAAATAGTAGTAAATAGAACTTTTGCCCTTGCCTACCGCCTTGGCAATGTGATCCATACGGGTTTTGTCGTACCCGTATTTATTAAAAACCTGCCTTGCAATCTTGATAATA
>JAFPYT010000025.1 GCA_017394445.1 Bacteroidales bacterium | reverse complement strand
CGGCAGCAACAGTTTTCGGCGCATGGTGCGCTGTAAAGGCAAGCGTTTTGGTAGAAAATGACATCGTTAGAAGAGTTATGGAGTTGAATTTCTCAAACACTTCTTTCCCATTGGTGGCAGTGGTGGCGTTTTTCATTGTGTTGAGGATCACTTTTTGGTTTACACACCAAAGAAGATGTTGCAAAAATACTTCATCCAAATGATAAAAAACGATGTGTGATGTGACCGGAGGCGAATTGTCCGGCAGGTTTAAACGGTTTTTATTGCCGCAAAAACGACCGTTCATTGCTATTTTTCGCCATTAAAACCCAAAGACGGCTTTTGTACAAAAAAATGGCTAAATTTGCAAAACCAATGGAACCTATCACCTACAACATATCGCAAGAAACGCCCTCCGAAGGCAATCCAGGCATAAGGATAAAAAGCATTGCTATGACTATCGAGATGCCCGACGGCAAAGTGTGCAACATTGTTTTGAACAACACACAGGAAAGACTGGTGTCGCTAAAAACCAAGACCTACGGCCACTTTTGCATACCTTTGTCCGATATTGTGATGATATGCCCCACCGAAAAAGCCGATTTCACCATGGAAGGCAACAGCAACAACAAGGCTATCTTTTTCACCAACCGCCGCCCCGACATCATAAACAATTTCTCGGTTTCGCATGACATACAGGACAAACTCGGGGTGCCGTCCAACGAGTTCGTGTGCGTGAACCGCGGCTGGTATGTAAACCGCATGCATATTGTCGCCGCTAAGGACCATGCCATTACCGTGGAATACGTGAATTCGGCAAACAAAAAAGTGAAAATGGAGGTGAAAGCAAGTCGCAACGGATGGCGCAACGTAAATAAGCGGTCTTAATTGCTGGAAAACTTACCGTTCGATGCTGTTTTCTACCGTTTAGTGCCAAAATCGCAAAAACTCCTCGAAATACATTATCTTTGCACGTCTATTTAATAATGTATAATAATAATGTATAACCAATTAATAAAAGAAAAAATGAAAGGTAAAATTTTATCATTCGCTATTATGGCAATCCTTTGCGCGGTTTGCTCATCGCTATGCGCTCAAGACATAATTATTCTTCGCAATGGTGTTGAGATAAAGGCTACAGTCACTCGTATAGGTGACGAAGAGATCGAATACAACCAATGGGGTTGTGAAAATTGCCCAAAATACAGCAAGAAGGTCAGCAATGTGCTGAAAATCAAATTCCAGAACGGCACAGAACAGATTTTTGACCAAAACAGCAATTCATCTTCGTCGGTTAAAACTACCCCCAATATAACCATTGTAAACAATAACAACAATAACAATAATTATAACAACGGTGGCGGTTATTATTCCGAGTCATCCACACTTAAATATATGGTGCGTTCGGGAAAGGATATCCTTCTTAACGGCTTCGAGCTCACCGACGACCAGATAAAACTGCTCTGCGGCGAGGAAAAACTTGATGTTTATAGCAGCGCTTGCAGACAGTGGATAGCAAGCAAATGGCTTACGGGCATCGGCTGGCCAGTATGGGTGGCAGGATTAATCACCGAAATTATTGATGGCGAAATAGGTATCCCCGTTTTCATTGTTGGCAACGGCATGGTGGCAAGTGGATACGCTTTGCGCGGAATTTCTGCTGGAAGAATAAACTGGATTGTCAACGAATACAACAACGGCCAGCTCACTTCGTGGAATTTTAGTCTGCAACCCTCACTTATGGCCGTCAACATGCCCGATTCGAGGACAATGGCTGTGGGAGCTACTTTGAGTATTAATTTCTAAAAATAAATAAT
>JAFPYT010000266.1 GCA_017394445.1 Bacteroidales bacterium | reverse complement strand
GCAAATACCCACCATGTGGAAGAAGCTGTCAACGCAGGTATCGACATTATTTGGATTGGCGCCCGCACTTCTGCCAACCCTTTTGCTATGCAAGAGATTGCCGACTGCCTCAAGGGTGTAGAAATCCCCGTACTTGTAAAAAATCCTGTTAACCCTGATGTTGACCTTTGGATTGGCGCAGTTGAACGTCTGCAAGATGCTGGTATTTCGCAAATTGGACTTATTCACCGTGGTTTTTCGAGCTACGAAAAAATCCTTTACCGTAATGCTCCGCTGTGGCAGATTCCTATTGAGATGAAACGCCGCCGTCCCGACTTGCATTTGATTTGCGACCCCAGCCACATTGCCGGAAAACGCGAATATCTGTTTGAAATTGCTCAGAAGGCTCTCGACCTCAATGTCGATGGACTTATGATCGAATCGCACATCAATCCCGACAAGGCTTGGAGCGATGCCAAACAGCAGCTTACTCCTGCCGCTCTTAAAGAGATGCTCGGCAATCTTGTTATCCGCGAAGTTGCTCCCGAGGGTATATCTCCAAAACTTTTGGACGAACTCCGCGCCAAAATCGACGTTATCGACGACCTCCTTATCGACCTTCTCAAAAAGCGTATGAAAATTTCCGAAGGTATCGGACGTTACAAAAAAGAGAACAAAATGGCAGTGCTGCAGCCTTCGCGTTGGGATTCGTTGCTCAACAAATATATGATGATGGCCGGCGAAAACAGTTTGAGTCGCGAACTCATTACCAAAATTTTCCAAGCCATTCACCAAGAATCTATCAATATCCAAGATAAAATCATTAATCCCAAAAAATAATGCTTTACGTATGCCTTTCGGCAGAGGGAGTAGACAATGCGATGCAACAACTCGGCGACAACAAATGCGCCGAGTTGCGCGTCGACTTGGTAAAGCCCACTACCGAACAAATGATCAGCTTGCTTTCCGACGAAAGCCGACATTATATTGTTACCTGTCGTCCGGGTGTTTTTGAGCCCGACACCGATATTTCTATACTCGAAACAGCCGCCCTCAATGGTGCCGACTATATTGATTTAGAAATTGAGCGTGCGCCCGAATATGTCATTAAAATGCGTCGTGCGTGTTTGCTTAGCAAAAAATGTCGCTTAATTATTTCGTATCACAACTACGAAACCACTCCCGATGCCGGTATTCTCAAAGGCATTATCAAGTACTGCAAAGAACTTGGAGCCGATATTGTAAAACTTGCGTGCAAATCTAATTCGGTATCCGACAATGCCCGAATACTTGGCTTATACGGCGAATACAACGACATAGTGGCGTTTTGCATGGGCGAAACCGGCAAAATTACACGACCCGCATCATTGATGTTTGGTGCTCCGTTTACCTACGTGGCTGCCGACAATGGACAGCCCACCGCTCCGGGGCAGCTAACTATCAATCAGGTAAAGCGTATTTTAGACGCTATGGATTTTGAAAAGTAGGGGAGAACTATTTGGCCTCCTCTACTGAAAAATCTTTGCCATAGCGGAGCACAAATGTGGATTGGTTTTCAAAACCGCCTACAGGTGAAACTCGCTTAAAATCAAATTTGTAGATAAGTCCCTGTTCGTTGTCGTCGTCGCAGAAACAGAAATATTTGCCGTGTTTGTAAAGTTTTGTTATAAAGCACTTTGCAATATCGTATCCGCTAAATCCGTAAATGCCCGGTTCGGTGTTGAATCTATCGCGAAACTCTGATACAAAGAGTTTTACTGCTGTGTTGTTATAGTCGGTAAAGCTATTGCCACGGTAGCAGAAATTCATGCTTTGCAGAAACTCTACATCGATGTTGATGTATTTTTCCCAGCTTTGCGAACCAAATAACACCACCTTATATTTATTAGTTTTTACCACAGTGGCAAGTTGGTTTACCACATTGGTAATAAACACCTCGTCGTTGCTTGGAATCAAAAGCACATTGGTATTAGTTGCGCTCATAGCCTCTTGAACTCGTGCAATTCCGCCGCTCTTGTAGTTAATCTCCTTAAAAATCATATCGGGAACGTTTTTGTCGGAGAAATAGCTGCGGGTAAGGTTGTTGCGGTAAAGTTTGGTCATATCCACTTCGGCAGCCGATCCGTTGTGCACCACAATAACTGTGGCATTGCTCAGCTCGGCAAAATAGTCGGCTGTTTGCGCTATCGAAGTGGCTGTTGACGGCGAAAACTGATAAAGGTATGGATTATTGGGAAGGAGGTCGTTTTTCTGGGCAAACGGCGATACAAGAGCAATTTGGTTTTCGGTAGAAAATCTTGCTGCCCTAACCACGTTGTCGGTGTAAAGCGGACCAATAATCAAATCCATATTTTTAAGTTCGGGATTGTTGAGAATGCGGTCGGTGGTGGCAAAATTGTTTTCGGTGTCGTAAACATGCAGATTAACACTCTTGCCCTTTTGTTGCATCTCTTTTACAGCCAAAAGCACACCTTCGTAAAACTCAAAAATACGTTCGCTGTTTTTGTAAAGTTGCTCTTTTTCGGGGTCGGCTTTCACTTTTTCTACTTGCAAAGAATTGTTGTTGAGATACAAAGGCAAAAGTAAAGCCACATTAAATGTAGTGTTTTTGTCGTAGCGGTAACCATCGCAAGGCACATAGTCTGATTTGCGCATTGCACGGTCTTTAACAATGTTGTTTTCAGCCACTTGCTCAGCCTCTGGGTCGTAAGAAACATCTTCGGGAACAATATTGCGCGGAAACCTTATGATAGTTCCCTGAGGAATGCCGTTTTTGAGATTTGGGTTGTATTTTACAATATCCTCTATGTTAACGTTGTAACGCTCTGATAATGAGTAAAGTGTTTCGTTTTGACGCGCGGTGTGGTAAACAAACTCGGCATCTTGACGGTCGGGTTTTCCGGGGTTGCCTTTGGGAATTTTCAGCACTGTACCAGTTTTGAGACCGTTTTTGGTGTCGGGATTATATTGAAAAATATCTTCTTGCGATACTCCGTACTGTTTGCAAATTGAATAGAGGGTTTGTTTCTTTTCAACTGTGTGATATACAAATTGTTGAGTATATCCGGGGGTTTGGTTAGAGCCAATTACAGGAATCTTCAGACTTGTTCCGGCAGAAATTTTACCAGCGAGAGCCTTGTTTTCCATATTGATTTCCTGCACCGTTACGCCGTATGCGCGGGCTATAGCTTCGAGGGTTTCGCCCTCTTTAACGGTATGGAGATAATATTTTGTGCCGAAAATTTGCACAAAGATGTCAGATTTTTTTACTTGTTGCGCCTGCACCATGCCGCAGCACGCCATCGCTAAGAGTATGATAAATAATTTTTTCACTGTAATAATTAGTTTAATTGCACAAAATTAGCAAAAAAGCCTGAATGTCAAAAAAAACATTTACTTTTGTGTTTGCATTACCGATTTTATTTTGCAAAATTATGAAAAAATTTCTTTTGACACTTATTTATGTATTAATAATTTTAAATCTTTCAGCGCAAATTACAACGGGTACTTTAACTCAAAGTCGTTTTGCTTATTTGCATGGCACACAAGAATATATCGACATCACCATCCCTTCATCCTCAAAGTCAGAACGTCCCGAAAACTGTATTGGGCGGCTTGCCGATTGCGATAGAAGTTTTTTTAATAATGCCGAAAAATATGATGTTGAAGGCGGAACTCTTTGGCGGATTGGCGTGTCGGCAAAAGACGCTGGTTCGGTAGGCGTTGAATTTAAAGATATTACACTTGCCAAAGGTGTTGAAATGTGCTTGTATGGCGGCAACGATTTCCTTGGTTTAATTACCGATACTGTTAATAATTCGGATAATAAGCTCCGCACTCGGTATATCGACAACGATTCAATTGTAATAGAACTATTTGTGCCACAAGACGTTAATCAGTCAGATTTTATTGTTTCTAAAATAGCATACGGTTTTTATCCCATCAGCAAAATGCTTAAAGGGCGAGTTTCGGGCAAATGCAAGCAACCCGACATCAACGGCGAATATGGTCAAGACTATCAAGTTGAAAAACACGCAGTGGTGCAGTATCAGTTCGACAGCGAAGATTACACATACGTATGCACAGGCACACTTATAAATAATACCGAATACGATGCCACACCTTATATTATTACAGCCGCTCACTGCATTTGCAAACAAGAGGAGGCTGAAACCGTTGTAACCTATTTTAATTTTGAACTTGATGCCGACGGTATTTCGCCTAAAGGTTTTCAAACGCTTTCGGGTGCCGACCTTGTGGCTTTCCCAACACAAACGCACCGCAAGGATATGCGCGACTACGATGGACTTAAAATTACCGAAGACGACTACAACGATTACGACATTTCGCTGCTGAAACTCAGCGCAATACCTCCCAAAGATTATCTCCCGTATTACCTTGGTCTTTCGTTAGATACCAAGAATAATCTCAACAAAGTAGTAACCATACATCACCCAGGAGGCAACGAAAAGGCTATTGCTATCAGCGATATGCCGCCTTATCAAGATTCTTATCCTGTTAGCGACGAAATTTTTATCGAAAACACGCATTGGCATATCGACACTTGGCATCAAGGCTACACCGAAGTTGGCTCGTCGGGTGCACCGCTTATCAATCAAGACAAAAAACTCATTGGAGTGCTTTCGGGCGGACTTGCCACTTGTCAAGAGCCTTACGATGATTATTTTCAGATGGTGTCGAAAATGTGGAATACAAACCCAAATCCAAATCATCAATTGGCATATTGGCTTGCCAACGGTAAGAATATCAA
This sequence comes from Bacteroidales bacterium, assembly GCA_017394445.1. Taxonomy (GTDB): domain Bacteria; phylum Bacteroidota; class Bacteroidia; order Bacteroidales; family UBA3824; genus UBA3824. The sequence goes on along the minus strand of JAFPYT010000266.1, from coordinate 6,746 downwards.
CCAAATAGAAAGTTTCGACCCTTACGTTAATTTTTCTTCGGTATCTGTTCCGTGGCTTTCGGGCGAATGGAATAATGATTCCACTGCCATAACTCTAAATTGGCAAACTGATGGCGAACCTACATTGTTTAAGCTCTACTGCAACGGTGATGTTATTAAAGAAATAAATTACGGAGAATCAGATAGTTATACGTTTACTAATATTTCACCAAAATCTACTTACACCTTTTATATAGAGAGCATTTTTAACGAATCGTCTATGTCGTCGCGAAGCAATGGTGTGGTATTCAGCAACTTTACCACTCCATTACCCGACCCAGACCCTATTACTGCCGTTAATGACATAGCCGCCAAAGTGGAAGCAAAAATATATCCCAACCCTGCCAAAAACAGCATTAACATATTGCTGCCATTAAATTTAGGACGATGCACCATATCGCTGCACTCGGTTTCGGGTAAAATTGTAAAAACATTTAAATCAGAAATCTCAGCGGGTAATCCTGTTTTATTAGATTTAACAAACATTAAATCAGGTATTTATATTATCAATATAACGTCCGCGTCTACCACTTTTTCACAAAAAATTGTAGTTGAGTAAAAAAAATCTCATTTTTTTAGCATATTATTCCAACTTTTTTATACATTTGGAAAAAATTAGGCGTAAAGCATATTTAACACAAACAGAAAGACAAAAATGAGAGGAATAGTTCCCCAAAAAGTTAAAGGATTCAGAGATATTACACCAGAGCAGAACTTGCTCCGTCAGTTTATAATCGACAAAGCCACAGAGGTTTACCGTCGTTTTGGATTCAGCCGTTACGACACTCCGATAATGGAATATGCCGAGTGTCTTGGCAAATATCTGCCCGATGCCGACACCGTGGCGCAAGGCGTTTATTCGTTTAAAAATCCCGAAGAAGAGCCAGTTTTCGACACCAACGGACGCGAAATGCGCGATGCCGAAAACCGAGTGATTATGGAAAACCACTTTGTGGCGCTCCGTTACGATCTTACCGCTCCGCTCGCACGTGTTTACGCCGAAAGCCTTTGGCAGCAGCACCTCAGGGGCGAAATCCAAGGCAAAACCAATCTTTTCCGCCGTTATCAATATGGTCCTGTATTCCGTTTTGAGGCAAAACTCGATCCGGGACGTTTCCGCGAATTTTGGCAGATGGACTTTGATACCGTTGGAGCAGAAGACGTTAGCGCAGATGCCGAAAACTGTATGATACTTTCGCAGGCTTTGGAAAATATCGGTCTAAAACGTGGAACTTACCTTATCAAAATCAATAACCGCAAGATTGTCAACGGCTTGCTCGCATTCACCGGCATCACCGACAAAGAGCAGGAGATGGCTGTGATGCGCGTTATCGACAAACTCGACAAAATTGGAATCGACGCCGTGGCAAAAGAACTCGGCAAGGGGCGTGTAGACGAAACTTCTGGCGCACAGATTCCTGGTCTCAACATCGAGCAAAAATATGTTGACATCATAATTCAGTTTATCAAAGACTTTGAAACACGTGCTTCTCGTGCCGAAGTGTTGGCAAAACTGAAATCAAAACCCGCTTTTGAAAATCCAACCTACAAGGAAGGTGTTGACGAGCTTGAAAAAATCGACACAATTCTCGCCCAACTTGGCTACAACGAGGAAGTTGCAATACTCGACCCGGGTATGGTGCGTGGATTGGGATATTACACAGGTCCTATCTACGAGGTGGAATCGTTGCAGACCTACAAAGACGATAAAGGTCGCGAACGCCGTGTGGGTTCAATCTGCGGAGGCGGTCGCTACGACGGTTTGGTCGAAAATCTTCTCGGCGTAAAAGTTCCCGCCACAGGTGCGTCGATAGGCGTTGACCGTTTGGCAGAACTTCTCACGCTCACCAAACAAGCGCAAATCAACTACGACGGTCCGGTGATAATTATAGCATTCGACGACAGCCTTATGCCGCTTTATCAAAAAACCGCAATGCAGCTGCGTGCCGCCGGTATCAACACCGAAATATATTACGGCGCCAAACGCGGACTCAAGCACCAGATGGCATACGCCGACCGCAACAATAGTCCTTTGGCAGTAATCATCGGTAGCAACGAGGCTGAAAAAGGTGTGGCAACAATCAAGAACCTCCGCCTTGGCAAGCAGTTGGCAGAAACTATCGCCGACAAAAACGAGTGGAAAAACAAGGTACAGCAAGAGGTGGCAATCGAAAAAATTGCAGAAGAAATAAAAAAAATATTAGAAAAATAAAATACAACTATATAGAAAAAAATTTTATATTTGCCGAATATAGCAAATATCAATATTTGAAAACACAGAAACAATGAGCAACGATAAAAAAATAAAATCGGCACTGATCTCGGTATTCTACAAAACCGACCTCGACAAAATAGTAAGAAAACTTGCAGAACAGGAAGTTGAAATATATTCCACCGGCGGCACTCAAAAATTTATCGAGAGCCTCGGCGTAAAATGCAAAACCGTAGAAGGCCTCACCGGCTATCCCTCGATACTTGGCGGACGCGTTAAAACCCTCCACCCAAAAGTATTCGGCGGAATTCTCGCTCGCCGCGACAACGAAACCGACGCTCAGGAAGCTGCAAAATACGAGATTCCTATGATGGACCTCGTAATTGTAGACCTCTATCCATTTGAGCAGACCGTTGCAAGCGGTGCGTCAGACCAAGACATCATCGAAAAGATAGATATAGGCGGTATCTCGCTTATCCGCGCCGCAGCCAAAAACTACAAAGACGTGGTAATTGTTCCATCAACAAATCAATACGCCGACATTCTTGAAATTCTTGAAAATCAAAACGGCGTTACCACATTAGAGCAACGTCGCGAATTTGCAAAGAAAGCATTCGCTGTATCTTCGTATTACGACAGCAAGATTTTCACATATTTCGACGGAGGCTGCGACCAATTCCACGCCAATCTCCGCATTGCCGAAGACACCAAACAGGAAATGCGCTACGGCGAGAATCCTCACCAGAAAGCGATGTTCTTTGGCGACATCAACGCTATTTTCGACAAACTCCACGGCAAAGACCTCTCTTACAACAATATGCTTGATGTTGACGCCGCTGTAAATATGATGAACGAGTTTTCGGACACCACCTTTATTATTATGAAGCACAACAATGCTTGCGGTGTGGCTTGCCGCGACACATTGCTCCAGGCTTGGAAAGACTGCCTCGCTTGCGACCCTGTGTCGGCATTTGGCGGCGTAGTTATCACCAACCGTCAGATTACCAAAGAGGTGGCTCAGGAGATGAACTCGCTCTTTATGGAAGTTATCATTGCCCCCGGCTACGACCAAGAGGCTCTCGAAATACTCGAAACCAAAAAGAACCGCATTATCTTGGTTCAGAAAATCACCAAAACACCCTCAACGCTTGTCCGTTCGGCTCTCAACGGATTTCTCTATCAAGAGCGCGACCTCAAGACAGAGACTCCCGACGACCTTACAAGCGTTACCGACAAGAAACCTACTCAGCAAGAAATCGAAAATATGCTCTTTGCCAACAAGATTGTAAAGCACTCTAAATCAAACGCTATTGTGCTTGCCAACAACAAACAGTTGTACGCATCGGGCATTGGTCAGACCTCTCGTGTTGACGCACTCAAACAGGCCATCGAAAAAGCAAGAAGTTTTGGTTTCGACCTCAACGGCGCAGTTATGGCATCCGACGCATTCTTCCCCTTTGGCGACTGCGTAGAACTTGCTCATAATGCGGGCATTACAAGCGTAATCCAGCCCGGCGGAAGCGTTCGCGACAACGAAAGCATCGACTACTGCAACAAAAACGGCGTTGCAATGGTCTTCACAGGAATACGACACTTTAAACACTAATAATAGCGGCTCATCCGTTATTAAAAAATACGTTACAAGAAAAACAAAAGCAAATGGGATTATTTTCAATTTTTACACAGGAACTTGCGATGGACCTTGGCACCGCCAACACGGTTATCATTATGCATGATAAAATCGTGGTTGACGAACCGTCTATCGTGGCTATAGACCACATTTCGGAAAAAACCATTGCAATCGGTATGAAAGCGCAACTCATGCACGGTAAAACCCATGAGAACATTCGCACTATCCGCCCCTTGCGCGACGGTGTGATTGCCGACTTCAAGGCTGCCGAAATGATGATCCGTGGCATGATTAAGATGGGTAACAGTCGCCGACTGTTTTTCAACCCGTCGATAAAAATCGTGGTAGGCATCCCCTCTGGTAGTACCGAGGTAGAACGCCGTGCCGTTCGCGACAGTGCCGAACACGCAGGTGCTCGCGAGGTTTGGATGATTTTTGAACCTATGGCAGCAGCACTCGGTATCGGTATCGACGTTGAAGCACCAGAAGGCAATATGGTGGTAGATATAGGTGGTGGAACAACCGAAATCGCAGTAATCTCGCTCGGTGGTATTGTCTGCAACCGCAGTATCCGTATTGCGGGCGACGACTTTACCGAAGACATTATGGAATATATGCGTCACCAACATAATATAAAGGTGTTTGACCGCACAGCCGAAGCCATCAAGATCAACGTAGGCTCTGCCATCACCGACCTTGAAGACCCACCGGCCGACTATATGGTACGCGGACCTCACCAGATGACTGCATTGCCTGTAGAGATTCCGATTTCGTATCAAGAGATTGCACACTGTCTCGACAAGTCGATATGCAAAATCGAAGCGGCTATCCTCAATGTTTTGGAGCAGACCCCGCCCGAGCTTTATGCCGATATTTTCAAAAACGGCATCCATCTTACAGGTGGCGGAGCGTTGTTGCGCGGATTAGACAAACGTCTTTCCGAAAAAACAAACCTTCCCGTCAAGGTATCGGAAGACCCGCTGCACGCAGTTGCCCGTGGTACAGGCATTGCACTTAAAAACGTTGACAAATTCCCGTTCTTGCTTAAATAGCGGAGTACGACCTAAACTACATTATAATTGTGGTTTAGGTCGCCACTCTAATATATACAATTATGGACAGTCTGTTAAGGTTTCTAAAAAATATTCACTTTCAGCTTATTTTTATAGCTTTGGAAGTGATAGCACTCATTTTGGCCATAGGTGGCGATGCTAAGCGCAATAGTGTGTTTTGCACCTCGGCAAACTTTGTTACGGGCAGGATTTACGACCTTGCGTGGAACTACGTAAGTTACTTCAACTTGCGCGAAGAAAATGCTATGCTGATGGAGCAACTTTCCAACATCCGCCGCAAAAACAGTATGTTTTACGTATCAGACACAGCCAAATTTCAAACCCAGACAGACTCTCTTGGCAAACTAAAATACCGTTTTATAACAGCCTCTGTGCTCAAAAACTCTATCAACAGCAAAAACAACTTTATGACCTTGGATGTGGGTGAAGCAGAGGGAGTTCATCCCGATATGGCAGTAGTTTCGGCATCGGGAGCAGTAGGCATAGTGGTAAATACATCGGAGCATTTTTCGCTTGCTATTTCGCTGCTAAACAACAAAGTAGGTATTAGTGCCAAACTCAAAAACAGCAACTTTTACGGCAAGCTAAATTGGACGGGCGAAGATTATCACACAGCCATACTCCACGAAATTCCAAACCACGTGATTCTCAACGTTGGCGACACTGTAGTAACCAGCGGATACTCGGCAATATTCCCTCCGGGCATTCCTGTGGCGGTAATCGACTCGTTTGAGCGCAACTCCGACGACAATTTCTATAGTATAAAGGTGAAATTTACCACCGACCTCAAATGCCTTGCCAACGTCTTTGTAATCGAAAACCTTATGCAAGACGAGCAATATCAATTAGAAGAAGAAGAATCTAAATTTGTGCAATAATGGATCTTAGAGGGTATCTAAAAATATTAGGAATGTATGCGTTGCTTGTGGTGGTGCAGGTGCTTGTGTTTAACAACATCAAAATCAGTTCATACGGCATCACACCTATGTTTTACGTGCTGTTTGTGCTCTCAGTTCCGTTTGAAGTGCCCAATTGGCTTCAACTGTTTTTTGCCTTTGTGCTTGGTTATTCGGTAGATATGTTTGCCGATACACCCGGGCTCAACACAGCGGCATCGGTATTTATGGCATTTATGCGACCCGTAATGCTAAATTTGCTTGCACCCCGCGATGGATATGAATCGGGCTTGTTTCCCTACGCCACCTATATGGGTATGCCGTGGTATTTGCGGTATTGCGTTCCTCTAATCTTAGCCCATCACCTTTCGTATTTTTTAATAGATTCAATAGGATTTTTTTCCATTTCTCAAATATTGGTAAAAGTTTTAGCCACCACCTCTGTAACTATTTTATTTGTGGTTTTGGCTCAGTTTTTTGTACGTAAATAATTTTTATTTTTTTTGTTAACGTAAACTTAATATTGAATAATTGGTAAAAATACACTTATAATTTATTCCATAAGTTTTTCATAATCAATTTCTAATTATTTTTCTATTAAATATCGGCATATTTCTTGTTGTTTTTTGTGTTAAAAAAACTCAAAAAAAATCTTCAAAAGATTAAAAAGTTTGAAATTTTTATTAACTTTGCGGTAAACAAAAAGAGACCGGTAGTGTTAGTATAATTTACAATTATAAAAGTAAGATTTGAAACCTGACTCCAACCTGATAGTTTAATTGTAAAATTATCAATAACTTAATTAATACTGAGATGGATACACTAATTGACGATTCTTAATCACCGAGCTGAAGGGTGCACAGTTCACCCGGTGAAAAAAAACAAAAAAGACAGAG
>JAFPYT010000024.1 GCA_017394445.1 Bacteroidales bacterium | reverse complement strand
CCTTGTTTACCGGCTATTTGTCAACATAATATACAAACCGACATTTTGTAATAAAAACACATCCGATTTTGTAACCCTTCCCATTACAAAATCAGATTACAATGTAGACGATATTTGATTTTGCGGTTAATAGTAAGTTTTGTGGATGCTACGCTCACCATCACCAAAGCAACGCCAAACCCTGAGCCTCAACCTGAGCCTGAGCCCGATCCTCAGAACCCCTCTACACCCGTTTCTTCAGTTGATAACAACGGCAGCAACGTAAAAGTATGGAGCTATGCCCACACAATCTACATCGCCTCCATCCCCGACAGCCAATACAAAATCATCGACCTCCAAGGCCGCACAATAGCAACATCATCAACAACTTCATCTCTTGAACAAATCAACATCAACACTTCAGGTATCTACGTTGTAATCATCAACAACCAATCATTTAAGGTATCCCTATAACCCGTCTGGAAGACGGTATCTCTGTAGCCCCGGACACCGTCGCCGCCTTGTGCGGTGCTGGTGTCCGGGGTTTTGTGCGCGATGGTGCGCGTTTTTTTTAAATAAAAATCTCCACCTCTGCAACCAATTCATTAATTTTGTAGTCTTAAACTAAGACAACGTTATGGTTGATGAACTACTTATACGAAGATGCATACAAGGCGAGCCCGCAGCGCAGAAGGAACTTTACAAAAAGTACGCCGCTGTTTTAATGGGCATTTGTCTGCGTTATGCCCCCGACCGCCCCGCTGCTCAGGATATTCTGCAAGAAGCGTTTGTGAAAATTTTTCTCAACGTTAAAGATTATTCCGCACAAGGCTCTTTTGAAGGTTGGATGAAACGTATTGTTATCAACACAGCCATAACCAATTATCACAAAAATCTCCGTCACCGTCACAACTACGACGTGGACGAGATGTACGACATACCCGCCGAAGACGAAAGTTTCGACCGTGCGGATTTTACCCGCGAAGAACTTCTCGGTGTTATCAACCGCCTGCCGCAGGGATACAAGATGGTGTTTAACCTCTTTGCTGTGGAAGGTCTAAAACACAGGGAGATAGCCGAAATGCTTGGTATTGACATCAATACAAGCAAAACTCAGTTTTTGAGAGCGCGGAAATTTATAATTAAAGAGCTAAACAAACTACAAAAAATGGGAGGCAGAGATGAATAGTCCCGAAGATTTATTTAAAAACGCATTTGAAAACTTTGAATCAGCCCCGCCCGAAGATGCATGGAGCAATATCAGTCGCGAGGTGGCGTTCAAAAGTTTTTTTAAGTTCTATCCCAAACGATTGAACATATATTATACCGTAGCCGCAATTGCTGTGCTGTCAACGGCATTGTATTTTGGCACTGCCGACCGCAATACTGAGCCTATCACTATCAGCAGCATTGAAGAGAGTGCTAACACCATTTCGGCATCGCAACGAAAGGTGATTATCAAGGATATACCCGTTCAGCGTGGTAATGGTTCGTCGTTGGCTTCCGACAATAATAGAATTCAGGTAATTGACAATAATAATTTTGCACAGCCGACTACTGAAACTTGCTACGATACAGAGGTAAATATCCAATATATCGACGAATCTCAGTTGGTGGAAGATAATTCCGAACCCAAGGTGGATGTGGATTTTTCTGCCGATTTTGTTGCTGAAATCCCTGACGCTTGTTCGCCAAGCACTGTAAGGTTTGTAAATCGTTCTAAAAACGTTGACTATTGTGTTTGGAACTTTGGCAACGGTTCTACATCTTACGATTACAATGCCACTGCCTCATACCGCGCAGCAGGTACTTATTACGTTACTCTAAAAACTGTAAAAGGCACAAAATCAAAGGTTTCGGCTCAAACTGTAACCATCAATCCTATGCCCAAGGCGGATATTGCCCACACCAAGGCGCGTGTAAATTCACCTATGATTGTGGAGGCTCGCAATGTGCAAGACGCTTCGCACATAAAATGGCTTTTTGGCGACGAAGCTTCAAGCGTATCTACCAAGGCTGCACATACTTACAAAAGTGCTGGTAACTTTACTCTCAGCCTAATTGTTAGCAATCAGTTTTGTGCCGACACTATCAACGAATCTATCGAAGTTACTGTGCCTGAGTACTCTATATCGTTCCCCAATGCATTATACGCCTCAGTATCTGGTGCTACCGACGGCTTTGGCGGAGGACAGCCAAAATTTGCTCCATTTTTGCCCAAAGGCGACATTAATATGATTGACCGTTACAGCCTTAGAATATACAGCAAGGCTGGCAAGGAGGTATTTTCGAGCAACAATCCTTCGTTTGGCTGGAACGGCTATTACAACGGAGGCAAACTCTCAGCCGGAGTATACGTCTACAAAGCCGCCTACACATTCGTAAACGGGGAGTATTACTCCAGCGAAGGAAATATAACATTGATTTATGGTGAGTAGGGTATTACATATTATCCATCACCAAATCCTCTCCAAAGAAACTTAAAAAAGGATTCTCTCTTACCTCAATGCTTATTTTGGTAATAGGCCCATGTCCGGGGAAAATGGTATAGTCGCCACCAAGGGGGATTATCTTGTTTTTGATGCTGTCCATTAGGTCGTCGAGATTTCCGTCGGCAAGGTCGGTGCGTCCAATTGTGCCCTTGAAAATGGAGTCGCCAACTATCACAAATTTATCTTTTTCGGAATAAATAGCTTGCTGACCGCGCGAATGTCCTGGCGTGTGCATCACTTTGAGTTCGGCGTTACCCAATTTAAAAGTGTCGCCATCGTTAGAAGGTTTGTCGATTACGGGTGCTACCACGTCGTACCATCCCCAATGGTTTCCCGTTTCAGCGGCATGGTCGAGCCAATATTGATCGGCAGGATTTGCAATAAACGGAATGTTGTAATGCTCTTTAACAAACTGCGCACCAACAATATGGTCGCAGTGGCAGTGCGTGTTGATAATAAATTGCGGCTGGTAACCTTTTGAGTCGATATGATTGCAGAGAGTCTGCTGCTCTTTTTCGGTATGGCAACCAGGGTCTACAATAGCGCATTTGCCGTTGTCAGACAGTATGTATGTGTTAACTGCAATGTCGTTGAATCTGAAAACCTCTATCTGCATTGTTGTTTTGATTATGACAAAAGTTCGTCAATTTTATCTTTTAGTGTGGGAATCAGCGAATGAGAAATGTAAAACCAAACGCGGCAATCGGCATTTTTGCAATCGGGGATTACCTTTTCGGTGTATGATTTTATTTCAGACCAATTGGTTAAAGCCTGTTTTACATCATCATCGGTTTTAGCGTAGTTTTCGCTGATAATCACAAGATTCATGTAGATATTGTCTACAATAGTATCTTGATTTTCAAATTCTGTTGCGTCGGCAATGGGCGCAGACACTGCAATAATGTTTTTGCAGGCCTGTGCCATTGGCGCAAGAAGGTTTCTCATTTTTGGTGATATAGCTGCCATTATTTTTCTGGTGTTATAGCAAGTGAAAGTTCGTCTAACTGCTCTTGCGAAATCAGCGAAGGAGCGCCCATCATAATGTCGCGTGCAGCATTATTTTTGGGGAAGGCGATAACGTCTTTGATAGAATCGCAGCCGTACATAATTGCTACCCAACGGTCTAATCCGAATGCGAGACCACCGTGAGGAGGTGCACCGAACTTAAACGCATTAATCAAGCAGCCAAAGTTGCTTTGTGCGCGTTCTTCGGTAAATCCGAGAAGGTTGAACATTTTAACCTGCAACTGCGAGTCGTGTATACGGATAGAGCCGCCGCCAACCTCAGTGCCATTGATAACGAGGTCGTAAGCATTGGCGCGAACCTTGCCCGGATCGGTATCCAAAAGTGGAATGTCTTCTTTTTTGGGCGAGGTGAAGGGGTGGTGCATTGCATAAAAACGCTGTGTTTCGTCGTCCCACTCAAATAGCGGGAAGTCGATAACCCAAAGCGGCGCAAATGTGTTTTTGTCTCTGAGTCCGAGACGGTTGCCCATCTCGATGCGGAGAGTTCCCATTGCGTTGAGAATAGGCATCTTTTTGCCGCAGAGTATAAGTACGAGGTCGCCTGTGCCAGCTCCGGCTTTTTTGGCAATCTCGGTGAGTTGCTCGGGAGTGTAAAATTTATCAACCGATGATTTTACTGTGCCGTCTTCGTTGTATTTGATGAAAACAAGACCTTTGGCACCAACCTGAGGACGTTTTACCCATTCGGTGAGTTCGTCGGTTTGTTTGCGCGAATAGTTGGCACATCCGCCAACTGCAATGGCGCATACATATTCGGCATCGTCAAAAACTTTGAAACCATGACCTTTAACCTCGGCGGTAACATCGTGGATTTTCATTCCAAAACGGATGTCGGGTTTGTCGCTACCGTACTGTTCCATAGCGTCTTGCCAAACGATTCGGGGAAATTTGTAGTTCATATCAATGCCTTTCACCTCTTTAAAAAGGTGTTTTGCCATGCCTTCAAATATCTGCAAGATGTCTTCTTGCTCTACAAAACTCATTTCGCAGTCGATTTGAGTAAATTCGGGCTGACGGTCGGCGCGGAGGTCTTCGTCGCGGAAACATTTTGCAAGTTGGTAATATTTGTCAACGCCTGCCACCATCAGCAACTGCTTGTACTGCTGAGGGCTTTGGGGCAATGCGTAAAATTCGCCGTGATGAAGTCGTGAAGGCACTACATAGTCTCTTGCGCCTTCGGGACTTGAATTGATGAGCATAGGAGTCTCCACTTCCATAAAGCCTTGTGCATCAAGATATTTACGTACTTCGAGACTCATTTTGTGGCGCATCAGCAAGCCTTGTATAATAGGTTTGCGGCGGATGTCTAAGTAGCGGTATTTCATCAAAAGGTCTTCGCCGCCGTCGGTGTTGTCTTCGATAGTAAACGGCGGAACATCCGACTTGTTGAGTATATTTAATTGGTTTACAGTAATTTCAATATCGCCTGTGGGGAGGTCTTTATTTTTGCTGGTGCGCTCGGTAACTGTTCCGATAGCTTGGATAACAAATTCGCGGCCGAGTTTTCTTGCGCGTTCGCAAAGTTCGGCATTGGTCTCCATATTGAAAACCAACTGAGTAATTCCATATCTGTCGCGGAGGTCAACAAAAGTCATACCTCCAAGATTTCTAACCCTCTGCACCCATCCGCTGAGGGTAACATTTTTATTAACGTCTGAGATGCGTAATTGTCCGCAATCGTGTGTCCTGTACATTATATTATGTGTTTAAAATCGTTTTTGTAAAAGGCAAAGGTATAATTTTTTTTGGAGAATAACTATAAGAAAGGGGAAAAAAGTTTTACAATACCTGATTTTCCCACAACTTATAAAACTCGCCTTTGTTGTTGATTAGTGTCTGAAAATCACCTTGTTCCATTATCTTGCCTTTCGACATTACTATAATGGTGTCTGATTTTTTGATGGTGCTGAGGCGGTGGGCTATGGTGATGATGGTTTTGCCTTTGGCACGGAGGGTCTGCACGGCATTGAGAACGTATTTTTCGGCAATAGAGTCGAGTGCCGACGATGCCTCGTCAAAAATGTATATCTCAGGGTCTTTGTAGATGGCTCGGGCAATGGCAAGACGCTGTTTTTCGCCGCCTGATAGTTTTGAGCCGTTTTCGCCAACGAGGGTCTCCAAGCCTTCGGGAAGCGATTCCACAAAGTCGTTGAGTCCGAGCATTTTCAATATGTTTTGCACTTTGGGTATGTCGGGTTCGTATTCGCCTAAGGCGATGTTCGATAGTATTGTTCCCGAGAATAATGTAATCTGCTGTGGCACAGTGGAGATAAGACTGCGTATGCTGGCGTTGGATAGGTGGCTGAGTTTGAGGTCGCCGATAAAGATAGCACCTTCGTTGAGTGGATAGAGGTTTTGAATGAGGTTGGCGATGGTGGTTTTGCCGCAGCCACTTTCGCCCACGATGGCAGTGGTAGTGCCCTTTTGGATACGAAGGTTGAGTTTTTCAAAAATCTTTTTGCGCGTGCCGTAGCTGAATGTTACATCAGAGAAAACTATGTCGCCAATGTTTTCGCGAGTGAGCGGGATTTTGTCGGTAAGTTCCTCACGTTCAAGGTCAATGATATCAAACAGACGGTCGGCAGCAATTTCAGCCTCGCGAAACGATTTGTTTGAACTAATCAATTCTGACACTGGACCTGTAAAATATCCCGCGAGGGCATAAAACGACATCAATTCGCCTGCTGTTATGTCACCGCCAAGTACAAAATAACTACCTGTCCATAAGAGAATTATTGTAAAAAGTCGAGAAACAAATTCCGAAGCATTTGCCGAGAAAATCACATTTTTTGACGAGTTGTAGGTGGTGTAAGTTAATTTAACAAAGCGGTTTTCGGTTTTGTTGTTGGTGTAATCCTCTATACCATATTGTTTTATGGTTCTAATGGCGTTGAGCGATTCTACTAATTGATCTTCAAGCGATGCGGCGTCTTCCATTACCTTGCGTTCCACTCGTTTATTCACCTTGTCGGTGATTATGTAAATTATTAAGTATAAAGGAATTACCGCAAGCATAATAAACGCAAGCTGCCAATGGTAAAAAAACATCATACTAAACGACAGCACCACTATTAACCCGTTGACTATTATTCTGATAGCCGTTGAGTTGATAAAATATCTGATATTGAACGCATCGTTGACCCTCGATATAATTTCGCCCACTTGCATAGTGTCAAAAAACTGTTGTGGCAACTGCAAAAGATGTTTGTAATAGCCCATTATAAGTTGAGCGTCCATCATTTGACCTGTGCGCAGTGCCATCATATTTTGAAAAATGCCTATTGAAAACTGCAAAATCAGCAGCACTAACATTATGAGACCCAATAGGTTGAGTAGGTTTGTATTGCCGCCCACAAGCACATAGTCGGTGATTTTTTCGATATAAATCGACATCGAAAGACCGAGCGCTGTAAAGCAAACTGCACCTATAATGGCTTGTATCAACACTTTACGATGTGGAATTATTAAATTTTTGAAATGGTTTAGCACCGAAACACGTTTTTTGCCGGTCTCAAAATTTTCCGACGGTCGCAAAAGTATCAGCACGCCCGACCACTCTTTTAAGAAATCCTCTTCTTTGACATTTTCGGTACGTCCGATGGCGGGGTCCATTATTTTTACAAAGCCTTTGTTATAGCCGTATATCACCACGTAATGATATAGCACGGCATCATCTATTTGCCTAACAATGTGTGCTATAGTAGGAAACGGCAAGTTTGGCAGTGCGGCTTTTGTGCCTTTTACGCCCTTGGCGGTGAATCCGATTTTCGAAGCCGCTTTTATCATTCCCAAAACATTTGTGCCGCTTTTATCGGTGCAGGCATACTGACGGAGACGGGCTATCGACAAATCTAGTTTGTAATGCGCCGCTACCGATTTTAGGCAAGCCGCCCCACAGTCGTAAATATCGTGTTGAAGTACGTTTGTGTTCATCTTTGTTGCGGTATTTGTTTGGGATTAAACCATTTATCGGCCTTGTCGAACAGCAATTGCCACAATGTGCGTCGGGTAATGAGGAAACGCGCCGTAAGGGTCATGCCCTTTTTGATTTCTACTGTGTAGCCGTTTTTGAGGCTGAGCGTGTTGCCTTTGAGACGGCAGCGCACCACAAAATACGACGAAGTGCTTTCGATACTGATGTTTTTGTCGATGTCCTCAACAGCGGCAAGTCCGAGACCCCACTGATTATAGTCGAACGCATCGTACGATAGTTTCACCTCTTGATCTTTTGCTAAAAATCCAATGTCAGCAGGCGAAACGTAACATTCGGCTATCAGACTCTCGTCGGGAGATATTGATGCAAGTTCCTGACCTGTATAGATATACGAGTTTGGTTGTATTTGCGTTTGGGTAATAAGAGTGCCAGATGCTGGTGCGGTAACAATGTAGTTGCTAAGTTCTGATTCTATGCGGTTGATTTCGCCGTTGCAGGTAATAAGTTGCTGTTCAAGTTGTTTCTTGGTGTTTTGCCACGTAGCCAACTGCTGCTGCGATGCTGTTTCAAGAGTGTTTTTGGCATTGCGCCAGCGGTCTTCTGCCTGTTCGTAGTCGGCTTTGGAGGCAAGTCCGCTGTTGTACGACTCTTTTAACCGCTGATAGTCGCGCTCGGCTTGCTCCGCCTTGGCTCTTTCGCCTTTGGTACGTTCTTTATAATCAGCAAGTTCTTGAATATAGAGCGGTGTGCGGAGTATCGGATTGTTTGCTCCCGAGGTTAGCGACTTTAAATCGGCAATGCGGTCCGAAAGGTCTGATTTTAAATTCTTTTGCGCTTCGAGTTGCACCTTGATGTTATCCGATTCTATTATTAAAAGTGTGTCGCCGATGGTTACGGGCATATTGTTAGTGATGTTTACGCTTTTGACACGTCCGCTGACTATCGGCACAATTTTGAGGTTGTCGT
Source organism: Bacteroidales bacterium (assembly GCA_017394445.1). GTDB lineage: Bacteria > Bacteroidota > Bacteroidia > Bacteroidales > UBA3824 > UBA3824. Next base: position 2,596 of record JAFPYT010000024.1, on the reverse strand, counting down.
TTTTGGAACGGATAATGCCACGGCTTTGGCTCGACACATCTACCTTTATGATTGGCAAAAGTATCACCGTGATAATCACCGCCGACACCAACAGAATGTATATCCAATTGGTACGCTGACGATAACGCGAGTTTAGCACGTCGATAGTGTTTTCTATGTCGGATGGCAATTGCATTATAGTTCGGTAAAAAGTTTTAATACTGCAAGACGGAACAGAAATTCGTATTCGGCATTCACGGCTTGCAACTGCGAAGATACGAATTTGTTTTTATAAACGTATAACTCATAGCTGGCAATATTTCCAAGTTTGAAATCTTTTTGTGCAAATTCGTACTGCTGACGGGCAAGTTCGGCGGTTTGCGCTGCCAAATCGGCGGTGGAGCGACTTTGCTCTACGCCAAGCCAAACATTGCGAAGTTCGCCGCCAAGGTCGAGAAGTATTTGGTCGAGGTCGTTGCGATGGCGACGGATTTCTATTTCGCTTTTGGCTATATTGTCTTTGTTACTTAACTGACTGAAAATAGGCACTTTGAGCGAAAGATATATAGTTTGGTATGCATTATCTTTCCATTGTTTGCCAAAATCCTTGTTTTCTTCATGAAAGAATTTTTGCCCCTGCGTACCAGCCTCATAATTAAGCGTTAACGATGGATATTGCAGGCGTTTGTAATATTCTTTTTCCAATTCGGCAGCCTCAATTTGAGTTTTGTAAGCCGCAATTTCGGGATTAATCTCCAAAGCCTTGTTGTAAAAATCCTCAAACGGCGGTATAATTTGTTCGGTTTCAATATCTTGTACATCTATTGCAATAGAATCTGCGTGATTGATGGCAATGCGCAGTTGCATCTCGCTGATTACCACATTGTCTTGCTCCTTTTTGCGCTCCATAACATCTTGTGCAAGGTTGGTTTTGGCATCCATTACATCACGTTGCGAGCGGTGACCGAGGTTATAGAGTTTTTGGGCAGTTATCACATTAGAATCTTGCATAGCGCAGTTTTCCACGGCAATTTCAAGACGTTTTTGCGCCATAGCGAGGTTAAAGAATTTTTCTATCACATTGGTTTTAACCTCAATTTCGCGATATTGACGTTGCTTTTCGGCGGCATTTTTCAGCAATTGACGATGTTTAATAAGTGTTCGCCTTGCTCCGGCATTCCATAGAGTAACGCTTACATCAACCGTTGCGCTGTTGGTATAACTTTTAACGCTACTATATTCGCCCGACATTGTTTCGTTGAAAGTTTGTTGAAAACCAGCTGATAATCCGTTGTTTATGGTTGCCACAGCGGTAGGCAAATAGGTATGCCGCTCGGCTTTTAGATTCACCTCTGCCGATTCGATGTTTAATTCCTCAGCGGTAAGAGCGGGGCTGTGTGCTATGGCGGTGTCGAGACAATCATTTAGGGTAAATGATTGACTTTTAGCGCTATGCACTATAAAAGTAATTGATAATAATATAGGTATTGCCTTATTCATTAGTTAATGTATCTTGCAATACAAAGTTATCAAAAATATAATCACCTCGTTTGATTGCCGCCCTAATTTCTGCGTCTAATTCTTCTTTTTTATAATGAGTTTTCCAAAATTCGTCTTCGGAAATGTGTTTGTAGTTGAAAAGGTAGTCGGTACGCAGGCGACCTTTCCAATAAGGAGACGTTCTTTTCCAATGATATTTACGGCATTGAAGAGTATCGTTATAATTTTCGCAATTTAAAAATAAAGGCATTGCAATTTCGGTTTTTTGCGATGCAATACCTGTAACGTATTCTGCCTCACCCTCTTTTTTCCATTTTGGGGATAATACAAACTTGAAATAATTAAGTTTTTCTTTTTGATGAGAATGCATAATTTCATGAGCTATCACTCCGCTGTATTGTCTATTATTAAACACGGTAGGATTTGATGATAATAGCTCGTCTTTTTCTATGTCTGCCTCTCTAAGATACATTCTTCGCAGATATATAAAGTTTTTACCTTTTACAATATTTCTGAAAGTTATAGACTTAATTTTGAATTCAATTTTACTATTGCAGAAATAGACTACTTGTTTTCTTTTGGGCATCGTAAAACCGTTGCTTATAATCATATTTTCTGCCTTATTAAGAAATGTGTATAATATAGTGTCGTTCGGAATTGCTTCTTGGTGGTAATGCACCTTTATGTTTTGGTATTTATATTTTTCCATACCAATGGGATGAACGGAAAAAAATATGGTGAATGCGATAATTTCGTATAATAAGTCCATAATTATGATAATAGTACACCACTAAGAGATATTTCTTCTTCTCGGTGGTGTATGTTATTTACTTTTGCTGTGGTTGTTTAGGCAGCTAAAACCCAAACCCCAACACCAACTACGAATCCTATGGTGAATGGTTTTTTAAAAAAATTCCCTACCTTTTTCCAAAACTTACCTCCACCATCGATTATCAACATTTCAGTTTCTGTCAGCTCCGTAAGCTGCAATGTGTTAATTGTGTATTCCATTTTATTAAATATTAAATTGATATTCCTAATACTGCACAAACGGCCATTCCTATCATGAAACCTTTCATTCCTTGGTAGAATTTCTTGAGAAAGCCTTTTCCGCCAT
>JAFPYT010000265.1 GCA_017394445.1 Bacteroidales bacterium | reverse complement strand
GTTAGCCGCCTGCGACGATGGCGACATTGTTGAAAATTACACTTTTCAGCAAGAAGGAATCAAGGTTTCGGTTGATGCAACTATCAGCGGCTTAGACTCTTGGCCCGACGGTTACAGCGTTACGCTTTCGGGATTTTCATTGCCTCAAAACGACAAAACCGCCGCCGCAGAATATTCCGAAATTTCAAAACAGATTATCAACAACGGCAACGGCTCTACGCACATCACTCTTGGCGGCATTCCTCAGAGTGTCAACTATTTGGAAATCACTGTTTTGAACCGAATCCGTCAGCGTGTGGTAACACTTTGGCAAAAAGAACTCACCAACGACGACAAAAGCTCTCGCGACACATTGAAAATCGATGCGGGCACCATCAACGCTGGAATGTTTAACTACATTCAAAATGAATATTTCAACAATTCGTGCGCCAACTGCCACGGACTTGGCGAACACGCTGCCGCAGGACTTTTTCTCACCGAAGGCAAAAGTTACGCCGCATTGGTAAACGCAAAATCAGCCAAACGCGCCGACCTCAACCTCGTTACCCCTGGCGACACCGCCAACAGCGTCCTCCACAAAATCCTCAAAGGCGAGTTCCCCGAAGTGAAACACAACCACTCCGACAAATTAGACCTCGAACAAGACCGGATTTTGATTGACAATTGGATATTGAGCGGCGTGGGGGAGGAATAAAAAAACGTTGTTTTTTATCCCCATTTTTGATGGTTGCAACCTATCGAGTATACCTAATTTTAGGTATTTTCCGCGTTCACTTGTTGGTTTCGTATCAAAATGCTAACTTTGCACCGTGATAAAAAAAGGCGCAAATCAATGAAAAACTTAAAGATGTACGAATCCGGCGACAAGATGGTAACGCTCATCAAAGATAATTACAGCGTATTGCAGGCGTTGGGTTCTTTTGGAATAAACCTCGGCTTCGGCGACAAGACTGTGAGCGAGACTTGCAAACTCAATGGCGTAGACACCTACACTTTTCTTGCCGTGGTAAATTACACTATCAACAATTCGGCTAATTTTGAAAACGATGATAAAATCAGCGTGTCTACGCTGCTGCATTATTTAAAGGCAAGCCATACGTATTACCTTGATTTTCAGTTGCCTTTTATCCACCGCGAACTAAAAGAAAGCATCAGCGACGGCGACCCGCTCGGCAAATTGATTATGAAAATTTACGACGAATACGCTCAGGAAATCCGCCGCCATATGAAATACGAGGAAAAAACGCTTTTCCCATACGTAGAATCGCTTTTGGAGGGCAATCCGCTGCCAAATTACAACATCGAAACATTCTCGAAGCACCACGAACAGACAGACCAAAAACTCCGCGAGTTAAAACTAATGATAATCAAGTATTTGCCGTCGGACGCTCATCACAACCACCAACTTACGGCAACGCTTTACGATATTTTTAACAACGAGGAATGGCTGCGGCATCACGCCGACGTGGAGGATCACATTTTTACACCTGCCATCAAGCGTTTAGAACGGCTAACAGAACAAAAAGACACCTCTAAAAACATCTCGTCGATGGTTTTCAATGGAAATCAGGAGAACGGCGAGGCACTTTCCGACCGCGAAAAGGATGTAATCATCGGCGTAGTGCAAGGTCTTCAAAATAAGGAAATTGCCGACAAACTCAACATTTCGGTTCACACTGTAATAACTCACCGCCGCAACATTGCCCGAAAACTCCAAATCCATTCGCCCGCCGGCTTAACTATATATGCCATTGTCAATGGGTTAGTGGATATTTCGAGTGTTAAACTTTAATGAATTTTTACTGCGATAATAATAAAAGAATGAAATTTAAACAATATATAACCGAACACACAGTAGCAAAAACCTCTGAATTTAACGGCGAAATTCACGCCATTGTAACAGTAAATGATGCATCGCTAACTTTTGCCGAGCAATTGCGGTCGGTGAGCACAGAAATTGTAGCAATACTTATGAAACACAATGGCTATGTGCCTGTTTTTATGCGTCTTTTGCTCTCAGACGCTACCAATCAGGCAGAAACGGCTGTTAACGAAATACGCAAAATTTCGGGCAATGCCGCCGTTGCCTACATTCAACAACCCCCTTTGAATGGTGCAAAAATCGCCGTCCTCGCGTATCTCCGCCAAGAAGTTGAAATAGAGCGTATTGATGATTATACTGTGAAGTTTTCGAAAGATGGACTCTCGCATTATTTTACTGCCAATGTGGTTAATCCAATTGCCAACACCTACGATGAAACCAAACGTCAGTTGGAATATCTCGAAAATATGCTAAAAACCAACAACTTGAATATAGCAGACAACTGCATACGCACGTGGTTTTATGTTCAAAACATCGACGTAAACTATGACGGAGTGGTGAGAGCCCGTCGTGATAATTTCAATGAAAATAATCTAACAGTTGACACTCATTACATCAGTAGCACAGGCATTTGCGGTCGCTATGCCGATAAAAATGTTACCTCAGTAATGGACGCTTATTGTGTTGGAGGAATAAAGCAAAACCAAATTAAATTTCTCTACGCTGCCGACCATCTCAACCGCACTTCCGACTATGGAGTTACCTTTGAGCGTGGCACTGCCGTAGATTTTGCCGACCGTCGTCTTGTAATAATCTCAGGCACAGCATCTATCGACAACAAAGGCGCAATAGTTGCACCTGGCGACATCAAAGCGCAGACCCTCAGAATGATAGAGAATGTAAAAGCATTGCTCAACGAAGGTGGAGCATCGTTTGAGGATATTGCGCACATAGTTTGTTATCTTCGCGATACGGCTGATTACAAAGTGGTTAAGACAATTTTTGAAGCAACATTTGGCGAAGTACCCTTTGTAATAACCCTTGCACCAGTCTGCCGTCCGGGATGGCTTATAGAGATGGAGTGTATGGCTATTGCAAAACGATAACATTTATATTAAATGCGTAACATTTTAAAAATCACAATATTGTCGACATTCATAGCCATCCTTATCGCAATGGCGGTGGCAACTTTTTTTGAGCAGAGTTTTGCTGATAAGAATTTTTATTCCACCGCGTGGTTTTGTGGATTGTGGGCAGTTCTGGCGGCTGTGTCGTTGGTGGTTTTCATCAAAAAACTTTATAAAAAACTGCCAGTACTTCTATTTCATATCTCATTGGTAATCATATTGTTGGGTGCATTATTAACTCACCTTACAAGCAAGGAGGGAATGTTGCATCTTCGCGAAAATGAAAGTGCGGATTATTTTGTGCTGAAAGAAAATATGTGGAAAGAAAACCTCGGTTTTGAGATGAAATTGGATAGTTTTCTCATCAAAAATTATCAGGGAACTACAATGCCGCAAGATTTTGAGAGCTATATCACGATAAACAACAATGAAAAATCCGTTATTTCTATGAACAATATTATCAAGAAAAACGGCTATCGGTTTTATCAAACAAGTTTCGACGAGGATTATCAAGGCACCATTCTATCAGTAAATTACGACCCTTATGGCACGCCGCTTACATACTTTGGTTATGTACTTTTTGCATTATCAGGATTGTGGATGCTGTTTTCAAAGCGTGCTGATTTTCTGAATCTTTTGAAACATCCTGCACTCAAAAAAGGCGGATTGTTTGTGGCGTTAATTTGTTTAAGCATAAATGCCAATTCGCAGACAAAAAAAATTCCAACAATTTCGTTTGAAGAATCCGACAAAATATCAACAAAACAGATTGTTTATAACGGACGTATCGCACCGTTCAACACAATGGCAAGAGATTTTGTATCAAAGATTTACGGCAAACCAAGTTATTACAATCTCACTGCCGAACAGGTGGTTTGTGGATGGATTTACCGCCCCGAAGTTTGGAAAGATGAAAAGATGATTTTGATAAAAGATGCCGATTTGCAACGTCAACTTGGCGTGGAAAAATATGCATCGTTTGCCGACTTTTTTGATGAAAACGAAAATTACCGCCTCAATACAGTAGAAGTTACAAAAGCCGTGCGCGAAACCGACGAAAAAATCGGCTTGATTTTTATGCTTACAAGCGGAAAATTGTTCCAAGAAACCGACGTAAAAATCTCAGAATCAAAAATTAACGCCGAAATTTTTTACAATAAAATCAACTTTGCCAAAATCCTTTTTATGGCAAATCTTACCATTGGATTTTTGGCATTTTTGATAATGATTGTTGCCAAAAAATTTCCAATAAAAGTGTTCAAAACGTTAAGAATTTTGTTGGTTATTTCATTGATTTTTGACCTCTGCGGATACATTTTGCGGTGGTATATTTCGGGGCGAGTTCCAATGGGCAACGGCTACGAGACTATGCTATTTATGTCGCTAATAATTATGATATTAGCATTGATTTTTGGCAACAAAATCAAGATACTCACGCCCTTCGGATTTTTGATTTCGGGCTTCACACTTTTGGTGGCGTGGCTTGGTCAGCGAAATCCGCAGATTACGCAATTGATGCCTGTATTAAATTCGCCGATTTTGAGTGCGCACGTTTCCACAATTATGATTGCATACGCGCTGTTGGCGTTCACGTTTTTCAATGGAATTTTTTCGTTTTTCATCAAAGACGATGAAAAACTCACTCAACTCACCGTCCTCAGCCGCATAATGCTCTATCCCGCTGAAATCCTGTTAGGTATAGGCATTTTCTTGGGTGCAGTTTGGGCAAATATTTCGTGGGGACGATATTGGAGTTGGGACCCGAAAGAGACTTGGGCATTGATTACCTTTATGGTTTATGCCGTTGGGTTTCACCGCTTTTCGCTAAAATTTCTGCAAAACAGTCGTCGACTGCATCTATTCTTCGTTCTTGCATTTCTCACGGTTTTGATGACCTATTTTGGCGTAAATTATTTCCTCGGCGGAATGCACAGTTATGCAAATGGGTGATTAATCAGTGTTTACTCGCGAGAGTGGATTCAATGACTTTGAGTACTGCGGTAGCCCAACGACGAAACAGAGTGGCATTGCGCAAACTTACTCTGTATCCGGCTGAAAGAATTGCATCCAAGTTGTAATGCGTTACATTGCGCCTAACTTTTCTTGCACCCTCAAAACTAACTACCGAGAAAATCTCGGTAGTTGAATGTTGCGATAGCCAAACTAATTCAATATAGTCCATTCCAATTTGGAATATACTGATAACCCCTTTAATCGTGATAATCCCCTCATTCCACTCTCCAACTGTGTCTCGTTTTCGTTTGATTGGGAGGTTGAACATAACAATTCCCAAGGCTCGGACATAGGTTAATCCTTCAATTCAAAGAAGAAAAAATCTGTCCAACCCGTATTTTCGGCATAAAGATGTTGTTTGCCACGATATTGAAAACCAAGTGCTTCATAAATTTTGTGGGCAGGAGTGTTGGATGCAAGGGCATCAAGGCGAACAGATTTTTTACCATTTTGCTTGGCAAGTTCTATACTTTCGCGAATCATCATTGTGCCAATGCCTTTACCCTGAAAATCAGGACTTACCGCAAGAATATGAATTACAGCAACTTCGTTGTCGTTTAACTGTTGTGTCCACTCAATTGCGTGATAATCATCGCCTTGATACATAGTTACAGCCATTGCGCCAATGATTTTACCATTTTCGCAATATATATACATCGAACCTTCTTCAATATATGCTTTAATACCCTGTGGAGTAGGATGTTGATTCTTTTTCCATCGTGCATAAAGAGGCATATTTGGGGTATGGGCAATTACATCATCGTAAAATGCGAGAATGTAATCATAATCAGTGATTTTTGCTTGTGAAATTTTCATTTTTAATTCAAATCAAATAATCTCCAACAATTCTTACAGTAGATTTTCCGCCGAAAAGGACTTTGTTGTCTACGTATTTGAGTTTTACAGCGTTGAAAATACGGTCGTTGCCACCTTGTTCGATGGTGATTGGGTGTCCGTCCCAAAGTTTTTCACTCAAAAGATAATTTGCAAAAGCACTGTTGCCCGACCCTGTTGCGGGGTCTTCTAAGTATCCGAATTTAGGAGCAAAAACACGAGTGTGGGCAAAGCTGTCAGGCGATGCTGTATTCATTGAAAAACAGAGTGTTATATCGTAGCCATTTTTAAAACTGAACTCTTTAAGAGACATTTCGTCAGGGAAAACAGAAATTTCGGTTTCAAAATCTTCAATTGGCACTATGAGAGTTCGCAAACCAGCATCAATAATGCGAACGGGCAGTTTTTTTGATATAGCACCAGCGGGCAAATTCAATGCTTTTTCGATATTTTCGTTGGTAATATTCATAGAAATTTCTATCGGGTCGGGAGCCGTAATATAAACAGAATCGTCGGTGTCGATAGCGTTAAAAACTTCTATGATTCCTTTACGGTTGGTTTCGGCTTTGATAACAGGTTTTGCACGCAATTCGGGGTTGTCTTTTACCATAGAATACATAGTGGCAATAGTTCCGTGACCGCAAAAATCTACCTCACATTCCGACGAATAATAGGTAAGTTTGCAGTCGGCAACCGAAGAATTATCAACAAAAACCATTTCCATTACAAAACCCTTATGCTCTTTTGCCACAGCCTGCATTTGGTCGGGAGTGAGAGTGTTTCCGTTGGTAAAAACGCAAGCAGCAGGATTTCCAAGCGACTCTCCTGCTGTAAAGGCATTACTTTTGATGTACTTGTATGATTTCATAGAAAAACTATTTAATTAATTCATCTAAACTGATTATTTCGCAACCTTTGCTTTGATAATAATTAAGCATTTCGTCTATTTTGTTAAGGTTGTAACTCGTTATGCAATTGGATATTACAGTAACTTTATAGCCTGTTTTCCTCATATTAAAACAGGTAGATTTTACACAAGCGGTGGCATCAGCACCTGCAATATAAAAATCTGTTATGTTGTTGGTTTTGATAAAATCGGCGAACTCGTTGCTTGTAAGGGCATTTGCACGAGTTTTTACAAAAATATTATCTGAAACAATATTCATTTCGGGAACAAGTTCCGCGCCTTTAGTTCCGGCTTTAAAGGTTCTCACTAAGGGCATAGTGTTGTGATGTTTGATATACACAATGTGCATACCTTTATTTTTCGCCCAATCAATTGCGGCGTTTACATTGTTGATTATATCTTTGTAATGCTTTGATATATCGTTTTGTAGGTCTATTACTACGAGTGCTGTGGTGTTCATATTGTTTTGATTAAATTATTTACTGTAATTGTCCGGGCAAAACTTTTTTCTCCTTCGGTGGGAATGTTGCCTCGTATGCTGCAAACTCTTCGGGAAACTCGTCGGCAACAAAGTAACCTTTTGGCGGACAATATGTTGCTTCTATTCCATTTAAAAATTCGGAAATAAGTTCCTGAGCAAGAAAATACGGCACGTCGCTATCTTTGGGTTCGGCGTGGTAATGAATTTTTAGTTTGCAGGCAAGGTCGAAACCGGCGTGTTTGTAAAACTCGATATTTCCCTCCATACAGAGAAACGCAACGCCCATTGCCTTTGCCTTTTCGAGCGCAAAATTCAATAACTTTAACCCATAACCTTTGCGTTTATAGTCGGGGAGAATACTGATAGGTCCAAAAGTCCAACTCGGAATCTTAGTGCCGTCGTCTTTTACAAGTTCTGCCTTAGAAAACATAATGTGTCCGATAATTTTGCCATCCTCCTCCATTACAAAATCGAGTTCGGGAATAAAGTCGGGATTGTTTCTATATTTGTGCAGTACAAAATGTTCGGTGCAGCCGGGACGATATACGTCCCAAAATGCCTCGCGGGTAAGGTTTTCTACCTCGCGGTAATCGTTAGGTTGTTCGTTTCTGATATTCATTTTATTTATTCTTTATTAAATGTAATTGCATAAAACACACATCATATATGCCAAAATGTTTTTTTGTTATAAATAAGCAAGTTAGCAATAGAGCATAGGACAAAAGTGTAAAATTTTTTTACAGTGGTGTAAAAAAATTTTACAGTTGGGAAGCTACGTTATGATATATGGGTGTAATATTTTTCTATTTTTGTGGTCGATAATTCGTAACTAAATCTAAAAATATGTAATTATGAGACACACATTATTATTTACAGCCGCAATCTCAGCAGCAATGGCATTTTCGGCTTGCAACGGCGGCGAAAAAGCACAATCCTCTGACGGAATGGTGATAATCGATGTTGACAATCCCAACATCAAAGAATGTCCGCCATTAAACCAACTTATCGACACTATGTATCTCATTCCTTTACAGAATGATACGGCGTTAATCAAACAAGTATTTTACACCATAAAAGCGGGTGAAAGAATATTTGTGGCGGATGCTCCATTCATTACAAGCGAACCAGTAAAAATTTACGACGCCAATGGCAATTTTATAAAAGAACTCCATCAGGGTCAAGGTCCGGGAGAAATTGATCAATATACAGATATGTTTTTTGACTATAAACGTCAAAATCTTATAGTTTCAAATGGACATTTTTGGTCGTTTTTTGATTGCGACGGCAATTTTATCGATAAGGTCAACATACCTTTCAATTATGGCAATTGTTTAAGACTTGGTGACGAATATGTGTTCTATACCTTTGATAATATGTTGAACGATAGCATAAAAACAAGATTTTTGTTACCGATTTAAATTTCAATATTTTGCAAAAGCAATTTCCGTATGAGCGGATCGATGGGCCATGTTTAATTAATCCTCTCGAAATCGTTTTAGCCGACAATCATATTGCCGTTATGCGCGACACCATATATTATTATCAAAATTCAAAACTCACTCCGGCTATCTATTTTAAATACGACAAACGGCTTAATTATTCGATGCTTAAAGGAGATTTGATGAATATGGACAAAACTGATGGCTACTATGCAGATTTGTTTTTAGAAAACAGTGGAACAGCCATCTACAAAATGTCTAATCTGTATCAAAAAGAATACAAAAAGGTTGTATTCTCCAAAAAATCAGGCAATTATTTGGTTATAACAAACAAAAATAAAACCTCCGAACCGTTTTTTGCAGCAACGGAGGAGGTTTTAGATGATTATTTTTCATTGACTATCAATGAAAATAATTACGAAAAGTATCAAGAAGAGATAACTCCGCTGCTGAGCAACCACGACAAGGAGATTCTCTCATCATACAATCCCGACAACAATCCCATTATTGTGATGTTTAAGTTTAAGGATTTTTGATAAATTACGCCATCAGTTTCTTATACTTAAACCTTGTGGGAATTGCGTCGCCCATACGTTTGCGGTAGTTTTCCTGGTATTCGGAATAACTGCCTTCAAAGAATTTTACTTGCGAATCACCTTCAAATGCAAGTATGTGTGTGGCAATGAGGTCGAGGAACCAACGGTCGTGGCTAACTACTACG
>JAFPYT010000023.1 GCA_017394445.1 Bacteroidales bacterium | reverse complement strand
CTATTATGTTTTTGTTTTGCCGGAATTCCGCACCTAATATCACACCTGTTTCGTAACGGAATCTTTGTTTTATGGGGTATTTGTCTTTTGCAACTACCCGGCAGCCGCCCATTACTGATATTGTAGGGACGCATAATTGTCTCTTATCCTGCGGCAAATCCGGTTGGGCATTTGCATTTATGATTAAAGCAAGTAAAAGAAAAATTGATACAATTTTATTCATTTTTATTCATTGGACAATAATTTTTTTTTCTTGCAAGATTGTAAAAAATGAGCTGTAATAATCGGAAAATAACGCAGAGTAAATTTAGTGGGCCTCGTACCAGCTTTTGCCGTAATTGGCCTCCACTTTGAGCGGAACTGCCAATGTCATAGCGTTTTCCATTTCATCTGTAACAATCTGTTTTACAGTTTCAATCTCATCTTTCGGCACTTCAAATACAAGTTCGTCATGAACCTGAATCAGCATTTTGGTTTTGAGGTTTTTCTGTTTCAAGATGTTGTAAATCCGAATCATGGCGATTTTTATCAGGTCTGCGGCGGTGCCTTGTATCGGGGCGTTGATGGCGTTGCGCTCGGCGGCTTTCCTCACAATGGCGTTGCCCGAATTGATGTCCCTGATGTAACGCCGCCTGCCCAACAAGGTCTCAACATAACCGTGTTCCTTGGCAAATTCCATAGTTGTTTGCAGATATTCGTTTATCTTCGGGAAACTGTTGAAATAGTCGTGTATCAGGTCGGCGGCGGCCTTGTTTGAGATGTGCAGGCGGTCGGCAAGCCCGAATGCCGAAATGCCGTACAGTATGCCGAAATTGACGGTTTTGGCTATTCTGCGCTGCTCGCTGCTAACAGCGTTCTGTGCAATATTGAAGATGTGCGCCGCCGTGGTCGCGTGGATGTCGCGCCCCTCCTTGAACGAGGCTATCATGTGCTCGTCTCCGCACACCGCCGCCACAATGCGCAACTCCACCTGCGAGTAGTCTGCCGACATAATGACATGCTCTTCATCACTCGCGACAAAGGCTTTTCTGATGTCGCGCCCGCGCTCGGTGCGGATTGGTATGTTTTGCAGGTTCGGGTTTACGGAACTGAGTCTTCCGGTAGATGTAACTGTCTGTGTGAAAGTGGTATGCAGTCGTCCGGTCTTTGGGTTGATGAGTGCGGGTAGGGCATCAACGTAGGTGGATTTCAGTTTGGTGAGTGAGCGGTATTCCAATATCAGCGGCACAATCGGGTGTTTTGTGACGAGTTTTGCAAGCACCTCTTCACCAGTCTGGTATTGTTTTGTCTTTGTGAGTTTTGCGTTTTCGATTATACGGAGCCGTTCAAATAGAATTTCGCCCAATTGCTTCGGCGAAGCGATGTTAAAGTTTGTGCCGGCTAACGCAAAAATCTTGTTTTCCAACTCTTCAATTTCGTTTTGCAGTTGTTTTGAGTTTTCGCTGAGCGTAGCCTTGTCAAGGGTTACACCTGTCTCTTCCATGTCGGCAAGAACCTCACACAGAGGTATTTCCGTTTCTTCAAAAAGTTTCAGGGTGTTTGTCTTTTCTAATTCGTTTTTGAAAATGGGGGCGAGTTTGCGGTATGTTTCAATTTTTTCGCACGCTATATTTATTACAGTTTGTTTTTCTGCTATCTTCGCCTCTTGTATCAGGCTGTAATTCAAGTAGTTCTCTGTGAGACGACTCAGTTCGTGGCTCTGTTCTGGCTGTATCAGATAGTGTGCAATCTGTATGTCGAAGAAGTGCGATTTTATATCCGTTTTAAGTATTTTTAAGAATTTGTAATCTTGCTTGCAATTGCAGGTTACTATCAGCCGTTCTGTGAAAATATTTTGTAATAATCTGTAATATAATGAGTTATCTGGCTGAATAAAGTGGTAGTAAATTTTTGATTCGTTCCATGCGAATGCAAATCCCGTGATTTTCCCGTTTAGCATCAGCCAGTCGAAAAAGAGGGTTTCGTTTTGTGGAATT
>JAFPYT010000264.1 GCA_017394445.1 Bacteroidales bacterium | reverse complement strand
TCCCAACAACCCCACCGGCGCAGTTATCACTCATCAAGGACTAAAACAATGGGTAGACTATGCTCTCAAAAACGACACACTCATTCTGTATGATTCTGCATACGAGGCATTTATCACCGACCCCGCCATCCCCCACTCTATTTACGAAATCGAAGGAGCAAAAGAGTGCGCCATCGAGTTCCGCAGTTTTTCAAAAACGGCAGGATTCACCGGCATACGTTGCGGTTACACAGTGATACCCAACGAGTTGAAGATACTATCCAAAAGTGGCAATCGTGTTGCGCTCAATCCAGTTTGGAATCGTCGTCAATGTTCAAAATTCAACGGAGCATCGTACATTTCGCAGCGAGGTGCTGAGGCAGTATTTTCGGCAGAAGGATACAGACAAACCCGCGCCACCATTCAATATTATCTCACCAACGCCCAAATCATTCGCGACAGTCTATCGAAATCCGGCTTAGAGGTATTCGGCGGCGAAAACGCACCCTACATTTGGGTTCGCACCCCGCAAGGCATTGATTCATGGACCTTCTTCGACCGTCTTCTCCACCACGCCCAAGTAGTAGTAACCCCCGGTGCCGGCTTTGGTCCCTCCGGCGAAGGCTACGTCCGCATCACCGCATTTGGAACAAGAGAAAGCACAAAGGAGGCAATTGAGAGGATAGAGAGGAGTTTGTAGGGGGGATTATTCCTCTCGGTTTTGTCAAAAAAATGAGAGGAATAATTATAAGTACCTATAAGACAACATACAACACAACAAAAAAATCACTCCTTCCCAATCAAGAATTTCCAAACGGGAATCACCCTGATTATTGTGCCGATATTATTAATGTTATCAGTTCAATAATACGAGCAAAAATTATAAGTTGCAACTTTTTGCAGAAACAAGCAATCTATAAGTGACAAACTCACCGTTGCCATATATTTTTTTCGAGAGAAAAATGATTATCCGATCTTAATTCGGAAAGAGTAGATTTTACAATAGTAAAAATTTTGCAATTATAAAAAAAAATGTAAATTTGCATTGATAAAAAATTAATACGTCACACTTAAATTACAATATTATGACATCAGATAAACGACAATGGTTTGCAGAAAGAGCAAAGTTGTTTGAATATTATGTGAATAATATGTCGGACAAAATCGACGAGGTGAAAATGATTTTTCACGAACAAGAATTTGGGTGGGTTGATACCGATATAGTTGTAAATGAAAACAATACGTTTCGTTTTTCAATTTCTTTTGTATATCAACCTTTTGACGACATATTGAAATGGTTAGAGAATTTGGCAGAAAAAAGATATTGTGAACAAGAAGTTTCAACATATAGTGTATGCATCAATGCAGAAGACGAATATTACATTTTTGTATATGAACCAGATATTGGTTTAAATAGAAATGATACAGGTATATTTTATGTATATGCTGACGAATGTTCAGGAGAGAAATGGGTTCAGAAAATCGCAATACACGCATATTGTTGCAAAACAGATTTAATTCGATATTTTTATAAATCATTAACTGATTTTGCTATGTTGATGAATACAAGAGAAGACTACCGTAATGAATGGAATGACAATGACAGAGAAGAAATTGATTTTCAAGAACGGTTTAAATCTTCTAAAATTATCAATTACTTATCTTCAAACTAAAATTGATTTATGCAACAATCCCCGTTGTTCTGAAAATATCGATTCCATATTTATCAATTTGGTTGCGGAAAAATGGGTTTAAATTATCATGGTCGCATATCAAGTCTACTTTACAACCTAAAAGTTCCTCCAAAAACTGGGCGGCGGCTATGGCATTGTAAAATACTGGCGGCATTTTTACAAATAGATCCACATCGCTGTTTTCGTTATGCTTGTTTTTTGCCACGCTGCCAAAAAGCCGCATAAAAGTGATTCCGAAATCGTTGTGAAGTTTTTCGGAATTGTCTCTCAATAGGTTAATATAGTACGACTGCGATTTCATATCTATTCTTTTGCCATAACTTTTGCCTTTATTGTCTCTGCAAAGGTAATCCTTTTTTCTCAAATCCCAAATCAAAAATTCAGTTTTTCTCGTATTCTCGCCATCGGTTTTTATCTGTAATTTTGCGGCGTTGAAAATAATTACATGGCAATGAAAAAAGCAATTTTGAAACTTGCCGACGGCAGCGAATACGAGGGACTGTCGTTTGGCTACGAAAAATCGGTGGCGGGCGAATTGGTGTTTTACACCGCTATGACGGGCTACCCCGAAAGCCTCACCGACCCAAGTTACAAGGGGCAGATTCTTATTCCTACCTACCCTATGATTGGTAATTACGGTGTGCCGGGCGATGAAAAAACTAACGGTGTATCAAACTTTTACGAGTCGGACAAGATTCAATGTTCGGCTCTTGTTATTTCTAATTATTCGGAGCGTTACAGCCATTGGGACTCGAAAAAAAGTCTCGGCGATTGGCTCAAAGAGTGGCAAGTGCCCGGCATCTGCGGCATCGACACTCGCGCTCTCACCAAAAAACTACGCGAATACGGCTCAATGTCGGGCAAGATAATATTTGATAATGAGGATATTCCATTTTACGACCCCAACCAAGACAACCTTGTGGCAATGGTCTCTACAAAAGAGATAACCTCTTACGGTTCTGGCAAATACAAGGTTTTGATGGTAGACTGCGGAATGAAAAACAACATTCTCCGTTGCCTTTTGAAACACGATGTTACCATCAAACGCGTGCCTTGGGACTATGATTTTATTAACGAAGATTACGACGGATTGTTTATTTCAAATGGTCCCGGCGACCCTGCCAAATGCACTGCCACAGTAGAAAACATCAAGAAGGCTTTGCAGCAAGACCGTCCGATTATGGGCATTTGTCTTGGCAATCAGTTGCTTGCACTGGCAGCGGGCGCAAAAACATACAAACTAAAATACGGACACCGCAGCCACAACCAACCCGTGCAGATTCCTGGCACTCATCGCTGTTTTATTACAAGTCAAAATCACGGCTATGCCATTGACGATAAGACAATTCCAAGCGATTGGGAAACAATGTTCGTCAACCTCAACGACGGCACCAACGAGGGCATCCGTCACAAAGAAAAACCGTTTTTCTCCACTCAGTTTCACCCCGAGGCTTCAAGCGGACCGGTGGATACCGAATCGCTTTTTGCAGAATTTTTCAACAATATGGTAAAATACAAAAACAGATAAGAATTATGGAAGATTGTAAAAAAATATTGGTTTTAGGCTCGGGCGCATTAAAAATTGGCGAATCGGGCGAGTTTGATTATTCAGGCTCTCAGGCTTTGAAGGCTTTGCGCGAGGAGGGAAAATTCACAATCCTCATCAACCCGAATATTGCTACGGTGCAGACCTCAGAAGGCATTGCCGACGTGATTTATTATCTGCCCGTTACTCCCGAATTTGTTGAAAAGGTAATTATTAAAGAAAAACCCGATGCCATTCTTTTGGCGTTTGGCGGTCAAACTGCACTCAACTGCGGCGTGGCTTTGCACAAAATGGGTATTCTAAAAAAATATAACATCAAAGTACTCGGCACACCCGTTGAAGCCATTATCAACACCGAAGACCGTGAACTATTTGCCGAAATGATGCACAGCATTGGCGTAAAAACTGCTAAGAGCGTGGCTGTCAACAATATCGACGAGGCTTTGAATGTTGTCCGCGAAATAGGCTATCCCGTGATTGTGCGTGCTGCGTACACTCTCGGCGGTCTTGGTTCGGGTTTTTGTGCCAACGATGACGAACTCCGCCGCCTTGCCGAATCTGCCTTTTCGTATTCGCCCCAAATCCTTATCGAAAAATCGCTCAAAGGTTGGAAAGAGATTGAATACGAGGTAGTTCGCGACCGTTACGACAACTGCATCACGGTCTGCAATATGGAGAATTTCGACCCGCTCGGCATCCATACCGGCGAAAGCGTTGTGGTGGCTCCCTCGCAAACCCTCAGCGACCACGAATACCACCTCCTGCGCAGCATTGCAATCAAGATTGTGCGCCACGTGGGCATTGTGGGCGAATGTAACGTACAGTATGCTCTCGACCCCGAAAGCGACGACTACCGCGTAATTGAGGTAAACGCCCGACTCAGCCGTTCATCAGCCCTTGCGTCAAAGGCAACAGGTTATCCGTTGGCGGCAGTGGCAGCAAAATTGGGCTTAGGATACGGTCTCGACGAGATTCCAAACGCTGTTACCAAAGTTACCAAGGCTTGCTTTGAACCCGCGCTCGATTACGTTGTCTGCAAAATTCCGCGTTGGGATCTTGGTAAGTTTGAGGGAGTTAGCAAGTTGATTGGCTCGTCGATGAAATCGGTTGGCGAGGTAATGTCTATCGGACGCACCTTTGAGGAGGCTATTCAAAAGGGACTTAGAATGGTGGGACAAGGTATGCACGGATTCACAGGCAACACCATCACCATTCCCGACCTCGATTTTGAACTCAACAACCCCACCGACAAGCGTTTGGCGGCTATCGAAATTGCTTTTGACCGCGGCTATACCGTTGACCGTCTGCACGATATGACCAAAATCGACAAGTGGTTTCTTGCCCGTTTGGAAAACATTCACCGCCTAAAACTCGAACTCGCAAAATGCTCTGGCGTTGAAAATATCAACCGAGAACTACTTTTGGAGGCCAAACAGATGGGATATTCCGACTACCAAATTGGAAAGATTGTTATCAAAGACAATATCGACCCGCATCAAAAGGCTTTGGAGGTTCGCCGTTACCGCAAATCGCTCGGTATCAATCCAGTAGTAAAACAAATCGACACTCTTGCAGGCGAATATCCCGCACAAACCAACTATCTGTATATCACCTACAACGGCACCGAAAACGATATTGAGTTCAACAACGATGGAAAATCTGTAATTGTGCTTGGCTCAGGTGCTTACCGCATCGGCTCGTCGGTAGAGTTCGATTGGTGCGGCGTGGCTGCGGTTAAGAAAATTCAGGAGATGGGTTACCGCGCCATTATGATCAACTACAACCCCGAAACCGTCAGCACCGACTACGACATTTGCGACCGATTGTTTTTCGACGAACTCACCCTCGAACGCGTGCTTGATATTTACGAGATGGAACAGCCCAAGGGAGTGATTGTTTCCACCGGCGGACAAATTCCCAACAACCTTGCATTATTGCTTGATAAACAAGGAGTTAATATTCTCGGAACTCCCGCGAAATCTATCGATATGGCCGAAGACCGTCAAAAATTTTCCGAAATGTGCGACAGTCTTGGAATTGACCAACCGCGCTGGAAGGAACTCACTGATATAAAGGATATTTACAGTTTTGTCGACGAAGTTGGATTGCCTGTTTTGATTCGTCCCTCGTATGTGCTTTCAGGTGCTGCAATGCGCGTGGTAGAAAGTCGCGACGAACTTGAAAACGCTCTCCGCAACGCCGCTGTGGTAAGTCAGGAACACCCCGTAGTGGTAACGGAATTTCTACAACGTGCCAAAGAGGTTGAAATAGACGCAGTTGCGCAGCACGGAATTATCAAATGCTACGCCATCAGCGAGCATATCGAATACGCAGGCGTTCACTCGGGCGACGCCACAGTGGTTTTCCCCGCACAGAAACTCTATTACGAGACAATCCGCCGTATCAAAAAGATTTCCAAACAGATAGCGCAAACCTTGAACATCTCCGGACCGTTTAACATTCAGTTCCTCGCCAAGGACAATTCTCTCCGTGTAATTGAGTGTAATTTAAGGGCTTCGCGCAGTTTCCCGTTTGTGTCAAAGATTACCAAGTTTAACTTTATAGGAATGGCAACCGAGATTATGCTCGGACGCGAAGTTGAACCCTACGGCAAAACATTCGCAGATATTGATTATGTGGGAGTTAAGTCGTCGCAATTCTCATTTGCCCGCTTGCTCAAAGCCGACCCTGTTTTGGGTGTTGACATGGCTTCTACCGGCGAGGTGGCCTGCATTGGCGACAACTATCACGCCGCACTCCTCAAAAGTATGCTCTCGGTTGGTCACCGCATTCCCGATAAAAACAAGGGCGTGTTAATATCCTCAGGCTCAGCGAAATCAAAGGTAGATCTTTTGGACGCATCGCGAATGTTGAAAGAAAAAGGCTACAAACTATACGCCACCGGCGGAACAGCCGATTTCCTTGCCGCCAACGGTATCGAATCCGAAGTGCTGCATTGGCCTGACACTGGCAAATCGCCCAACGTAATCGACTATCTGTCAAATCATAAGATAGACCTTGTAATCAACATTCCCAAAAACAACACTGCAAGGGAACTTGAAAACGGACACAAGATTCGTCGCACCGCCATCGACTTCAACATTCCGCTCATCACCAACGCCCGCCTTGCAAGTGCCTACATCTATGCCATCTGCCAAATCGGCGTAGAAAACTTGAAGATAAAGCCGTGGAATGAATATTAAAAAAACAACATAATATGGAAGACGAAATCCACCACGAATGTGGCGTATGCGGGTTTTACGGCGTGGAAAATGCCGCCGACTTTGCCTATTACGCCCTTCACAGCCTTCAACACCGTGGTCAACAGGGCTGCGGTATTACAACCTTCGACAATGGCAAAATGCTCACCCACAAGGGTATAGGACTTGTTGGCGAGGTGTTCAACAAGCAAAACATCGCCGCCCTTACAGGTTCAATAGCCATTGGACACGTTCGCTACCCCACCACCGACGTGGGCGGAATCGAAAACGTGCAGCCCTTAACATTTCGTCATCACACCGGCGATTTTGCCCTTGTGCACAATGGTAACATAATCAATTCCAAAGAGTTGCGCATGATGTTAGAAAATCGCGGAAGCCTGTTTCAAACCACTTCCGACAGCGAACTTTTTGCGCATCTAATCAAAAAAGACCGCACAGAAGAACACCGTATTTACAACATCAACGAGGCTCTCAGTATGCTTCAAGGTGCTTTTTCGATGGTGATTATGACCACCAACCGCCTTTACGTTTGTCGCGACAAATTTGGGTTCCATCCCCTGTCGCTTGCCCGGCTCGGCAACGGCTATATGGTGGCAAGTGAAACCTGCGCTTTCGACGCTGTGGGCGCAGAATTTATCCGCGATATCGAACCTGGCGAAATTCTCTCCATCGACCATCACGGACTACGCAGCAGCCATTATTCCAACGACAAACACCACAAAATGTGCATAATGGAGTTTATCTATTTTGCCCGTCCCGACAGCGACATCGAGGGTTGCAACGTGCACACATTCCGTCACAATTCGGGTCGTTTGCTCTACGAAGAATGTAAAGTTAAAGCGGATATTGTGGTAGGCGTACCCGATTCAAGTCTCAGTGCAGCAATAGGTTACTCCGAAGCAAGCGGCATACCTTACGAAATGGGTTTGGTAAAAAGCAAATACGTTGCCCGCACTTTTATTCAGCCCACGCAAGAACTCCGCAGCCGAGGCGTTAAGATGAAACTTTCGCCTGTACGCAGTGTTGTAGCCGGCAAAAGTCTTGTGCTTATCGACGACAGCATTGTCCGCGGCACCACATCCAAACAAATTGTATCGCTACTTCGCGACGCCGGCGCAAAGGAGGTTCACCTCTGCATAGCAAGTCCCAAATATGCATTTCCCTGTTACTACGGTGTTGACACAGGCACCTACGAAGAACTCCTCGGCTCGCACTACACCGTTGAGCAAATGCGTGAATTTATCGGTGCCGACTCGCTCCATTTCCTCTCCAAAGAAGCCCTTTTCAAAGCCGGCAACCGCTCCGATATGTGCGCCGCGTGCTTTACAGGGCAGTATCCGACTGAAATCTACAAATCATAATCTGTGGAAATCTCACTTTTTTTGCCACATTTCAACAAGTTATAGCATTCTATTAAATCTAAAATTACGTAAAAGCGAAACGGTTTTTTAGCCAATTTTGCAAACAAAACAATGCAAGATGGACACTAAATACATATTTATCACAGGCGGCGTTACATCGTCGTTGGGCAAGGGAATTATTTCTGCCTCGCTCGGGAAATTGCTCCAAGCAAGGGGCTACAAAATCACTATCCAAAAGTTCGACCCGTATATCAATATCGACCCGGGTACGCTTAATCCTTACGAACACGGCGAATGTTACGTTACTGCCGACGGTATGGAAACCGACCTCGATCTTGGTCATTACGAGCGTTTTACAGGTATCGAAACCACTCGCGACAACAGCGTTACCACAGGACGTATCTACCTGAGCGTCATCGAAAAAGAGCGTCACGGCGACTATCTCGGAAAAACAATCCAAGTGGTGCCGCATATCACCGACGAAATCAAGCACCGAATACGCCTCAACGCCTCAAAAGAGCATTTCGACTTTGTTATCACCGAAATTGGCGGCACTATCGGCGACATTGAAAGTCAGCCTTTTCTCGAAGCAATTCGTCAACTGCGTTGGGAACTTGGTCCGCAAAACTCTCTAAACGTGCATCTTACGCTTGTCCCCTACTTGGCTGCGGCAGGCGAACTCAAAACCAAACCCACGCAGACAAGCGTAAAACAGTTGCAAGGTCTTGGTATTCAGCCCGAAGTGCCTGTTTTGCGCACCGAACATCCTCTCAGCGATGACCTTCGTTCAAAAGTGGCTCATTTTTGCAACGTTGACACCGCCGCAGTAATTCAGAGTCAAGACCTTCCGAGCATTTACGAAGTGCCTGTAAATATGCAAAATCAGGGTTTCGACGAGGTGATTTTAACCAAAATGGGCATTACCCCGGGCGAACGTCCCGCACTTGGTCCGTGGCGCGATTATTTGGAACGCCGCAAAAACGCAACCAAAACCATAACTATCGGACTTGTAGGCAAATACGACCTTCAAGACGCATACAAGAGCATTCTCGAAAGTCTTGCCCACGCCGGAGTGTACAACGACCGCAAGGTAAAGGCGTTATTCGTTAATAGTGAGAATATTACACGTGAAAATATTGCCGACACGCTCAAAGGAATGGCAGGCATTGTGATATGTCCCGGATTTGGTCAACGCGGCATCGAGGGCAAGATAATTGCGGCAGAATATGCCCGCACCCACAGTCTACCTGCGTTTGGCATCTGCCTTGGTATGCAGATGATGGTGATAGAGTTTGCCCGCAACGTGCTTGGTCTTGACGGTGCCGACAGCATTGAAATGAACCCCACAACGCCCCACAACGTTATCGACATTATGGAGGAGCAAAAAAACATCACCAACCTCGGCGGCACAATGCGTCTCGGTGCATACGATTGCCAAATCAAGCCCGACAC
>JAFPYT010000263.1 GCA_017394445.1 Bacteroidales bacterium | reverse complement strand
CACAATATTTTTCATTCTTTTATGCTCATCTAAAATATTGTCTATTTCTAACAAATAATCAATTATGTAATTTTTTACATTTTGTGGCAATGCAGACACTATGTCTGTTAAGAAATCCAGTACTCTGTCGTAAATGGCATTTCGGAAAGCCTTGTTCTGTGCAATTGTCGAGCGAATACTTTTTTTCAAATTGAATATTTCGCCTTCGAAATACCTGTCAAAAAAACTGTTGCACCACCATTCGGTTGTGTCGTTGCAATCTTCATAAAATGACAGTGAAGTTCTGCCATCACTGCCGTCATAAGATCCAGCTACCCTTGAAGCGTAAAACGCACCATAGTATCCTTCGTCAATATTTGTATCTGAAAGCATGTTATACTCCCCCTCAATAAAACTCTTGACATTTTCATAAGTGCAAAATTGATAATCTTCTGCGGAAACGTATTTTCGTAAAACAGAAGTCAATAGTGTGGAGTGTTTAACCAAAAGCTCAAAATCCTTTTGTTCAACAGGTTCTATGGTTGCATCTAATAGCCTGGGAAAGGAAATGTTCCATTCAACCGTTGAGTCACCGTAGTAGTCTATTACATCAGGACAATATAAATCTTTGGTATAGTTCGTGTTGAAATAAAACATTGCTGTTGGGATGTCGTTTGTAAGGTTTACCTATCTCATAAGCATACCGTTGAGCATTTGACGATAAATGTATAAATAAGGCAGCTATATAAAATGCTATAATTTTTACATTTAGTTCCATAATATCATATTTTAAAGTTTCACAATTGTTTCTATCGGGTAATGGTCGGAGATATATGGAACTCCGTAATTGTCATCGAGGGTGCGGAACGACAATGCTTTGGCGTTTTTCAAAAAGAAATGGTCTAGGATTATGCCCGTTGGGGCGGTGCCGAAAGCGTTGAAAGTGCCTTTGCTGTCCGTTACGGGAGCAGCCACCCTTGCCGACTGCATTTCATAGTAACGCAGAGGGTCGAAAATGGCGTTGTCGATGGTTGAGTTGAGGTCGCCTCCCAGCACGACCGCTGTTCCCTCTGGCACCAGTTTTTCGATTAGTGCCACAATGAGTTTCACCGATTCGCGTCGTGCT
This sequence comes from Bacteroidales bacterium, assembly GCA_017394445.1. Lineage (GTDB taxonomy): Bacteria > Bacteroidota > Bacteroidia > Bacteroidales > UBA3824 > UBA3824. The sequence continues at coordinate 414 of JAFPYT010000263.1, read as the reverse complement.
GTCTCGCCTATGTGGTCGAGGTGAGTGTTGAAATAGAAGAATTTTTTTCCGGTGGCATTCTCCCGCAGTTCAACCCATGTCAGTGTGCGGTTGCAAAAGGCGTCCCAGCCTTTCGATACTTTGTTGGGTGTCTCGCTGAGCCAGCATGTTCCGCTGTCCAAAAGGGTGAATTTTTCTTTCAGGTAGAATATGGCCATAATCTCGCCGCCATTTCTTCCATCGTCGCGTCCCACGCCAACCCATCCGTATTCTGGGAAAGCCCTGGATATGTAACGTACTTGGTCGTATAGGGCTTCCTGCAGCCCGAATGCCGAGGGGGCTTCGGTTCGTATCATTTCCAACGTGGCGTTGCGGCGTTTTTTCCAAGCGTTAGCACCGTCGTTTTTGGATAAATCGCCTCGGCGTATGTTGTAT
>JAFPYT010000262.1 GCA_017394445.1 Bacteroidales bacterium | reverse complement strand
GAGATGGGCGTGGATATTATTTGGCTTATGCCGATATTTCCAATTGGCGAAAAAAACCGCAAAGGAACTCTCGGTAGTGCTTATAGCATAAAAGATTACAAAGCTGTTAACCCTGATTTTGGAACCTTCGACGACTTTGACAAAATAGTTAAAGAAATTCACAAACTCGGCATGCACGTAATACTCGACTGGGTGGCAAACCACACAGCTTGGGATAATCCGTGGATTACCGAAGCTCCATACCGCTATCATCGCGATGAGCATGGCAATATTCTTGCCCCCAACGACGACTGGACAGATGTGGCTCATCTCGACTATTCAAACTCCGAAACCGTTGAAGCTATGATAGATGCTATGGGTTTTTGGGTAAAGAAATTTGATATTGACGGATTCCGTTGCGATATGGCGGGGCTTGTTCCAAATCATTTTTGGGTAGAGGCTCGACGTCAGTTAGACAAAATCAAACCTCTATTCTGGCTTGCCGAATGGGAAGACCCGAAAATTCACGAGGCTTTTGACATGAGCTACTGCTGGGAAATGCACAACCTTATGAAAGCCATCTACAAAAAAGAGAAAAACGTTTACGACTTTGACCATTACCGTAGCTACGAGCTATACAATTTTGCCCCTGAGGCTTACCGAATGACCTTTACTTCCAATCACGACGAAAGTGCTTGGAACGGTACCGAATTTGACCGTTTTGGCGAAGGTGCAAAAACATTTGCTGCCCTTACATATTGTATTCCGGGTATGCCATTGATTTACAGCGGACAAGAGGCTGCTTTTAATCAATCGTTGCCATTATTCGAAAAAATTGAGATTGATTGGAACGATTATCAGCTCGAAAGTTTTTACCGCCGTCTCAATTTATTAAAAAAGCAAACTCCTGCTCTCTGGAACGGCATTTATGGTGGAAGTTACACCAAAATAATGACCACCGACAACTGGAAAGTTTACGCTTTTGCACGTGTAAAAGGCAGTAGCAAGGTGGTGGCATTTTTCAACCTCAGCCCCGAACAAGCCGATTTTATAGCAGAAAGCGAAGTGATGGTTGGCAATTTTGAAAACTATTTTGCCAACGCTCCCGGCAGCCTCGAATCGCGCGAACATTTTATTCTCAAACCTTGGGAATTTAAAATTTACGTATCAATCTAATTTACAATAAGTTGGAATTAACATTTTGGCATATTTGCACGGGTGGGCTCACGGTACTGAGCATAGTGCTTGCCGTACTATGTTTCCGCGTTAGAAAAACGCGTGTTTCATCGGTTCAAACCCTTACGCACGCCGAAGAGCTGCCCGCGCCAACAGCCAGAATGTTGTCCGAAACGTTCGACAGATTGATTTCGCAATCGAGCGATATTTTTTTTGTTTTAGACGAAAACCTGCGGTTTGTGTACGTTAGTGCCAATTTTCAAAAACTATTGAAAATTGACCCTGTTCCGCTCGATAATTCGCCCATAATGTGTTACTTATCTACCGAGTCGTATATCGAACTCAAAAAAAACACTTCAGAGGCAGAATTCGATGTTCCTGTAAGTTTTGCAGCCCAACTGATTTGCAGCGATCATGCTATCGTACACGTTAACATTACATTACAAAAACAAAATGCCAATTTCGGAGTTTGTTTTATGGGACAGATCAAAACCGTTAAACTAAAACAAGAGGAACTAAATTCTGACAAAAACATCTATTTACAGATACTTGAAGCCGTAACCACTTCGGTAATAATCACCGATATCAACGGCGTGGTGGTGCATGCAAATAGTGCCGTTTGCCGCAAAACGGGTTACACATTGCAAGAACTCACTGGACACAAAGCACGCCAAACCGCTGCCGAACTTATACCAAATCAAACCGCCCTATGGAACACAGTTAAAAACGGCGGCACTTGGCAAGGCGAATGGCAAGGAACTGCCAAAAACGGCGAAAAATATTGGGAACTTGTATCTGTGTCGCCATTGTTTAGCAAAGACGGTCATATTTCGCACTATATTGCTTTTAAAGAGGATATTACAACGCTGAAAGAAAAACTCTCGCACTTAGAAAACACGAGCAAAAACCTCAGCGAAAAAGTGGCACTGCGCGACAAACTTTTTTCGTTAATCAGTCACGACATACGCAACTGCGTGGGAAACCTCAAAAACATTAGCACTGTGCTAAACGAAGAAATCAACAGCGCCACACCCAATCAAGAACTTATTGCTCAATATTCTACATTGATTTCCGACAACAGCACCAACACCTACGTAATATTAGAAAACCTGCTTTCGTGGGCAAAAAGCCAATTTGTAAAAGCCGAGATGAAAAAAGAAATCATAGATATTGAAGATATCATCCGTCAAAATATCGAAATTTTCAAAAATCTTGCCGAGCGCAAAAGCATTGCCTTAAAATGCGAAACGGGCAATTTTACCGAAGTGTTTGCCGATTTGCGCTCTGTAAATGCTGTGGTGCGAAACCTTATTACCAACGCCATCAAATTTTCGTATCCCGGCAGCACTATCAACATTTCGGTAGACGAATTCAGCGACGACAACAATTTTGCAATAATATCAGTTGCCGACAATGGCGTGGGCATGACCGAAGAACAAAAGCAACACCTTTTTGACAACAATTCGCCGTCTACCACAGCAGGCACTCAAAACGAAAAAGGCACAGGTTTGGGTCTGCTATTATGCCGCGACCTTGTGGAAAAAAACGGTGGCAAAATTTGGGCAAAAGACAACAAACCACAAGGAACAGTATTCTGCTTTACACTATCGTTTGCGTAGATTTTTAACGTCTCAAAAGACGAAACATTCCCCTTACACCGCCATTGGCTATCATACTTACATCTGCATCCGAAACTGCAAACCGCTCTTTAAGCTTGTCGCTGAGTTGCTCGGGCGTAATGCCTGTAACTATGCCGCCATATTCTGAATAAGATATTTCGCCTCGTTCTTCCGAAACTATCACCACAAGGCTGTCGGAAACCTCGCTCATACCAATACCGCTACGGTGACGCAAACCGATTTTTTTGGGCAAATCCATATTGGCAGATACGGGCAGCACACATTTGGCAGCCACTATCCTACCCTTTACAATTATCACCGCGCCATCATGCAGAGGTGCATTTTTAAAGAAAATAGCATCCAAAATTCGCGCACTTACATTGCAATCGAGACGTTCGCCGGTTTCGATTATCGACGTTAAATCAGAATGCGACGGCAACACAATAAGCGCACCCACCTTATGCTCGGCAAAACTGGCGCACGCCTTTACTATTTCAGAAATATTCAGTTGCCCATCGCCCTGCTGCTTTATCACCTTATGAAAAATACGCTCAATCGAAAAAAATTTCGACAACGACGACTTATTGCCTAAATCAAGGAGGAACTTCCTGATTTCGGGATGGAAAACCACCACAAGAGCAAGAAGTCCCACGCTTGCCACATTATTCATAATTGTGGAAATTAGGCTCATATTTAGCGCACGCACCACCATCCAAATAATATAGATGATAAATACGCCAAATATAATATTCATTGCCGTACTGCCCTTAAACTTCTGATACACAAAGTACAAGATATAGGCAGTAAGCAAAATATCAATAAGGTCTACAAAGCCAAAATTAAAAAAGCCCAAGATTATTCAAATTTAAAATCTCTGTAATTCCATTTGCCAAGGATAGTACCTTGTTTGAGCAAAACTATGCCGGGATTAGCGCGGACAATGGTTTTGAGGGTAATATCATCGGTATTGAAAAACTGCATAGTTACTTGATATTTGTCTTTCACTTGGTCGATAACATCAGCATTGCTCGATGTCAAAGCTCCAATCACATATTCTTTGCGATTAGCGTAATCTTCTAATTCTTTGAGCATTTCAAGACCATCTTCGTCGGCTTTTTCAAGCTTGTGCATAACAACAAGCAGCACAGGTTTTTCATACTGCATAAGCATAGGCACATAGTCGAGGTCGGTAGAATCTTCGGGCGAAACCATAGTAAAATCGTGAATAGGCGGACGGTATCCCTCACTTATCACACGGTCTTCGCGGTCAATACATTTCCATACTGAGTCGGTGGGATACTCGTTGAGAGTAACCTTCTTAATTTCACCAGTCTGGATGTTTTCCATAATAAAAAGGTGTTCAACGTCGAGACGTGGAGCGTCGTCGGGAATCACCATTTGGTCGGGAATATAAGTGCCCACCTTGTAGGGACGGCAGTCGTAAATAGGCAGATGATGAATGGTGTAGAGTTGGAAAAGAATTGCCAAGATAAACGAAGAACACGAAATAGAAAGTTCCACATTATCCGAAAGCGGATTGTTGATACGCTTGCGATATATAAGCAAGAATATCACCAACACAATCAGCACCACATTTTTAACAAACGTTTCCCAATTGGAAAGCTTAATACAATCGCCGAAACATCCACAGTCGCTAACCGCATTAGAAATAGCTAACCACAAAGTCAATGGTGTAAAAATCAATTCCAAAAAGAAAGCAAGCCATATTCCAAGCCTTGCTTTAAGGTTGAAAAACAGCATAATACCAATGGTAAATTCTAAAGCAGACAACATGAACGCCAATGGAAGAGTAAAAGCCTCCAAATTAGTCCATCCGAATGCAACAAAATAATCGTGAAATTTGTAGGAAGATCCTAAGGGATCCATTGCTTTTAGAAAACCTGAAACTATAAATACAAGTCCTAATAATACCCTTACAATGAAAATTAATACTTTCATATTGCTTTAACTTATTGATTTATATTTTTTTGAACTTCATCTAACTTAATAAGGTTAAACACCGAATAATTGATAATATCATAGTATCCGGCATCAATACCCTCCGAAACTGTGGTTTTTCCGTTGTTGTCTTCAATTTGTTTAATACGATATAACTTCATGAGTATCAAGTCGGTAATACTTGTTACCCTCATAGTTCGCCATGCCTCGCCATAATCGTGATTTTTGCGCATCATAAGGTCTTTGGCATTGGCTGCATACTTGTCGTAGTATTTTAGCGCCTCTTCTGCCGAAAAATCTGCAGTGTCGGCAAAACCTTTTTCTAACTGAATCAAACCCATAATGGCATAATTAATCATGCCAACAAACTCGGGCTCAACACCTTCGTCTACAAGGGCTGTTTTTGTGATTTCAATTTCGCGAATACGGTTGGCTTTGATAAATATCTGGTCGGTTACCGATTGCGGACGCATAATGCGCCACGCCGTGCCGTAATCGGTGGCTTTTTTGCTAAATAATGTGCGGCAACGGTTTATAACCGCGTCAAATTGTTGTCCTGTGTCCATTTTTACGTTTGGTTTTACTTTGCAATTTTAGATATTTTTTTTTAGATGCACAAAAAAAACTAACATTAGATACCGTTATTTTTTGTTAAACAAAAAAAAAGAAAAATATTTTTCATATTTTATTTGTTTATATATTTTTTTCATATATTTGTAACCGTATAAATATTACAAAATAACCGATTTAATAACTTTGCAACACAAAAAAAATTCAAATGAATTTTTTTGCGCTTGCATTAAATAAAACTAATATGGAAGAAAATCAGTCTACCAACGAAGTTCCCCAAACTATCAAGGAGAGAGTAATTTACATTATTCATCAGTTAAACCTTTCGGTAGCAAAATTTGAACGTCTTGTAGGATGGTCGGTTGGCTATGTAAGCACCATCAAAGAAACTTTTAAAATTAAGAAAGCCAACCAAATCAAAAAAGTTTTCAAAAACGTAAACATCAACTTTATTATGAAAGGCAAAGGCGAACCTTTCAAAGCTGTTAAAGATGATCCACGCATGATTTCGGAAGAAACATATCAGGGAAGATTCAAAAAAATGCTTTCGCAACTTCAAGAAAAAGGCATTGTTAAAAACCAATCAGACCTTGCTAAGCAACTCGGCTACAATAGCACATACCTTTCGGTAATAGCCAACAAACGCGAAAGAGTGCCTGCAAACTTTATAGAAAAACTTAAAACATTAGACAGCACTATTGATGGCGAATGGCTGCTCAACAATCCCGCAAGCGCCAACACTGCCGACGAACAACAACAAGTAATAGAGGCTGTTAACGCTCTGCCCGAAACTCAAGAAGCTCCTGCTGAAAAACCTCAAACAGAGCCCAAACAGAAAAAGAAACCAGGTCGCAAACCCGGACGCAAACCCGCTGCTGCTAAAGAAGCCAAAGCAGCCGAAGTTCCTGCACCAACAGTTGAAAAAGCTCCTGAGCCCAAAGCAGAAAAAGCTCCGAAAGCCGAGCCTCAACAAGAAGAAACTAACATTCTTCACCCAATCGACGAACTTCTGCTTCAAAACCGCTTGCTGATTTCTGAAATCAAAAAGCAAGGCGAAAGAGTGGATACTGTTCTTGAGATTCTTAAAGCTAAAATCTAAAGTTTAACATTCTCAAATAAAAAAGCCGGACTAAAAATCCGGCTTTTTTAATAAATAAATGTAAAACCTAAGTAGCCCCATGGAGAATCGAACTCCAATTCCCAGATTGAGAATCTGATTTCCTAACCGTTAGAAGATAGGGCCAAGTTTTTCGCTTTTGCGGTGCAAAGATAAGGAGATATTTCGCAATAAAAAAAATTTTTTTATACTTTTTTTTACGATTCAGTCTCAATTTCTCTAAAACGACTTATAATTAACGCATTACGTTTTTCTATCAGTTTATTGATAGCCTCCTCGTATTTTTGAGGATTATTTTTTGACTTTAAACGATAAATGTCGTCGTTGATTTCGTCGATACGCCATTGTTTTACGTTAGTTTCTTTTTCAATAAGGTCGAGCGACGAAACCACCACGTTTTTCACAATTTCGCCCAATTGCTCTTCCATATCTTTAAACACCATATCCGAAATTTTTGAAGTGATATTTTTGAGCACTTCGGCACCTTTTTCGGAGGCGATGTCGGCAATAACACCGCTCACAGTTTCGTAAGCCGTATTAGCCACTGATTTTTCGATAACGCCGCGTATCGACGAGCCAATCACGGGCACAGCTGTGAGTTTTGCAAGTTCGCGGTTGTTTTTTACTGCGTTACGCGCTTTCTGCTGGATATATTCGCGCAAATCGTCCTTATACTCATTATACGTGTCGGTAGAAACATCGGAAAACTTGGTAAAAAACAAATCAATCAATTTATCTTTTTGCGGCTCTACCACATCGCTCATAATGGCTTTTGAAATTGGGCGACCTTCGGCAAAATCGGTTCTAACGCCGCGCAAAATATTGAGAACCACCCGGTCGGAAACTTCTTCTATTACAATGTTTACAATTTTTATAATTTTCTTTACTAAATATATTTTCTGAAGGTCTAAAATCCGCATTTTGTCTAACCTTATAAATATAGAAAATACTCTCAAAAGCCTGAAAAACAGCAGCGAACCCGACGGAATGCAACCCAAAATATCGTACCAATGCGAAATAGGATAATCAAGCAGATGCTTTTTCTTTTTGAATACCGAAATAGACCATCCCACAAGCAAATCAATCACATACACCGCTACAAACACAAGGTCGTAAAGGTCGAAATTTTCGTTGATAGGCAGATAAAGATTGTAAAACGACGGCGTATACTCCATAAAAAAATTCTGAACCAAGGAGAGAGAAAACAGCCAATCGAAAAAAATCCACAAGAAATTCACTATCAAGACAATCATCAAAGTCATGTCCCAAAAGAAATTCTTAAATAAATATGCAATTCCGCGTTTTTCGTTCATAATATAAATCGTTTTGGCAAATCTACAAAAAAAAACGATACACCTTATATAATTGTTTGATAAATAATGTCATTTTTTTGCATTTTATATAACAATCTAAAAAACAGCATTTTATAAAAAAAATTAAAAAAAAATGCATTTTTTTTGCCAAAAAACTTGACACTGTGTTTCAATTTTGCTTATCTTTAACAACAAATTAAATCGAAAACACATTAACATTGGTTTGAGAATAAAAAATAATTAACAATAAACCTAAAGGACATAGACATGGGATTATTCGACAAAGCAAAAGAACTGATCAAAGGCGAGCTTATCGACGTTGTTGAATGGCTCGACAACTCGCAAAACATCATCCTCCACCGTTTTGACCGCCGCAACGACGGCGCAATCAAAAACGGCGCACAACTCACCGTAAGAGAATCGCAAGTGGCTGTGTTCGTCAACGAAGGCGAAATTGGTGATATTTTCACCCCTGGGCGTTACGAACTTACCACCAACAACTTGCCGATACTTACCAAACTTAAAAGTTGGAAATACGGTTTCGACTCTCCATTTAAATGCGAGGTTTACTTTATTAACACCAAAGTATTTACCGCTCAAAAATGGGGAACACCTGCCAACTTCTACGTAAGAGACCAAGATTTTGGACGTGTAACAATCAGAGCCTTTGGTACTTACTCTATGCAAGTAACCGATGCTGCCAAATTTATCCAAAAACTTTCGGGCACCAACGGCGAATACACCACCAACGATATTGCCGACGAACTCCGCAGCATAATTGTCACCAACTTGGTTTCTACAATTGGCGAAAGCGGAAAATCGCTTCTTGACTTTGCCGCAGAACAAAGCAAGATGAGCAAAGTGGTAGAGCAGCGCATCAACTCTGAATCAGACTACGGTATAACATTCACCAAGTTCCTCATATCAAGCATCACACTGCCCGAAGCGCTCCAGAAGAAACTCGACGAAGGCACTGGTATGAACATGCTCGGCGATATGAACAAATACCAGCAGATGAGTATGGCCGACGCAATGAAGGCTGCAGCCAGCAACCCCGGAAACGGTGGCGGTGGACAAGGTATGATGGAAATGATGATGATGAACAACATGATGCAAAATCAGCAGATGCAGCAGCAGATGTTGCAACAGCAGATGATGCAAAATCAAGGATACGGACAAACCGGCTACGGACAGGCTGCTCCTCCCCCGCCTCCCCCAATGTCGCAATACTATGTGGCTGTTAACGGACAGCAGCAAGGACCGTTCCCGTTGCAGACTTTGCAGCAGATGGCAGCTCAAGGACAGTTTACTCCTTCTACCCAAGTTTGGAAACAAGGTATGGCAACATGGGCTGCTGCAAGCACTGTAGCTGAGTTATCTCAGGTGTTCGGCGCAGTACCTCCCCCTCCACCCCCTGCAATGTAAGATTTAGATAAGTGAATATTAATAAAACGGGTCTTGTACAAAAACAAGACCTGTTTTTACATTTTTAACCCTCAACACATCATTATTATGGAATTAGAACCACAACCACCCCAAATATCCGACACCAATCAAAATACCATCACGTGTCAAGAGTGTGGTGCAAAACTCACATTTGCCCCGGGTTCGCTAAGCCTTAAATGCGAATACTGCGGCGCAGTCAACGAAATTAAAATCAACGAAGAGGCTCGCGCCGACGCTATCAAGGAAAACGACTATATGACCGCCCTTGAAAACCTCTCCGACGACCAAATTGAAGAAGTTCACACCGTAAAATGCAACTGCTGCGGTGCCGAAACCACTTTCGACAACAATGTGGTATCTGCTAATTGCGATTTCTGCGGTAGCCCGATTGCCATTGAGCAGAAATCCACCGCTAAAATGATAAAGCCTAAGGCGATACTTCCGTTTGTAGTTACCGAGCGCAACAGCCACGAGGAGTTTAAAAAGTGGATAAACGGAATGTGGTTTGCGCCTTCGGCTCTTAAAAAATTTGCCAACGAACAAAGAATTTCGGGCATTTACCTTCCCTATTGGACCTACGATGCCAACACAGTTACCGACTACACCGGTCGTCGTGGCGATGACTACAAAACCGAAGAGCAATACACTGATAGTCAAGGCCAAACAAAAACCCGCACCGTTACCCACACCAATTGGCGCAAAGCATACGGTCAAGTGCGAAACTCGTTTGACGATATTTTTGTAGTTGGCAGCAAATCGCTTCCTTACAGATATTTAGACAATCTTGAGCCGTGGAATCTCAAAGACCTTGTGCCTTACGACGAAAAATTCTTAACAGGCTTTAAAACCGAAACTTACAGCGTAGACCTCAAAGCCGGTTTTCAAGATGCTCAAAAAAAGATGCAGTCCACAATTGACGAATCTATCAAAAAAGATATCGGCGGCGACCATCAAGAAATCACCACCAAGAGCATCAAATACAACGACATTACTTACAAGCACATTCTCCTGCCAGTATGGATGAGCACCTACCGTTTCAACGGCAAGGCTTACCGCTTTATCATCAACGGACAGAGCGGCAAGGTATCGGGCGAACGTCCGTACTCTGCTATCAAGATTACACTTTTGATTTTGGCGATTGTGGCAATCATCACCGCGCTTGTGCTTATACTCAGATAACATTAACCAACTTTACTAATAAAAAAAAACGCCCTGAAAACTAGAGCGTTTTTTTTTATTTATAAATCAAAAATTATTATATTTGCACAAAGGAAATAAAATCTATATGTCGATGAAAAAACAATTACTCAATCTATTAGCCCCCGCATTATTGCTTGCATCGTGCGGAGGAGGCGATTCTACCCTTGTATCTACCACCAATCAAGGTGTAGAAATTTTTGTAAAATTTACAGGACAAAGAGTACGTCTGCAAGTTTATGGCGACAAAATCGTCCGCGTTTCTGCCACCAAGGACGCTGCTTTTAAAGACCCTCAGTCGCTTGCCGTTGTTGACCAAAAGGTAAAAAGCGATTATAAAGTAGAGCAGAGCGGCGACACTGTAAAAGTGGTTACCAACGCTCTAAAAGCCAACGTAATAACATCAACAGGAAAGGTATTTTTTACCGATTTAAACGGCAATATGCTGCTATCCGAAGCCGATGGCGGACGCACTTTCCAACCCTACCAAGTAACGCAAACCCACGCCGACGGCACTCCCGAAACCTACAACGGATGGAGTTACAGACAGGTGTTTGATAGTCCCGACGACGAGGCTATCTACGGTCTTGGTCAGCATCAGGCCGACGATTGGAACTACAAAGGCAAAAACGAGGAACTTTTCCAATACAACACCAAAGTATCAGTTCCGTTTGTGGTTTCGTCGCGAAACTATGGCTTAATGTTCGACTCTTATTCGCTAATGCGCTTTGGCAATCCCAATCCATACTCGTTTTTAAAGGACATTTTCACCCTCTACGACAAAGACGGCAACCAAGGCGCACTCACTGGCACATACAATATCAAAGGTCAAGACCCTATTGTAAGGCGCGAAGACTCAATATATTACGAAGATTTTAAAACAGTTGGACGATTATTACCCAAAGGACTCGGTGATGCCACCGTTGTTATTGAAGGAGAGTTAGAGCCCAAAGAATCAGGCGAATACAAATTCTTACATTATTATTCGGGCTATCAAACTATCACAATCAATGGCAAAAACGTATATTCCGACGAAATGCTCGGCTCTGACCACAAGATTTGGCGCACGGCTTGGAACCCCAACGCCCGCAAGTTTTCGGCTAATATGGAAAAAGGCAAAAAATACGCTATCCGCATAGAGTGGACTCCCGACGGCGGCGAGGCTTACTGCGGATTGCGTGCCCTAAAACCCGTTGACCAGAAAGAACAAAACCAACTGTCGTTTTGGAGTGAGATGACACAACAACTTGATTACTACTTTATTGCAGGCAACAATACCGACGAAGTGATTTCGGGTTACCGCACACTCACTGGCAAAGCGCAGATTGCTCCCGAATGGCTTTTGGGCTATTGGCAGAGCCGCGAACGTTACAAAACTCAAGACGAGATTGTGGACGCTCTCAAAGGTTTCCGCAAACGCCACCTACCTATCGACAACATTGTGATGGACTGGAACTATTGGGTAATAAACCAATGGGGAAGTTACGATTTTGACCCCGCACGTTTTTCTAATCCTCAAAAAATGATTGACGACATCCACGCCATGAACGCCAAAATTATGATTTCGTGCTGGCCTAAGTTTTATCCTAATGTTGAACACTTTAAAGAATTAAACGACAAGGGATTTATCTATCAGCAAAGTCTCAAAGACAGCCTTCGCGACTGGCTTGCCGACCCGCTCAACGATTACAAAGGCTTTACCTACGCATTTTACGATGCATATTCGCCCGAGGCTCGCAAGATTTTCTGGCGTCAGCTCTACGACAAACTCGGTTCGATAGGTATGGACGCTTGGTGGATGGACGCATCCGAACCCAATATCCGCGACTGTACACCAATGGAATACCGCAAACTGCTCTGCGGACCTACCGAACTTGGCTCGTCGGACGAATATTTCAACGCCTACTCTATCGTTAACGCCGAAGCAATCTACGACGGTCAGCGCGGCTACGAAACAGCTATTGAAAAACAGGGTATCGACAAAAAAGATGCTAAAAAATTAGAACAATCCTCTTCGTGGAATCAAAACGGATTTAACAACGAGGCAAACTTCTCTCCCGAAAACAACCGCGTTTTCTTGCTTACCCGTTCGGGATTTTTGGGCGAACAACGCTATTCTACAGCCACTTGGAGCGGCGACATCGGCACTCGTTGGGAAGACCTCAAAGCACAGATTACTGCAGGTTTGAACTTTTCGATTTCGGGCATTCCTTATTGGAGTCAGGACATCGGAGGCTTCTCGGTAGAAAACCGCTTTCAGGCTGCTCAACAAGAGTTTGACAAAACCAAAAAAGAGAACGAAGACCTCAAAGAGTGGCGCGAACTCAACGTACGCTGGCATCAAGTGGGCGCATTTGCACCTATGTATCGCAGCCATGGTCAATTCCCCTTCCGCGAACCTTGGAACATCGCTCCCGAAAACTCCGAAACCTACAAATCTATAAAATATTATATGGATTTGCGTTACCAATTAATGCCTTACATCTACTCGTTGGCGGCAAAAGTTCATTTTGATGATTACACCATTATGCGACCCTTGGTTATGGATTTTGGCACCGACAAAAACGTGCTCAACATAGCATACCAGTTTATGTTTGGCCCTTCGATTATGGTAAATCCCGTTTACAAATATAAAGATCGCCAACGCGATGTTTATTTTCCAAAAGACAATATTTGGTACGACTTTTACACCGGCGCAGTGGTATCGCAAGGCGGCGAAAACAAAACCGTGGACGCTCCATATTCGCAAATACCTCTGTTTGTTCGCGGCGGATCTATAATTCCTTTCGGACCGCAAATTGAATACACCCGTCAAAAACCAGCCGACAACATCCGTCTATATGTTTACGCAGGTGCTGATGGCGAATTTACCCTCTACGAAGACGAAGGAACCAATTACGGCTACGAGGCTGGACGCTTTGCCAACATCAAATTTGCTTACAACGAAGCCTCACAAACCCTTACCATTGCCAATCGAGAAGGCGAATTTCCCGGAATGTTGAAAGAGCGCACCTTTACCATTGTGGCAATATCGCCAAACAATGCCAAAGGAAAAGAAATTACAGTTAAATATGATGGCAAAACACAATCGATTAAACTATAAAAGATAAAACTGACATCATCCACAAGCCGCTGTACAAGTTTTTTTGTAGAGCGGCTTTTATTTTTTTCAAAATAATTACTATAATTGCACCGTTATTGCATAATACTATAAAAATAACCTACAAAACAGCAAACACAATGAAGAAGATAATTTCAGCGGCCATTCTTTCGTGTATGTTTTTGGCCACATTTGCACAGCAGCAGGTAGACCCTGCAGAGGAGATTAAAAAGCAACTCAACAGCGACCAACTCGCCCAATACGAACAGGCTGAGAGCCTTAAAGCTAAGGGCGACAATCTTATGCAACAGGCTGTTACTAAGCAAAATCAGTCCGACAAACTGAAAACACAAGCAGCCAAACAGAAAAAAGGCAAGGCGAAAAAACTTAACAAACAGGCCGACGCTATCGACGAGGCTGTGGCTACTCAAAAAAACTCGGCATACGCCCAATACGAAAAGGCAGCACGCCAATTTTATGCCGTTTATTCCGAAAACCTCGAATCCCTTATTGAAGAATGTCCTGCCAACAAAAAATCGTCGGCACAATCGCATATTTCAGAGGCAGAATCGTTTTTTGTTAACGCACAAGACAAACTAAAACGCACTCCCACAGGCAAAAAGGTAACTCCATTGCAGATTATGAAGGTGAAAGAAGACGCCAACAAATCGTTTGACGATGCTCTCGACAACTGCATTCAGGCATACGCCGACATTCTTGGCTGGTACGACAAGAAAGAGGAGCCCAAACCACAGCCCGTGGTACAGCAACAACCGCAGAAACCTGCCGACAAAATTGTTTACAAAGTGCAGATTGCCGCCGACAACAAAGAATTGACATTAGCACAGTTGCGCAAAATTTACCCCACCACCGAGGGTCTCAACAACGAACTTGAAGACGGCGTTTACAAATATTCGATAGGATTTTTCAACACTTACGAAGAAGCCGCCAAAGCACGCGACGAAATTGCCGCCAAGGGTGTTTCCACAGGCGTATTCGTTATTGCATACAAAAACGGCAAAAAGGTTGATGTTTCGGAAGTTTATCATCCTCAGGAATAACACGTTAGATGAACACTATACAAAAGCAGACAACTATCAACTGCAACGGCAGATTATTAGACTTGTCGACGCCCAAAGTTATGGGCATTATCAACAACACCGCCGACTCGTTTTACGGAGCAAGCCGGTGCAATACATTCGATGCCATAGCCGCACAAGCCGAAAAAATGATTGCCGAAGGCGCAGAAATTATTGATGTGGGCGCATTCAGCACTCGTCCCGGCTGCGTACAAGTATCAGAGCAAGAAGAACTTGAACGCATACGCACAGCTCTGAGCGCAATTAGGGCAAAGTTTCCCGATGTGGTGATTTCGGTAGACACATTCCGCAGCAGCGTGGCTCGGATGTCGGCAGAGGAGTTTGGTGTGGGCATAATCAACGACATATCAGGCGGATATTTCGACCCTGATTTGTTCCGCACAGTTGCCGAAACTCGCGCCGCCTACGTGCTTATGCACTCAATTGGCAATCCACTCGAAAAGCATCAAACCGCACAATGCACTGATATTGTGGAAGATGTTATCAAGTTTTTGTATACCAAAGTTGACGCGCTACGTCAGGCAGGTGTCAAGGATATAATTTTAGACCCGGGATTCGGTTTTGGCAAAACTCTCGATCAGAATTACGAATTGCTCAACCGTATGGACGATTTAAAGATTTTTAATCTGCCCGTTTTGGTGGGAGTTTCGCGCAAATCGATGATTTTTAAATTATTAGAAACCGACCCGGAACATTCGCTCAATGGCACTTCGGTAATCAACACCATAGCCTTAGCCAAAGGTGCCGACATTTTGCGCGTTCACGATGTAAAACAAGCCGTAGAAGTAATTAAAATATGCCAAAAAACAGGATTATAACAGCCATTGCCTTT
>JAFPYT010000261.1 GCA_017394445.1 Bacteroidales bacterium | reverse complement strand
TGTCGAAATATATTACGTCAAACTCGCAGCGCGATTATTTGCAAGTGGCTTCGTGGCTTGTGGATAAACCGGTGTTTGCCAAACACGACCTTGTGAGTTGCAAACCTTTTTTAGACCGTAAGTTCGACATTATTATGTGCCGTAACGTGCTAATTTACTTTAACCACGACCTTCAAACCAAGATTATCGATTATTTTTACAACAGTTTAACCGACAACGGAATGTTGATAATAGGTAGGCAAGAGAGCATATATAACACCTTTAACGAAGGATTTGAAAAGACGGGATCGGTATATTTTAAAAAGCCCCGCCGTTCAAATTTCTTCTAAATAAGACAACGACACAATCCTATAGGCAAAAAAACGTTTTAAGAGAAAGATTTTGTATGTAAAAAAAAATTGGCATTTTTATTGCTTTTAATTTTATGAAACCAATTTTTTAGGACAACTATATATAACATTCCTTATATGAAAAAAAGAACGACAATATTATCTGCAATACTATTGGCAGCAGCATTCAGCCACCAATGTTATGCTCAAGCCGACTTTACTGTTGAGCCTCAAACTGCTTGCACAGGATCGCCGGTGGTATTTACCAATACATCTCAGGGCAGCTTTAAATTTGCACATTTTGATTTTGGCGATAATACCGATACTTACGGCGACAACCTTCAACACATATACACCGCAGCAGGAGACTACACTATTACTATGTGGCTTCTCAACAACGACGGGACAAAATCGTCGCCAGTTACCAAAACTATCAAAATCGACGACACACCTTCTATAGAAATAGAAGATTCAAAAACAATGTCGCAAATTACCGTCACCACCGACCAAAGCGTATCGTACGAATGGTATCTCGGCAAAAAGAAATTAGACAACACCGAAAACCCACTGTTTTATTACGAAAGCGGTAATTATTCGGTAATTATCAGAAACGCAAGCGGTTGCGAAGCTTCGGCAGAAATAAGGGTAACGGCTCAAGATATCGAATCGGCAAACAACACCATTATCGACGTGGTAAACAACGTAATAACCCCCGGCGTTAAAGACGGAATAAATGATGTGCTATTTATCAAAGATGTTTCAGAATACGAACACCCCTGCGTAGTAATGATTTACGACAAACGCGGCAAACTTGTATACACCAATTTTGAATACTCCAACACAAACGGATTTCAAGGTATCGACAAAGATGGCAACGACCTTTTTGCCGGTACTTACTACTATGTTATTAAAAGCGAGGGACGTAAAGGCGTTACCGGCTTTGTGGATATAATCAGATAACTATCAGCAAGATGACAAAGAAAATTATTATAGCAACGGCTTTAATGGCGAGTCTTTCGGCAACGGCGCAAGAGACATATTTCAGAGGTCTGAATTACGCCGACAGATTTTCGGTGGCTCCGGCTTTTGCTGGATTCAACGGCAACGACGAGGCTTTTGTATCGTACCGCCGCAATATGCTCGGTTTTGAAGGTGCGCCAAGAAACATGAAAGTGGATGTCAACGGCGATATCATGAACCAAAACGCAGGTTACGGAATTGACATAACAAGCGAAAAATCAGGTAATTTCACAAATCTTACCGCCTCGATTTCCTACGCATACCACATTAAATTTAGCGATGATGCAAGTTTGAGTTTGGCAGTATCGCCCACAGTGCTGAGATCATCGTTTAACTTGGCAAAAGCTACAACTTTTGGCGCACAAACCGACCCTGTTTTTCAAAACGAAGCAGGATTATCAGCCACCGCTTTTGATGCTGGTGTTTCGTTAATGTTCAATTATACAGGACTTTATTTTAGTGTAAATATGCCCCGCACTATATGCGGAGATATGAAATATTCTAACGGAATCTACAATAGCGACCGCGTAATCAACGGCGAACTATCGTACGCTCTGCCAACAGGTAAATTTATTATCGAACCCATTGCCGACATTTCGTACGCAGTAAAAGGCGGATTAGATTACAAAGCGTCGATTGCCGCTAAATACAACCAAAGAGCTTGGCTTACAGTATCTTACTCGTCGCAATATTGGGTTGGTATTGGCGCAGGACTTGCCACAGGAAGCCGAGTGGCGATTGGTTACCTCTACGAAACAGGCAACTCTACCGTTGCAAGCAACTGTTCGGGCACTCACGAAATTTATGTTGGGTTCTGCATCTCTAAAAATCAGAAACGCAAAGAGCCCACAGCTTTTGCCGACGACGACTGCGGTGGTAGCGCTCCCGTTATTCAAAACAATAACAACAATTCTGACCTTGAACGCAAACTCCAAAACGAAATTAAAACTCGCGAGGACGAAATTAAGCGCGTTGAAGACATTATCAAAAGTTACCACAGCGGAGAACCCAGCGGACAAACCGGACATGTGGATACTCCCAACAACGACGCTCCAAGTATCAACACGCCTGAAATCAACACGCCAGACGATACCGACTTCAACGCGCCACGCGATAGCAAATGGAAACCGCCTGTGCCTTTCTACAATGTGGTGTTTGGATATGGCAACTCAAAACTTTTTCCTTCGTCGAATACCGAGTTAGACCACTGCATCAGCACTATGAAAAAGAAGGAAGAACTTAGAGTTAAGATTATTACATACACCGATGAATTGGGCTCGCTTGAATACTGCAGAATTTTATCTAACCAACGTGCCGAAACCATCAAAAAATACTTTGTGAGCAAAGGCATTGCCGATAGTAGAATAGAAATAGAAGGCAAGGGTCGCAGAATATCAGGCAATACAATTACGTCTGAGCAAAGAATCGACCTTAACCGTGTAGAATATTGCTGGAATGAAACAAATTAACATTATGAACAGCAAGATTATCAACATATTAGCCATTTTGATATGCATTTTTTCCATATCAAACGCCAAAGCACAAAGCTTGAGCGGAAGCCGTACTGTGGCTGCTGCCAATACGGTAAAAACCGCTAAACATACTTGCTCGTATGTGGTGGCTGGTGGCGGACTTACTACTATTGCCACTATAAAAACCTACAACGCTAATTCTGAGCAACAATCTGAAAAACAACTCATTAACATAAACGAAGATATTATTGAAACCACCCTCTACCCTAACCCATTTACCGATTATGCCACAGTAAAATTTGGAATTAAACCCGATGCTCAAAAGCCAAAAATTACTATAACCGACGCAACGGGACGAACATTTTTCCCAAGTTTTAACATTACAGAACAAACTGATTATTATATGGCTGTTGAGATAATCACAACCAATTTAAAACAAGGACGTTACATTATAAGGATAATATCAGGCGACAAAATAGCCGCCGTAAAAGCAATAAAATTATAAAACCGAACTACCATGAACAAGAATATCATAACCAAAAGCATTTTTTCAACGGCAATAATAGCAGCAATTGCCACAGGTGCTACTGCTCAACAATTGCCAAGCACATTCAACTATCAAGCCGTGGTAAACGCCGACGACGGTTCGCCTGTGGCCGCTAAAAAAATTACAGTAGAAGTTTCGATACTTCAAGGAAATGACTGCGAAAACAATCCTGGAGCTTGTCCTGTGCTTTGGCAAGAGCTCCACTACCCTACCACAAGCGATTTTGGACTATTTTCGATAGAAATTGGCGCACCATCTGCCACAAACACTTACGCAGGTTCGCAAGCAAATTATTCTACAATTGACTGGCTCGATGTGTCGCAAGGTTATTATTATTTAAAAGTACGCGCAGATTTTGGTGAATCAGAAAACCTCAACAGTCTCAGCGACTTAGGCACAACAAAATTTTCAGCAGTGCCATACTCACTTGTAGCTCAAAAAGCCGATTTTGCCACCTCCTCAACTTCTGCTAATACTATTACACCAGACGCTAACGATAAGATAAAAAACAAATTAGCTCAACTTGCCGATGTAGACGTAACCACTGTAAGCGCTGGCGAAGTTCTTGCATGGGACGGAACCAAATGGACAAACAAAGTACCTGCCGCACAAGGAGTTTCTACGCTTAAAGAACTTACCGATACAGACTATGGCACACCAGCCAACAAAGATGTGCTAATGTACAATAGCACCGCAGGCAAATGGGAAAGCAAAGCCTTGGATTTAAAACAAAGTCTCAGCGATTTAACCGACGTTACCACCACTTCACCTGCAAATGGACAAGTGCTTACATATAACGAAGGTGCTTGGGAAAACCAAGCAATAGCATTGAGCAATTTATCAGGAGTAACTATTTCATCTCCTACTGCTAATCAAATACTTACTTACGATGGTTCTAAATGGATAAACAAAGCCCCAGCACAATGGGCTACAAATTCAAATACCACAGGCATTCATTACAACGAAGGAAATGTTGGCATTGGCAGTGACAATCCAGACCAATTGCTTGTTATAAAACAAGATAACAACAAAATAACAAGGTTTGATGGAGATGGTATCGCTATGAAAAGCGGGTACATTACATTAAGTGGTGCCGTAGCTCAACAAGGTTCTGTAGCAATAGGAAGTAGCACTGACGCACATGGAACAGCTTCGTTTGCTATGGGAACAAATACTAAAACTACAAAAAACTACTCGATGGCTATTGGTAGTAATTTAACAAATAATGTTCCTAATTCTCTTGTGGTTGGATCAGGTAGAACAAATGGTGATTATCTATTTCTCGTTGCAGGCAATACAATCGATGCCTTTACGGTTAATTATCAAGGTATTTGCACAAGTGCTGGTTCTTTTACCCAAAACTCCGATCGCCGCTTAAAAACCAACATCACCCCGCTCGAAAAATCTATAGACAAGATTATGAAACTCAATGGTGTAACTTTCAATTGGGATAAAACAGTTAGACCCTCTGCTCCTACCACCCTCCAATACGGATTTATTGCCCAAGAAATCGAAAAGGTTATCCCCGAACTTGTTTCTGAGGATAGCGACGGATACAAAACTGTAAATTACATTGGCGTAATTCCCGTACTCACTCAAGCTATGCAAGAGCAACAAAAAGAAATTGAGCAACTTAAAGATGAAAATAAGAAACTCAACGAAACTGTTGAAGCTCTCTTGAAACGTGTTGAAGCTTTAGAAAAGAAATAAATGCTAAATATTTTTGCTGATGAGTTGGAAAACGGCTTCGTCTTTCCAACCTTCGGCAGAAAGATGCCACTGCTTAAACAATCCGCACTCTACAAATCCGAGCGACTTAAAAAGTGCTATGCTCGCTGCATTATCAGAAAATACGCGTGCATACAATTGGTGAAAGTGCAGATAATCAAAACAATAATCAATTAATAGTTTCATAGCGTTGGTGGCAATTTTTTTGCCTCGTGCCGAAGGTTCGTTTACCGAAATACCTACCGCAGCACGCATATCAAATGGCTCAAAATCAAATACATCTACCAAGCCTACCGCTGTATGCGTGGAGTTTTGCTCTATCACAAAACGAAATTGGCGCATCTCGTAAATATCCCGTTGCGCTGAATCGCTGATATAATTGGTGAGCGCATATTTTGAATATGGCAAAGTGGTGTAACTAACTTCCCAAATAGCAGGGTCGTTTTCCCACTTGTAAAGAATATCAACATCAACGGGTTCGAGCGGACGTAGTGATACAATATCGTTTTTGAGCAACATATTATTAAGGTTTTAGATATCGGTGAGACCTTCGGGAATTGAAATTGTAATCTTATTTGCTTTGTCGTCAACATCAATCACCTCCACCGCCAAAGCCGGCACCAAAAGTTCCTTTCCCTTGTTGTCGATTACCAATTGCGGATTGCCAGGAATGTCATCGATTCCTGTTATTACACCAAGAAGATTGTTGTGATGATCGTAGGCAGTATATCCTTCATACTCAAAAGAATCCTCTTCTTCTTCTTCAATATCGAGACTCTCAGTAAGTGCGTAAACATCACGACCGATGAGCGAGGATGCGCTTTTTTGAGTTTTTACGGAAGTAAACCGCAGCGACACAGTTTTCTTGTTGTAAAAAACTGAATCCTCATCAATAAAGAAAGGAACCAAGTACCCGTCGATATCAACGAGTACAGGTTCCTCTGTAATAATTTCAAGGTAAGGCGGTTCAAGATTAAGAACCACACCACCGTTGCTTCCTAAATAGTTGTAGATAGTGGCAATTTTGGTTAAATTACCACGGTCTAAATATTTATTCAGCTTTTGCTTCATCGGCAGGAGCTTCGGTTGCTTCGTCGTTAGATTTAGCCTCTGCTTCAGCAGCTTTTGCAGCAGCTTCTGCCTCAGCTTTTTTCTTGTTGATTTCGGCGAGTTTGGCTTCCTTAACTTTGCTCTCAGCCTCTAAGCGTTTAGCAGCGTCGGCTTTTTTCTTGCTTTCGTTGCTTTCTTTAGCGGCGTTAACTTTGTTCTCTTTGTTTTTGAGCCACTCGTTGAATTTAGCCTCGGCTTGAGCTTCGGTAAGAGCGTTCTTTTTAACGCCACGCAACAAGTGGTCTTTGAGAAGCACTCCCTTGCTCGAAAGGAGCGTTCTGCAAGTATCGGTAGGTTGAGCGCCTGTCTGAATCCAATACAAAGCGCGGTCGAACTTGATGTCAACCTGTGCAGGATTGGTGTTAGGATTGTAAGTTCCTACTTTTTCAATGAATCGGCCATCTCGTGGCGCTCTTGAGTCGGCAACTACTATCGAATAGTATGCGTAGCCCTTCTTACCGTGTCTTGCTAATCTAATTTTAACAGGCATGATGTTTTGTTTTTATGTAATTGTTTAATAAAAATTTTCGGGTGCAAAATTACACTTTTATTTTGTATCTACAAATATTTTTAGCGAAGATGATAAAATTTTTACTTCCAAAGGCGTAGTGCCCACAAGTTCGCCGTCGATTTCGATATCTATTTGATTTTTGTCGATAGATTCTATGCGGCAAATGGTGGTTTTGCGGTAAAAAATTTTGTCGGCATACACAAATTTGCACAATCTAACTTTGTGTAATTGAGCCAAAAATTTCAAAAAAGATAGTTTTTTAATATAGACAATATCCAACAAACCGTCGTTAAATTCAGAATAGGGCGAAATGCCATATCCGCCGCCAAAATATTTTCCGTTGGCAACGCATATTTCCGACATTGGTCCTTCAACAGTAAAATCATTTGTGGTGAGCCTAATGTTTATCTTGGGCGGAAAAAGCATTGTTGCCACTGCGCCTAAAGTGTACGCCAACGAACCGGGCATTTTTTTGGCTAATCGTTCGGCTTTTGAAATTACCGAAGGACCAAGACCTATGTCGCAGATATTGACAAAGTAACGAGAATTGTCGTCGCCGCTGTGAGTTTTATAAGCGGCTGAGGCTACGTCAGAAATGATATAATCGTCGTTGTTGATTTTTTCAATAATTTTAGCGTAATTGCTTCCGGCGTTGATAGTGCGGGCAAGGTCGTTGCCTGTGCCAAATGGTATTAAGGCTAACGATGGTAGTATAGAAATATCCACAAACTCGCGCACAATACCGTTAACTATCTCGTTTATAGTGCCATCGCCACCAACAGCGAGTATTGCATCTACACCATTATCGGCAGCTTGAGCAGCAATAGCGGAGGCCGTACCTTTTTGAGTAATGTAGCAAGTGAGGTCAAATGCCGAACCAAAGTTCCGCACGATTTCTTCCTTCATCTGTTCTGCGTTGGAATTTTTTCCGCAGATTATGGCTGTTACTTTTTTCATAGGTCAAATGTTTTGAGTAATAGTGTTCCTTCGCTTAGTTCGGCGTAGGGCGATGATTTAAACCAAACGCCTGTGTTTATGTATGTTACATTATTGCCGAGAGGATATTCCACGGCGCAATGGCGATGCCCAAAAATATAATAATCGGCATTAACTTTTGGCATAATTTCGCGGATATGCTCCACAAGCCACTCTTTTTCACCGTGAAATTCGGGTGTGCGCTCGTAGGCGTTGCGGCTTAGCGACCATTTGCTGCCCAACCAAAGCGCAAAATTGGGATGAAGCAAATTAGAAAACATCCACTGCAACAGTCGGTTGGTAAAAATGGCTTTCATTATCTTGTATTTGCGGTCGTGATGTCCGAGACCGTCGCCGTGACCAAGATAAAGTTTTTTACCTTGAATTTCAAATAGTTGCGGTTTACGAATTATCTCCGCTCCTATCTCGTCGGCTAAATAATGGTATGCCCAAATATCGTGATTGCCGGTAAAAAAATATAGTTTTGTGCCGTTATCCACCAATTCGGCGAGTTTGGCAAGAAATTTTACAAAGCCCTTTGGCACAGCACGTTTCCATTCGTACCAAAAATCAAATATATCACCCAAGAGAAACAATTGCTGCGCGTTTGGCTTAATAAAATCGAACCAAGCAATAATGCGGCGTTCTCTTTCGAGCGAAATTTCTCTATTGGGTGCTCCAAGATGAAAATCCGATGCAAAATAGGCTTTGTCTTTCACATTCAATAATTTACTATTTTGTAAAAACCCTCTTTGCCGTTTGAGCCACAAGACTGAGGTCGGCAAGGGCAATGGCTGCCGCAGCCTCTAAAACGGGCGGTACACGAAGCACGATACATAAATCGTGACGACCTTGAATTACAAGCGGTTCCACTTTTCCGTCTTTTATATTAAATGTATCTTGCGACAAAGAAATACTCGGCGTGGGCTTAACAGCCACACGAAAAACAATAGGATTGCCGTTGGAAATGCCGCCGTTGATACCGCCTGCGTTGTTGGTTTCGGTGCGTCCGTTGGCGTTGATAATGTTATCATTATTTTGACTGCCAGTCATTTTTGCCACATTAAAACCTGCGCCAAACTCAATGCCTTTGATGGCAGGAATCGAAAATGCCATTCTACTAATTTCGGATTCTACCGAGGCGAAAAACGGTTCGCCCAAGCCCACAGGCACGTTGTTAATGGTACATTCTACAATGCCGCCGATAGAGTCGTGAGTTTCAATTGCCTTTGCCACAGCAGATTCGATATCTTTGCTGCCACCCACTTCCAAAATTTGAGCATTGACATTCATAGGCGCGATGATTTTTTTGGCAATTACACCTGCCGCCACAAGACCGAGAGTTATGCGCCCCGAAAAATGCCCTCCGCCGGTGTAATCGTTAAAACCGCCGTATTTTACACGTGCCACAAAATCGGCGTGACCTGGGCGCGGATGGTCGAACAACTGCGAATAATCTTTGCTCTTGGTGTTGTTGTTATGAAAAAGAATTGTGATGGGCGCACCTGTGGTATGTCCTTGAAATACGCCGCTAACTATCTGCGGAAGGTCGTCTTCTTTGCGTGGTGTGGTGCCTTTTGCACCTGATTTTCTACGGGCAAGGTCTTCGGCAAAATCGTCTTCGGTGAGCGGAATACCAGCCGGACAGCCGTCTACGCAACATCCAAGTGCCACTCCGTGCGATTCGCCAAATATCGACACCTTATATATATTACCTATTGTGTTCATCTGGTGTTAATAATGTGTTTGTAATGCAAAGAAAAGTGTTTTTTTTGGTATTTTCAATAAATTGCGAAAAAAAATGCAGTTCCGTTGCTTAAAAGCGAAACTGCATAATCTTAACTATCAAACTATTATCACTATTTATCTATCTTCTACGTTTTTTGCCACCGCGGAAAAAGTCGTCGGCTTCGGCTTTGTGGCGGCGACGGCTGCGGCTCTCATTGTCGCGACGACGCTCTTTGTGTTCCTTGCGGTCTTTGTGTTTTTTGCCGTCGAAATCTTTGTTGCGATCGCTATCTTTTTCGCGTCCTTCGTGTGCGCCGGTGGAGGATGCTACCTCAACCGAAATTTCACGTCCGTCGAAATTTGCGCCGTTCATTGCGTCTACAACCTCTTTCTCGTGGTCGGTGTCAACCTCAAAGAATGAGAAATTGCGCATTATATCTATCTGACCTATAATAACATCGCGGTTGTTGACAATGCGGTTTGTAAAGCCCATCATCTTGGCAGGTGTAAGGTCGTCTTTGGTGCCGAGACTTACAAAAAGGCGTGAATACTTAACCTTTTCGCGGCGGAAACTGCCTTTCTCTTTGCCGCCCCTGTCGCGTTTACCTTTTTCGCGGCGACCTTCGCTTTCGGCAGATGCGTCCACGTTGATGTCGGATGCGTTGCGGTAATAATCAAGAAAACGGTTAAACTCCATCGAAACAAATTTCTTGATAATATCCTCGCGGCTCATATCGGCGAGTTTTTCGGCAATGCGTTCCTCAAAAACCGAAATTTGTTTTTCGTCGATTTCTACATTGCGCATTTTGTCGATAAGGTCCATCAACTGTATCTCGCAGATTTCCTTACCGTTAGGAACTGGCTTTTGCTCAAATTTCTTTTTGCAAATGCGCTCAATATCTTTGAGTTTGCCTTTTTCTTTAAGGTGGATAATCGAAATTGAAATACCAGAACGACCTGCGCGACCAGTACGTCCGCTGCGGTGGATATAAACCTCAGGGTCGTCAGGGAGGTTATAATTAATAACGTGTGTAAGTTCGTTAACGTCTAAGCCACGGGCAGCCACGTCGGTAGCCACAAGTATTTGCAGGTGCTTGCTGCGGAAACGTTGCATAACGTTGTCGCGCTGAGCCTGCGAAAGGTCGCCGTGAAGGGCATCGGCATTGTAACCATCTGCCATCAACTTGTCTGCCACCTCTTTGCACTCCATACGGGTGCGGCAGAATACAATTGCGTAAATATCGGGGTTGACGTCGGCAATACGTTTGAGAGCCTCGTAACGGTCTTTGCTGCGTACCATAAAGTAATGATGCTCAACGTTTTCGGCACCAATATTCTTTTTGGCAACGGCAATTTCCTCAGGGTCTTTCATATAACTGTGCGCCATACGCTCAATGTCAGCGGGCATAGTGGCAGAAAAGAGGAATGTGCGCTTTTCTTGCGGAGTTTCGGCAAGGATAGTGTCGAGATCCTCTTTGAAACCCATACTCAACATTTCGTCGGCCTCGTCTAATACGAGCCATTGAATAGTGTTGATTTTAAGGGCTTTACGTTTCATCAAGTCGATAGCGCGACCCGGAGTGGCAACCACTATTTGGGCACGTTTTTTAAGCGATTTAATCTGAGTTTCGATGCTTGCGCCACCGTAAACAGGCACAATTTCAAAACCTTTGAGATACTTAGAATAGTTTTTCAAGTCGCCAGTAATCTGCAAACAGAGTTCGCGAGTTGGACAAAGCACAAGCAACTGAGTATCTGTAACATCAACATCAAGCATATTAAGCACGGGCAAACCAAAAGCGGCGGTTTTGCCAGTACCAGTCTGAGCAAGAGCGATAAGGTCGCGGTTTTGTGTTGTGATAAAAGGGACGGTCTTCTCCTGAATGGGGGTAAGGTTTTCAAAACCCATTTCAGTAACCGCGTCGATAATTTGCTTTTTCAAGCCGGTTTCTTCGAATGTCATTTTGTATTAATGTTTTAGATGAAGAGCCTTTCCCCTGTAATAAAAAGGCAACTGCCCTCTCACCCAAAAAATTTTCGACACGGGGAAACGCTCGAAATATTCCTTAAATTGCGGGTGCAAAATTAGAGATTATTTTATCTTTGTGAAAATCGGAATGTTAAATAAAAAAGATTTTTGGGTTAATGAATATATTTTTTATTCCCCCTCAATCACCTCCATCTCTACCTCATGTTTTGAAGTAGATTTGTTGTAGTTGATGCCGCAAAGCACTATCTTTTTAGAGAATCCTTTTAGGCTCTTGGGATAGTCTTTGCGTTTTATTTGGTTGATGGCAGAATCGGCTGATTTGTCATATTTTAATTCCACAACAATAGCAGGGAAAGACGTTGTGGGCAGGGGAATGAAAACCATATCGGCAAAACCCTTGCCTGTGGGTAATTCGTGAAAAATCTTATAAAAAGGTTTTGCGGCATAATAAGCCAACGTTATGGCGCAACGCATTGAGTTTTCGTCGTTGAATTCCAATAAAGATGATGCTTCAAAATGATAATCATCGAAAGCGCGGGCTACTTTGTCTTTTTTGAGTTCGATAGTATCGTCTAAGAGTTGTTTAGATTGTCCTACCGCCTTAGATAATTCGTTCCAACCTGCCTCCCTGACTGCATTTCTAAATTCTACCGAAACCTCTGTGTTAGGGATTTTAACCTTTTGAGTTTCAGGATTGTATGAGAGATATCCAAGGTGAGCCAAAAGGGTAAGCACATCGTCGCACGAACGGATGTTTTTCATATCGTTGCGAAAACTTGCGGGTTCTATTATCACCTCGCCGCCATTCATCATTTCAATAATTTTGGTTCGCACTTGATCGGCATCGGTGTTGATGTAACTCTCTATCGCCATAAACGAGGCTGTCTTCGACCAAAAACTATTGTAATTTTTTCTCAAAATAGACTGCATTACCGAATAAGGATTGAACATCGACTTTTGTTCACCAATTATGTAGCCATCGTAGGCGTGTTTCATTAGGTCGAAATTCATATTGTGCTCCTTGCATAACACATTTACCTCTTCATCTGTAAAGCCGTAGTATTTGGCTGTGTCAACGGGGTCTATTATGCTGTATTCTACAAAATTATTCAATGCCGATTGTGTTTTAATCTTGATAATAGGCAGAATACCAGTCATATACACAAGAAGAAACACATTATTGGCATTGTACGATTTGAACATAGAACGCAGGAAATCAACATATTCGTCTTGAATATCTTTTTCAACATCACGTACAAGCATATCCCATTCGTCGATTATCAAAACAAAGCGGTCGCCGGTATTTTCGTTGATTTCGATTAGTGCTTTGCTCAAATAGTTTTGTTCTTCCAAAAATGGATACGACTTTTTCAAATCGGCAATAATACAGTGTTGTGCCTCTTTAAGTTTATCTTTATCAGGGATTTGGGCAAACGTGTTCCAATCAATAAAAATTGTGGGATATTTATTAAGATGTTTTTCATAATCAGGCGACTTGGTGATTTCCAAGCCTTTAAAAAGTTCTTTTGAATCAGATTTGCGGTCGTAGTATGCATAGGCCATCTTAGCCGCTACCGATTTGCCAAAACGTCTCGGACGCGATATGCACATAAAACGATTTTCGGTGTCAATATTCTTGTTGAGAATATTCAACAGACCCGATTTATCAACAAAATCACTGTTGATAACGCTTCTGAAAGCAAAATTTCCGCCGTCAATAAAATGTCCCATAATAATTCTATTTTCTGCAAATATACAGCACTTTTACATAACGACAAAACAAAACTACATATTTTTAATTAATCGGATACTTGGCTGTAACTATAAAAAATTTCATAGTTACAGCCAACTATTTTTAAAATAAGTGGCTGTAACTAATATTTTTTGTATATTTGCAGCGTGGTATCAAAACTTTATGTTATGGCAAAACTTATAGGAAGACACTCAGAATCAGCACAGTTAGACGAAATAATGCAGTCAGATAATCCTGAGTTTGTGGTTATTTTTGGTCGCAGAAGAATTGGCAAGACTTTTCTCATAAATCAATACTTTGGCAACCATTTTACATTCAAACACACAGGGTTAGCCTCCAAAAACAAGACTGAGCAATTACAAAATTTTGGCGAAACGCTACGCAATTTTGGTTCTAAATTATGCCCCGACCCAAAAGATTGGCGCGAGGCGTTTGCTATGCTACGCACTCTTTTGGATAATACCAAACCCAAAGGCGGCAAAAAGGTGGTCTTTATTGATGAACTGCCCTTTATGGCTACTTCCAAAAGCGGATTGATAACTGCGTTGGAACATTTTTGGAACGACTACGGCTGCACACAAAGCAACCTTGTGTTAATTATCTGCGGCTCTGCTACTTCGTGGATTGCAAAAAACATCATTAAAAACAAAGGCGGACTGCACAACCGCATTACGCGAAGAATCTACCTCCGACCGTTTACTGTGGGCGAATGTAACGAATATTTTAAGGCTAACAACATAATATTCAGCCACAAAGACAGTTTGGAATGTTATATGGTGATGGGCGGCGTGCCATACTACCTCAGTATGATAGAGCGAGGCAAAAGTCTTGCACAAAATATCGACCAAATGTTTTTTAGGCGACAAGGTAAACTTTATGACGAATTTGATTCTCTTTATTCGTCGCTGTTTGAAGAGAGTGCATCGTACATCAAAGTGATTGAGGCAATTAGCAAAAAAAACAAAGGACTTTCGCGCAAAGAGATTATTAAGGCAACAGGATTGCCCGACGGTGGCTCGCTAACCAAAATTCTTGAAGACCTCGACAACTGCGATTTTATACGCAAATATCAGAATATCAATAATAAAGAGCGTAACAGTTTGTACCAATTAACCGATTTTTACTCGCTATTTTACTATAAGTTCATTAAAAAATACGGCACATCCGACAAGGATTTTTGGACATTGCAACTAAACACGCCTGTGCACAACTCTTGGGCGGGTTATGCCTTTGAACAATTTTGCTTACTACATATCAGCGCAATAGAAAAGGCACTCGGCATATCGGGCATTCAAACCCGTGTATCGTGTTGGCAATCACAAAAAAGCGAAAACGGCGCACAAATCGACCTCGTAATATCTCGTGCCGACAATATTGTAAACATCTGCGAAATAAAGTTTTGGAACACGCCATACACCATTACCAAAAAATATCACTCCGAATTAATGAACAAAATAGAAACCTTCCGCACCGAAACCAAATGCCGTAAAGCAATACATCTTGTAATGATAACTACCTACGGCATAGTGCGTAACGAGTATTCCAACATTGTGCAAAAAGAGATAACTATGGAAGATTTTTTTGAATAAAATTAATCGGATAGTCGGCTGTAACTATAAAAAATTTCATAGTTACAGCCAACTATTTTTAAAATAAGTGGCTGTAACTATTCGCCAAGTATGCGGGAAACTATGCTTTCGGGGGTGATGGCGGTGAGGCATTTGTAGGGAGTGGCAAGGCGACATTCTTTGTTGCCGTAAACCGAACAGGGACGACAGGGAAGGTCTACTTGCACCGCATCGTCGGGGTTTTGGTTAAAACCAAGGAAACCGGCTGCTGGATGCGTGGCTCCCCAAACCGACACCGCACGTGTGCCCACAAGCGAGGCAAGGTGCATATTGGCGCTGTCCATCGAGAGCATACAATCGAGGTCGGCAATGAGGTTGAGTTCGTTGGCAAGTCCGCCCGAACGCCCTACAAGACTCTCTACATTGGGGTATTTATCTTGCCAAGCGTCTAAAATTGCCTTCTCTTTGTCGCCAAAACCAAAGAGATAGATTTTTAAGTCCTTTGAGGATAGCATTTCCACTACCTTTTCCATTGTTTCCAAAGGCAGAATCTTGCCCTTGTGAGCGGCAAAGGGGGCGATGCCAATTTTGCCATTTTTTTCGGAATGCGATTTTGTGGGATAATCCAACTCAAAATCAAATCCAAGACGTTTTAGCACATCGTGGTAACGCTCAAAGGTGGTTTTGAGAGGGTTACAATTTAGAGCACCTTTTTTGGTAAGGCTGCGTTTGTCGGCGCGACCTTTGTTGATTTTTTCGGTTTTGATACCCGCCAAAAATGTGCGTATACGCAGATAATGAGTACGAAGCACATCGTGAAAATCGGCGTAGGCATCAATTTTCATCTCCTTAATTTCGCGGAAAAGCCGGTTTAAACCCGACATTCCTTTGTAATCGTTTTTAAGGTCGATGCCCACAAACTTAACATTCTGAGGCATACGCGAAAATATAGGTGCAAAATTCTTGCGGCTAAGAAAAACAATCTCTAAGTCGGGATATTTTTTTGCCAACGAATACACCACAGGCACGCACATAGCCACGTCGCCCATAGCCGAAAAGCGCGTTATCAGCAACCTTTTGATTTCCATTATTTTGCGCCGTAGAGTACGGGGTTGAGGTTGGGGTCGTTGTACATCTTCATTTGTTTGTAAACTTTCATATACTTACGTCCCGCTGCAATATCGTCTAAAAGTTGGTCGATGGCTGTTCCGAGGTCTTTTTTCTGCTCCAAAAGAACGTTCAACTTATTCTGACACTGAGCCTTATGGTCGGCAGAAACGTCGGTGCGACTTACCTGCTCTTGCATGTGATAAATTTTGAGAGCAAGAATGCTAAAACGGTCGACAGCCCAAGCCGGTGATTCTGTGTTGATTACAGCGTTGTCGGCAATTTTTACACCTTTATATTTATCAAGGAAATAACTGTCGATAAGTTCCACAAGGTCGGTGCGGTCTTGGTTGCTCTTGTCGATACGGCGTTTGATTTTGAGCGCCTCCACAGGGTCGATTTCGGGATTGCGTATAATGTCTTCCAAATGCCATTGAACGGTGTCGATCCAATTTTTGAGATAGAGGTAATACTCTATTGTTTTAATTTGAAACGGATTAGCAATAGGAGTATCCACATCGTCGTGTTTATGATAATCGGCAATAGATTGCTCGAATATTTTCCAAGAAGATTCTGTAAAAGTCATAACTATATGTTTATTGTTTATTGATGGGGCAAAGGTAATAAAAATTATTTATTCCATAAAAAAATAACTACGGACAGTGGCGGCGAACGCACAAAAACCACGCGCACCGTCAACACGCAAAAACCCCGGACACCAGCGCCGCACAAGGCGGCGACAGTGTCCGGGGATACAGAGATACCGTCTTCCAGACGGCTAATTTATTGGGATGTTTTTGCCCATTGAGGGTTTGCTGTCTCCTCCGCTGGCTACCAACAAGGGTGATTCCATTTTGATGTCTATTACCTGAATTTCAGGTTTTTGGTAGGGCTGTTTTATTGTTGTGTTTCCCATTTTATTTAAGTTTAAAAGATTTGTTTCCAATTTTTACGATTACGATGCCTTTGGTATTGAGGTTCAACTCCTCGTGGGTAGAATGTGTAACGCCTTTTTTGATGATGCGACCGGTGAGGTCTACGATGGTGTAGTCCATATCGGGCTGTGCCTCGATGTATACAGTGCCATTAAACGACCAAACTTTTACATCGGATTCTGTGGCGATTTCCGACACAGGGGTAACGATTTCGCCGTTGTCAGGCTGCTCCACCTCGTCGGGGAAAACTACACGGATATTATCGGGAAGGTCGAGGGCTGATTTGGCAAGCACACCGTTGTTTTTATTGTAGGTAAGGTAGCAGCGCATCGGGTCTGCCCATACTCCTTCGCCGGCACGGATAAAGTCGCCTACGCTGATGCCGTCGTCGGTAGCCTGACCAGCAAAGCCGTAGTTGACTTGGTTGGGGTCGCCCAAAAACGTTTTTTCATATACGCCGTGGAGTGTCCAATCGCCTGAGCCGTTATCATTTATTGTTTTGGTGGACTGCAAAGTGACTCCATCATCACCATTTTCAAAGGTGAGTTTATTCAGATTGCTGTTTGCCTTAAAGATATACGGTGTGTTGGCTTTGATTATTCCATTTATCGGGTTGGACATTGTGGCTGTCCAAACACCATTTATAGGTGCCACGCTTGCGAGCGTGTAGAATTTGCCGTCCACCTTGTCGGCTGCAAACGAGAACGGAAGCATCACCGTGGCTGGCACACCGGCTGTAAATGTCCGTTGGAATGTAACTTCGTTGACTTCAATTTGGTTTTTGAGATTCAGCGAAGTAGTTTCCGTAGAGGTAAACTCGCCTTTGAGGATGGCGATGGTGCCGTTTTGGTCGTGGGTGAGGGTGAGTGCGCCGAGGGTGGTGACTTTGGGAGCGATGGTAAACTCTACCTCTTTGGTAAAGATGTATAGCTTTATGCCTTTGATAGTGGCCTTGGCTGTGCCGACGTTGGTGTTGTCAGAATACGAAACCTCATAATCGGTGCCGGCTTCGAGAGTCTCATCGCCATACTTAACTTCGATTTCGGGAGTAAAAGGTGTGCCACTGTAGGTAACATCAGCAATTTGAGATGTGGTTATGTCGTCGGCTGTTAGCAGTGTTACATCGCCAACAAAGGTTACGTTTACATAGTACTTAAAGTTTTCTTCTGATTTATCAAGATATTCGGCAAGTACGTGGCATTTGGTTGCACCTTTGGGTTTGGTAATAAAATCATTGCGATCCTTTTCTGTCCATGTAAGGTTATCTGGGTTGGCATAGAGGTATACGTTTTCAACGTTGATGCATTTATAAAACGCATCTTCTCCAATGGATGTTACGCTCTCGGGTATTGTTACGGAAGTGAGACTTTTGCAATCATAGAATGCAAACTTTCCTATAGATGTTACGCTCTCGGGGATTGTTACTTCGCTAACTCTGCCTATGTAAGCTAATAGATTTTTCTTTGTAACATCTTCGTAAACGAAATCGCCGTCTACTATTCCATTTTCTGCATTTGCGCCCCAATGGTCATCGTCTTTGCAGTTACTCTCATTAATGATATGTTTAACACGTTTGAACGCATTAACTCCAATAGTAGTTACGCATTCGGGGATTGTTAAAGACGTGATACAAGTGCTGTTATCAAACGCTCTTTCTCCTATAGATGTTACGCCATTTGGAATTATAACATTGCCTCCTGTACCTATGTATACCATAATTTTAGTTTTAGTATCATCTTCGTATACAAAATCACCTTCTGTTTTTCCATTCATAGCAATCGCACCCCACGGAGCACCTTCTAATGGTCCATTGTAAATGATGTGTCTAACATTTTGGAACGCACTCTCGTCGACGTGAGTTATGCTGCTTGGTACTATTACAGTAGTGAGGCTTCTACAACTAGCGAACGCCGCCGCAGCAATATAAGTTACGCTGTTTGGTATTTTTACAGAGGTAAGATTTGTACATCCCGCAAATGCCATAGCACAAATAAGTGTAACGCCTTCTTCAATGATTACAGATTTGATATCATCATGTTCATAGAACGGAAACATAGACATGTGTCCTGTTCCTTCACCCGTTTTTGAGATTACGAGTGCGCCGGTTTCGCTGTTGAAGGTATAAGTTAAGCCCTCGCCACAAGTGCCGCTTGGTTCAGTTGTAACTGCTGCTTTTGCTACAAGGCTTATTAAAATCAAAGCCGTCGCAAGTGCGGCTTTGGTGATGTGTGTGATTATGTTTTTATTTTTCATATTAATAAATTCATTTTATACAAAAAATCATATTATAAGTTAAATGTCATAAACAATAAGTGCCTCATTAGTTATACTAAGCACAAAAACACCAAGGGCTTCCTCTGCAACATAGCACAGGAAGCCCTTGTATTTGGCAGCGCAAATACGCTGATATAGTGTTTAAGAGTGTATTACGTGAGTGAGTGAGTGAATGAGTGAGTACGAAATTATTTGGAATATCCAAATAATTTACGTTAACTAATTGTAAATCTTTTACTTTCTTACTCATTGCACTGCGTTTTTAAATTATTACGCAATATAGATAAAAAAGACGAAATGATTCCATAAATATTTATGGAGATTTTAT
>JAFPYT010000260.1 GCA_017394445.1 Bacteroidales bacterium | reverse complement strand
ATTGTCTTCCAGCATACTGCGGTAGCGCTCCACTGTAATGTTTGCCATAAGCGTGCGCGTTTCCAAGTTGTCGCCGTTCATCCAAAGAACCTTGTCGTTACCCTGCAAACTGTCTTTAAGCAATGTGGTTTTCCCTACTTGTCGGGCTCCGATAATTATAATTGCCTTGCCAGAATGCATCTTTTTAGCGATTAACTCGCTCATTTTCCGAGATATATGCATAATTTCAATTGAATTTCACAATGCAAATATACGAATTTCTGCGGATATAATCAGCAAAATATTATAATATTTTGTGGACTGCAGCCGCAGAATTTAGTAGTTTTTGATTATTTTCCAATCAATTCAGGTATCTTCACCCCTCTCAAATTTTGCGATTCTTGCAGTTTTTGATGTTTTAAATTTTGCGATTCTTGCAGATTTTGGCGTTTTAAATTTTGCGGAGCAAAAAAAAATTCGTATTTTTGCAAAAAATTTAAAAGACTATAAACATGGTTTTCAAACGAAAATTATACGACAGGATGCTTGCTTGGAAACGCGAGCGCAAGGGCACTTCCGCATTATTAATAAAAGGTGCGCGACGCGTAGGGAAATCCACCTTAGTTGAAGAATTTGCCAAAAGGGAATACAAATCATACATACTTATAGATTTTGCGCAAACTTCGAGAGAAATTGACGAACTTTTCGACAACATGCGTGATTTGAATTATTTCTTTTTTCGCCTACAAAACATATTCCACACCACGCTTCACGAGCGGAAATCCGCAATTATTTTCGACGAGGTTCAACTAAATCCAAAAGCACGGCAGTCGATAAAATTTCTTGTAAAAGACGGCCGATACGATTACATCGAGACCGGGTCGTTGCTTTCTATCAAAAAAAACGTTCAGAACATACTAATCCCCAGCGAAGAAACGCGCATCACCCTACATCCCATGGATTTTGATGAGTTTCTTTGGGCAATTGGAGATTATTCCGGACCTGACTTGTTGCACCAGGCATTTCTGTTGCACCGTCCAATGGGACAAGCAGCACACCGCGAATGGATGCGGAACTTGCGAAAATATATGGTTGTCGGCGGTATGCCACAAGCCGTGGACACTTATATTCAGACCAACAATCTTCAGATGGTTGACGAAAAAAAACGAGAGATATTAATGCTTTACGATGACGATTTTCGCAAAATCGACGATTCGGGAAACATCTCTAAACTACTGATGGACATCCCTGCACAACTGTCAGGCAATGCCAACAGATACATCGCTTCGAGTGCCACGCAATCAAGTCTGAGAGAGAAGGAATCCACTTTTATTGCCGACATCACCGATAGTCAAGTGGTAACTATCGCCCACCATGCCAACGACCCAAATGTCGGTATGGGACTGACAAAAGACCAATCGCGATACAAGTTGTTTTTAGCTGATACGGGACTATTCATCACTCTGGCCTTTTGGGACAAAGATTACACGGAAAACACTATTTACTCTAAACTGCTGTCGGACAAGCTATCAGCAAACCTTGGCTACGTATATGAAAACCTTGTGGCACAAATGCTTACAAGTGCAGGGCACAAACTTTACTACTACACCTTTCCAGACGGCAACAAACATAATTACGAAATTGATTTCTTACTGACAAAAAAAGACAAAATTATTCCTCTAGAAATCAAGTCGTCAGGGTACAACACTCATAAATCTCTGGATTTGTTCTGCCAAAAATTTTCTTCCCGAATAGGACAACGGTATCTTATATACCCCAAAGACTTACAACAAGACGGACAAACGATCTGTTTTCCAATATATTATACAGATAAGCTATAAAAGTCACAACCTTACCCCTCTCAAATTTTGCGATTCTTGCAGTATTTGGTGT
>JAFPYT010000259.1 GCA_017394445.1 Bacteroidales bacterium | reverse complement strand
GTTCTGCAACTGTTCTGAAAGTTTAGAGACATTAGGAACAAACGGGAGCGACGATGAAACCACCATCAAAAGCCGTTTGAGTTTTTCCAAAGTGGCAAAAGCTACCTCCTCCACGGCGGGAATGTCGGTATCGATTACAATTCGTGCCACATCGGCAAGCCGCATATAATAATCATCTCCGGCATCTTTGTAAAAAGGGTAATATCCAGCACGCAGATAGTCGTTGAAGCATTTCAAAATTTTTACCGAAGGCGTAATACCAAACGAAATACGCGCATGGTCTTCAATAAGGTCTTGCAACAACACAGGTTGGAATTTTTGCCCATATTCAAACTCAATATACTCCCTTAGCGAAAGTCCGTTAAACTTATAAAGCGACTGGCGGCGCGACAGGTCGGCCTTAGAATGGTCGATGGCAAGCATTGCCGAGCCAGTGTAGACAATCTTCAACCCCGGAAAACTATCATAAAAGTTTTTGATATATTGCTGCCAATTGGCAAGTTTGTGGACCTCATCGATAAACACAGCCTCAACACCTTGGTTAAATAGATATTCCATAAGTTCCTCAACTGGATAATGGTTAAACCAAAGGTCGTCGAGCGAAAAATAGAACGCCTTGTCGGGGTCGGCAAAGTTTTCCTTGATATATTGGAGCATCAGGGTGGTTTTTCCCACACCACGAGCACCCATAATACCTATCAGACGGACGTTCCAATTAATTTTGTAGTAGAGGTAACGTTTGATATTACAGTTAGTTGCGCCCAGCATCCTGTGGTAGCGGCTCAACAGCGGTTTTACAGTGGCGAAATCCATAACACAGAGTCTTTAATTGTTTTCAGCCACAAAGATAATAAAAATTGCAATCTCAAGATTACAATTTTATTAAAATTTGCAATCTCCAAATGACAATTTAATTAAAATTTGCAATCTCCAAATGACAATTTTATCAAAATTTGCAATCTCCAGATTACAATTTAGCAAAAAAAATCCCGCACGGCAAACCTGCCATACGGGATTCGTTTTTATAACAACTCTATTATTTACTTTTAACAAATTAAATTTTAAAACATTAACAAATTTCTACCGAATCTTCTTCGGGGATGATGTCGTCGTCCTGTTTTTTGGAGCGGCTTCGTGAAGCAAGCACAAACTGGCTGCCTATCGAGTTTACCGCGTCCACAAAGGCGGCGTAATCATCGGGGTTGGCAACGGCGGCACCGTTGATCTGTAATACGAGCTTACGATATTGATCCACCAATTTGTCGCGAGTTTCAGCCATTTTGCCAATTATCGACACCATATACTGTGCACGCTCGTTATAGAGGGTGATGTAGTCGTTGTGAAGCTTGCCGGCGCGTTCCACAAATTCGCCGATGTAGAGCATCGGGACAGTGTCTTCGCCTAAGGAAGCAATCTCACTCAATATCTGCGACACTTTTACCGACATGGTAACATATCCACGGATGGGGGTGTTGTACTTGTCGAAGATACTAAGCACGCATTTGGCAGCCTCGGCTCGTTTTTGGTCGCCACTGTTAGCAAGAGCCTTGCAGAGGTAGAACACCGAATCGGTTTCGGTCTTCATCTTTGCCACAGTGTCAACAATTGCCTGTGTGCGCTGCACGGTACTGTCGTTTTGCAGCTGGGAGTAAAACTCTTTGCATACGCTTTCAAGGTTTTCAAACATCGTTTTGTCGCATTTAGAATCAATCAGCTTAGCCGATTCGATTACCTGCTCCAGAAATGCTACTGTTCCGCGGTTGGTAAACTGCGCAGGATTTACGAACTTAATGGTTCTCATTTTCTTTTAATTTAAGTTGGTTTTTAAAATAACGTTTTATAATTTTTTGTATCAATCAACCTTACTCGGCTGCCGGACTTATCTTTCTCAAATTCTTAACTATTAACTTATTTCGTCCGGACTTACGCCTTTCTGATTTTTTTTGACGATGCAAAGATAATATAAAATTTTAAAATCTCCAAACTTTTATTATACTTTTTACCGAAATTATTATAAATAATTAAAATATCATATCTACAGCATATTGTAAGCTATATAGAAAAATGTTAATAATTGTTAACAGAATTATAAATAATGATATTTTGT
This sequence comes from Bacteroidales bacterium, assembly GCA_017394445.1. Classification (GTDB taxonomy): domain Bacteria; phylum Bacteroidota; class Bacteroidia; order Bacteroidales; family UBA3824; genus UBA3824. Next base: position 5,386 of record JAFPYT010000259.1, on the reverse strand, counting down.
TGTAATTATTTATATAAAAAACCACTAAAAAAGAGCTGCGCGGACGTTTCTTTTTTTGCGGAACTATCCGTGCAGCCTTGCACGAACGTTTCCAAAACTGCGGAACTATCCGTGCAGCCTTGCACGAGCGTTTCCGAAATTGCGGAACTATCCGTGCAGCCTTGCACGAGCGTTTCCGAAACTGCGGAACTATCCGTGCAGCCTTGCACGAGCATTTCCGAAACTGCGGAACTGTCCGTGCAGCCTTGCACGAGTGTTTCCGAAACTACGGAACTATCCGTGCAGCCTTTTTTATGCACTTCCGCATTTTTATACATATAATATATAAAGGTGTTATATAAATAGCAAAACCAAGACAAACAACATGGTTATTAACACCCTGTTTATAACGCAAAATATTATTATAAAACAAGTTGCAGTACATTATCCACAACTTATCCACAATAGGTGTGCAAAAATAGAAGGCAAAAAGTGGCAAAAAGTGGCAAAAAGTGGTTGCATAATTCAAAAAAACCGCCTAATTTTGGATTGTGAATTTAAAGCAAAAAACGATGACGGTTTTTACAGGAGATTTTGACGTAAAGCTCGATGCCAAAGGCAGATTCCTTTTTCCCGCCGCGCTGTTGCAGCAAGCCGGAGAAGAAGGACAGACAGCCTTTATCATCAAAAAAGACATTTACGAACCCTGCCTCACCGTCTTCACCAAAAGTGAATGGGAACGCCAAGTGGAAACCGTCCGCAAAAATCTCAACCCTTTCAACCGTCAGCACAATATTTTCTTGCGCGAATTTTTTAAAGACACCGCCGAATGTGCTTTAGATTCTAACAATAGAATGGTTATTCCTAAAAGACTTGTGCAGGCTGTTGACCTGCAAAGCGACATCTGCATAATTGGTCTCGATACCAAAATTGAAATATGGTCGAAGGAAGAATACGAAAAAAGTCACCCAACTGCCGAAGATTTTGCACTTTTAGCAGAAAAAATTCTTGGAAACTTAAATGAAATATAATTTTTTTTTACATTTGCACAATATAAATTAACAAAATTTTAGAATGGACACTAACTATCACATACCTGTAATGTTGCAAGAGTGCATCGAAGGGCTGAATATCAACCCCGACGGCATTTATGTAGACGTCACTTTCGGCGGAGGTGGCCATTCTAAGGCTATTTTACAGCACCTGAGCAGCAAAGGCCGTTTAATCGCTTTCGACCAAGATGCCGACGCTGCTAAAAATCTTCCCGACGATAAAAGAATCACATTATACCAAACCAACTTTAAATATTTTGCAAATTTTCTGCAATTAGAAGGTGTAAAGGCTGACGGCATTTTAGCCGACCTTGGTGTTTCGAGCCACCATTTCGACGACGAAGGCCGCGGTTTCTCGTTCCGTTTTGAAAACGCTCCCTTAGATATGCGTATGAACCAAAACGCCGACTTTACTGCCGCGTCGCTTCTCAACACCTACTCTCCCGAGCAGCTCAAAAACGTTTTTCTTGAGTACGGAGAAATCAAAAACGCGTGGAAACTTGCTCAAAACATAGCATCTTACCGCGCCAAAAAACCGCTTGCCACCACAGCCGACCTTATCGAAGCTGCCGGCAACTGCATTCCCGCCCACAGCGAAAACAAATATCTCGCAACACTCTTTCAAGCCATCCGCATCGAAGTTAACGGCGAAATAGACGCACTCGAAGAGTTCCTTCTATCCACCGCCGACGCCATGGCAGACAACGGACGACTTGTGATAATGACATATCATTCGCTCGAAGACCGCCCCGTAAAAAACTATATCAAAGCGGGCAACATCCAAGGAATAGAACAAAAAGACGTATACGGAAACATAATAGCACCATTTACCGCTGTAAACCGCAAGGTAATAACTCCTTCGGAAGAAGAACTCGCTCTCAATCCGCGCTCCCGTAGCGCAAAACTACGCATAGCTCAGAAAAACGTACTTACTACTCAACAAACTACAAGGTTATGACAAACGACATTCTATTAGACACCGACATTGAATTTAGCAACGGAGCGCTCAACGAGGCTTACGACCGCGTGTCGCAAAACGGTGCTATGCCCGACCCCTCAGAATATGGCTTAAACGGCGGCGAAACAGGACGCGAAATCGACGATCCTTTTTCTAACGATATTCCATATTCTAACGGCTCATACAGCGAAGACGGCTCTGACTCTGCGTTTTCGTTAGAGGGAAATGAAGAAGACCTCTCATCCGACAGTTTTGACGAAAACGAACAAGAGCAAGGCGACGAAAAATTATCGCTCTTTCAATTAATCAACGGCAAACACGTTTCGTTTGACAAGCTCAAACGCACAATTATGGCTCCTTTCTTATTTGTGGTATCGGCAAGCATTCTTGTTACCTCGTTTAACCGCATTGTAGAAACCGACCTCACCAACATTGCAAAACGTACAAAAGAAATAGAAAACACCAAAGGATTATCAATATTGCTATCAAACGAACTTGCAAGATTTTGCAAAGAGAGCGAGGTGGCAGAAAGAGTGGAAACTCAAGCTCTGGGCATACATGCATTAAAAGAGCCTCCGCAATATTTTTTGGTAAACAAATACAATCGTCCTGATTCGCTCAAAGACGAAAGAGAACTATTTTTAAAACACCGCAAACAACTTCATCAACAGCAAGTTGCCAGTGCAAGATAAATATCAAAAAAACTCAAAAAACTACTCAAATGGAACAAGGAAACGACATAAGGGGAAACATCAAAACCAAGATGACAGTTATCTATATTATGGTACTTGTGGTTATAGTATTCATAATAGGACGGATAATATACCTGCAATCGCTTCCGCCAGAGGAATGGGCAAAACAGAAAAAAACCGAACGCACCGACATCAAATACACCAAACGTGGCGACATTATTTCGTCGGATGGTTTTTACCTTGCTGCCTCGGTGCCGATTTGCTCTGCATATTGGGATTTAAAAGTGGTAAAACAAGACACCTTTAATAAATATATCGACACTCTGGCTGCTTGCATGAGCAATTATTTTAACGACAAACCCAAAGATTATTACAAGGAAGAATTTATAAAAGCTAAACAAGCAGGGAAAAGATACTATAAACTCAAAACGGGACTTACCTCTAAGCAACTCAGCGACATGGGTGAGTTTCCCATATTCCGTATGTCGAAAAACAAATCGGGATTTATACGCCAAACCGACTACAAGCGCAAGGTTATCGACAATCTGATGGCACGTAGAACAATTGGCGGACCCGATACCACAGGTAATTTTACCATAGGTATCGAAGGTGCTTACAACGATTTGCTCAAAGGCAACAAATATGTAGAATTGGTGCACAAGCTTCCCTCGGGCGAATTTGTATCGTACAACATTTGGGACGAAGAAGACAAAATACCTGGCTACGATGTTGTTAGCTCTATTAACCTCAACACCCAAGACATGACCGAAAAATGTCTGCTCAAGCAGCTAAAAAAATGCAACGCACAAGCAGGCACGGCTGTGGTAATGGAAGTAAAAACCGGCAAAATACGCGCTATGATAAGTCTTGAACGCGATACGGCTCGTGGCACATATTTAGAAACCCAAAACCTTGCTGTGGGCTATTCTACCGAACCAGGGTCTACATTTAAGCTTGCCTCGATGATAGCGCTTTTGGAATCTGGCGCATACGATATCAACGACACCATCGACACTGGCAACGGCGTTCTCCCCATTTCGGATAGATTCACCATGCGCGACGACCACAAAGATGGGCTTGGCAAACTAACAGTTAAAGAGGTATTTTCGCACTCGTCGAATGTTGGTTTTGGCATAATGGCTATCACAGGGTTTGACAATACCAAAACAAAATACCTCGACCCTCGGCTCAACAACCGCAAAAACACAAGGTCAATTGCGTATTTTTATGATTTGCTCTACAATATGCAGCTCAACCAGCGCACTGGCATAAAAATCAAAGGAGAACCCGCACCGCTTATTCTCTATCCGGGCAGAAACTCCAAGTTTTCTATCACCACGCTTCCGCAAAACGCCATTGGATACGAGCTCAAAGTTACACCGATACAAACGCTCACGCTCTACAACGCAGTGGCAAACAACGGTGTAATGGTGCGCCCGCAGGCAATTGAGGCTGTAAAGCTCTATGGCGACATTCAGCAGGAATTTGAAACCGAGGTAATCGTCCCCTCGATATGCAGCGAATCCACACTCAAAAAAGTGCAGAGCATGCTGCTGAGCGTGGTAGAAGAAGGCACTGCCACCAACATCAAATCAAACAAATACAAAATTGCCGGCAAAACTGGTACGGCGCAAGTGTTTAAAGGTCAACAAAAAACCGACAAGCACCAAGCATCGTTTGCAGGATATTTTCCAGCCGACAATCCCAAATACTCTTGCATAGTGGTAATCTACGAACCCGAAGGCAACATCTACGGCAACCGCGTGGCAGCCCCGGTATTCAAAGAAATCGCCGACAACATTTACACCCACGACTACGATATGCAAAACCGCGAGTTTAATATTGCCAAATTAGAAGACCAGAAATCTGTACCCGACACACGCATTGGCAAGCGGGTAGTATTAGACCGCATACTTTCGCGTCTGCACGTAGAAGTATTAGACGTTGACCAAAAAAACACCACATGGGTGCAGACTCAAAGCTCTGCCGACCACGACAAACTGCTAATCGACCGTTACTCCTCGCCACGTGGCACAGTTCCCAACGTAAAAGGATTAGGGTTAAAAGATGCTCTATTTATTTTACGCGGATTAAATCTCAAGGTAACCGTTATTGGGCATGGAGTGGTAAAGAAACAAAGTCTTGCCCCCGGCGGCAAAATCGAAGACGGCAAAAAAATTACTATAGAATTAGGCTAACCCTCTAAAACAAAACAATATGACACTGCAACAACTGATACGCAACATCAAAACCGAAAACACTCAAGGCAATCTTGATGTAGAAATCAAGGCTATCACCTCCGATTCGCGTCAAGCAGCTCCGGGTGTTTGCTTTATTGCCGTTCCCGGAACAAAAACCGACGGACACGCTTACATTCAAGATACTATTAATAAAGGTGTGTCGGCTGTTGTATGCATGCACATTCCCGACAACGCCCCCGACAATGTGGCATTTGTTGTAGTTGCCGACACTGCCGACGCCATCGGCAAAATAGCTTCAGAATTTTACCGCCGCCCGTCAGAGCATCTCACACTCGCAGGCGTAACGGGCACCAACGGCAAAACCACCACCGCCACACTTTTATATAATATGTTCCGACAAATGGGACACAAGGCGGGACTGCTCTCCACAGTTGAAAACCGCGTTGACGACAAAGTGTATCCTGCCGTGCAAACCACTCCCGACCCAATCACCATCAACCGCCT
>JAFPYT010000258.1 GCA_017394445.1 Bacteroidales bacterium | reverse complement strand
TCTTTCAGATTTTTTTATAACAATATTATTTAATTCTGCTGTATCTAAAACAATTGTAATTCCTGCAAATCCGACTATTTCGTTATTTATTTTACAACATAGATAAATACAAGAAGGATTTTGAAGTTCTTGTTTTAGAATATTATAATTCCAAAAGTTATCAAATTCGTTTTCTAAAAAAAATTCTTATTTAAAGTGTACAAATTTAGATAGATTTTTTATTTTTATAGCCTGAAATTAGATTTTTTTGTTGTCAGACATTATAAACTTAATTATGGAAAGTAATATTAACAATGCATTGTACCACGAACTCAAAGACGACAATCTGAGTTTCATATACTTAGGTAAATTCGACAATACAGTTTTGGGTATGGTAACTGAGCTTTGGAAAGGATATTTAGGTAAAAGTTCCGACACCGAAGGTCAAAAAAATAAGCTATCGTTTTTGATGATCGAAAGCTTTCAAAACATTCTCCGCTACGGTCTTTCGGGCAGAAACGATGACGAAACCTCAGGAGAAATATTTGTTGTTCGCCGCATAGGCAATAGCTACTACATAACTTCGGGCAATTTTATCGATAATGCCAAGGTTGAAATCCTTGAAAACAAGCTCAACCGCGTTAACACTATGACCAACGAAGAATTAAAACAAGTTTTTGTTGAAACCCTCACCAACAAACAATTGTCAAAAGAAGGCGGCGCAGGTCTCGGTTTTGTAGAAATGATACGCAAAACCAAAGAAAAACTCGATTATAAATTTGTTCCCGTTGACAACAATCGCGCGTTTTTCTATTTTCAATTGCGGCTCAAAATCAGCGAAGACAATACAGAACCTTTGCCAGTAGACCGCACCGAATATCTCAAAAACCTTATGGAACAGCATCATAAGTTTTTGGCGGTAAAAGGCGATTTTGACCGAAACACTGTAAACCAAATACTTATAATGTCAGAAAACAACATTGCCGAACTTGATTCTGAGCTTACCACCCAACGAAAAGTATATCACATTATGGTAGAAATGATCCAAAACATTTCAAAACACGCTTCGTCGGCAAATACAGGTAGCCACGATGGATTATTTTCGCTCGGCAAACATCAATCAAAATACACCATTACAGCATCTAACAACATAGACCCAAAATACACAACCCGCTTAAAAGATTATATCGACCATCTTAATGCACAAACACCCGAACAACTTGACGCCTATTACAAAAAAGTGTTGCGCAATGGACACGACAATCTTGATATTACGTCGGGACTTGGTCTTATCGACATTGCCCGCGAAAGCAAAAACGGTATTAGATGTCAATTTGACAACGAAAATACTTTAGTAACAATTGAATGTAACATTTAACGCCACAACACTAACAGAAAAATAAAGTTACTTGATATAATTTTTTTATTTAATTAGTATCATCTAAAATTTTTTTGTTATTTTTGCAAGCAAAAAATAAATGCAGATGCAGAAACTATATATCGAAGCCACAAGCACTACGCCGAGAATCGTATTCGAGCCCGACGAAGGTAAATTAATGATTTCAGGACGCTCTATGCCCGAAGATAGCGATGCTTTCTACTCACCGGTTTTTTCTTGGTTAGAATAATACACGGCTTCGCCTAAAGAGCATACCGAACTCGTGTTCAACTTTGAATACTACAACTCAGCTACATTGCGTTGTGTTCTTGAACTTATGTCGATTTTAAAAAACGTAAAAGAACCTAACACACTTAAAATCATTTGGTATTACGAAGATGGGGATGAATCTTCGCAAGAAAACGGAGAAGACCTCCAATACACAATCAATTTTCCAATAGAGTTGAGAGTTCTTGAGTCGTAGATAATCAATGAGCACAAATCAAATCCGCGATATAGCACAGCGGAAACCAAATTTTTTCGCTCTTTCGCCTTTGCTCGTTTTCTTGGTGCTATATTTAGTTACGTCGCTCATTCTCAATGATTTTTACAAAGTTCCAATAACTGTGGCGTTTATTGCTTCAAGTATTTACGCCGTAGCCGTTACCAAAAAACTTACTATAAATCAGCGCATAACACGTTTTAGCCGTGGGGCGGGCAACAAAAACATTATGCTTATGATTTGGATTTTTTTGTTTGCTGGTGCTTTTGCCCAAAGCGCCAAAGCTATAGGTGGTGTGCAAGCGGCTGTAGATATGGCACTTACCATTCTTCCTCAAAACTTTATTCTCCCCGGAATGTTTCTCACGGCGTGCTTTATTTCGTTGGCTATAGGCACTTCGGTGGGCACAATTGCAGCATTAATGCCAGTAGCTGCCCAAATGGCAAGTCAAACGGGAATCTCCACTGCACTAATGGCTGGCGTAATTGTGGGCGGTGCATACTTTGGCGACAATCTTTCGTTTATATCCGACACCACCGTTGTGGCCACCAAAACTCAAGGGTGCATGATGAAAGATAAATTTCACGAAAACATCCGCATAGCTCTTCCTGCCGCAATTATTACCGCAATAATATACTTTTTTATTGGACGCGGATATGCAATCGAAGCTCCTGCTACTGATATTGAGTTCATCAAAATAATTCCTTATATAGCAGTTTTGATATTGGCGATAGTTGGTGTAAATGTGCTAATAGTGCTATTGGCGGGCGTAATTTTAGCTGGATTAACAGGCATATTTACAAACTCTTACGATATATTTGAATGGCTTTCGCAGATGAGCACTGGTATGCTTTCAATGTCTGAATTGATTATAGTAACACTGCTTGCCGGCGGAATGTTAGAACTAATCCGCTACAACGGCGGCATGGATTATCTTGTAGAAAAACTATCTAAAAAAATAACAGGTTCGCGTTCGGCAGGTTTTAGCATTGCAGCACTGGTATTTTTTGCCGACATCTGCACTGCAAACAATACTGTGGCAATTATTACGGTAGGCAATCCGGCGCAACGCATAGCACAAAAATTTGGTATTTCGCCCAAACGCGCTGCAAGTATCTTAGATACATTTTCGTGTTTTGCACAAGGCATAATACCCTACGGCGCACAAATGTTGCTTGCCGCAGGGTTATGCGAAATAGCCCCGTCAGAAATAACGGGGTATCTCTTTTATCCATTTTTGCTTGGTGCCGCTGCAATTGTGGCAATTATAGTGTATGGAAGCAAACAGGTTAAACAACCTATTTTATCGTAACTTCTTTCTCTACCACACTCACACCCAATTCTTTGGTACGATTTGATGGTGCTGCACCGCCAATAGAAAATTTGTATACACCTTTGCGTAGTTTCGACGAACCATCTTCCTCAACGGTTTTTAAACGGTCGGCATCAATTTTAAACGTTACATCAACGCTTGCATTTGGCTGAATTTCAACACGTTTAAAGGCAGCCAATTGTTGCAACGGAGCGTCTTTGCCAGCACCGGGAGCCGATACGTAAACTTGAACAGTTTCTACTGTGGTAATATCAGAAGTATTTGTTACCGAGACTTTTACATCAACGGTAAGGTCATTATTAAATTTTGCCGAAGGATTTGAATAATCTACTTTGCCATAACTCAATCCATATCCAAACGGATAAAAAATATTATCACACATATATTTATAGGTGCGGTTTTGCATAGAGTAATCATCAAAGGCTGGCAATTTAGCACCATCTTCGGGGAAAGTGATTGGCAAACGACCTGAGAAATTAGCGTCACCAAAAATCAAATCGCCAAGTGCATAGCCACCTTCTTGACCTGGATACCAAGCAAGTACCACAGCATCGGCAAGTTGTGTAATTTCGCGCATATCCACCGGACTTCCGCCGGTAAGCACTACAATTATACCACTTTTGCCATCGTTGTTTTTGGGTCGGCTTTGGTATAATTGACGGAGGAAATTTATCTGACATTCAGGCAGTTGAATTGAAGTACGGTCGCCACGGGTATCGGAATCAATAGCCTCGCCTTCTTCGCCTTCAAGATTGCTGTTATTGCCCATTACCACAATCACATAATCGCTACCAATAGAATCGTCGATAGCCCAATTGATAGAATTGCGTGTGGGCGAATTTTCTAACACTCCCGGACGGAAATTAACCGCCGTACCTAAGCTTACTTTCGACACAATACCCTGTAAGTAAGTGCAATAACGGTCAGAAATGCCATAATAATTGCCCATCAACCAAAACGCATCTGCCGCACCTGCACCCGTTACAAAAAGGGTATGAATATCTTTTTTCAAGGGCAAAATTCCGTTGTTTTTAAGGAGAACCATACTCTCAACAGCGGCTTTGCGTGCAAGCGAAATATGTTTTTCACAGCCAATAACATCTGTCGAAAAATGGTTGTAAGGGCAGTTTTCGTCTTTTTGCAGAATACCGAGTTTAAGACGCGTTACCAAAAGCGGTTTTAATGCGCGGTCTAAGTCTTGTTCGGTGATAAGGTTTTGAGCCACAGCCTCTTTGAGACCTTTTAGAGTAGAACCACATTCAACATTCAATCCCGCTTTAACGGCTGTGGCAGCGGCTTCTGCCTCGGTTTTAACAATTGCATGACCTTGATAAATATCGGCAACAGCATCGCAATCCGACACAATATGACCTTTGAAACCCCATTGACGACGCAAAATATCGCTCAAAAGAAACTTGCTTCCCGAACAACTTTCGCCGTAAACACGGTTGTAAGCTCCCATAATTATCTCAACATCAGCATCTTGCACAAGCATTTTAAAAGCCGGAAGATATGTTTCCCAAAGGTCTTTTTTCGATGGCGTAACATTGGCAGTGTGTCGTGTAGCCTCAGGACCCGAATGTACGGCAAAATGTTTTCCACATGCTGCAACTTTCAGATAATCAGGGTCGTTGCCCTGCATACCTTTTACAAAAGCCGTAGCCAGAGTGCCGGTTAAAAAAGGGTCTTCGCCGTATGTTTCCATGCCTCTACCCCATCGCGGATCGCGGAAAATATTGATATTTGGCGACCAAAAAGTAAGTCCTGTGTAACGGGCAAAATTATTGTTGCTACGTGCCACAACATATTTAGCGCGGCTTTCGGTGGCAATAGCATCGCCAATTTTGCCCACGATGTCGGTATCAAAAGTAGCCGCAAGACCAATAGGTTCGGGAAAAACTGTAGCCTTGCCGCTACGTCCTACACCGTGCAAACCCTCGTTCCAATAGTCGTAAGGTTCGATACCGAGGCGCGGGATTCCCGGCGTGGCATTCATCATCTGTGATATTTTTTCGTCCAAGGTCATCTTGGCTATAATGGCTTCTGCCTGATGGTCAAATTTTGTCATGGTATACGTTTTATTGCTGTTTTGGGCAAAGATAACAAAAAGTATATTTCTTTTATAGATTATAAGTCAACTGTTTCAATGTTAAAAAACGTTAAAACCCATTCCTAACTGTAATATTTTAACATATTTGCAATCTAACAACTAAACAAAGTAATTATTTAAAAACATTTAGCATGAATAAAAAAATCTTATTTACCATAATGCTTGTTCTCGTAGCATGTATGGTTCAGGCAAAGGACAAGACTATTGTGTGGAACAATCCCGCTACAGAAAGTGGCGTATATGGAGATGGATTCTTTCGCATTGTCCTTGATGTAACAAAGGTAGAATTGAAAAAAGATGAAACTGTGGTGTATATCACAGCATTGAAGCGATCTGACTATCCTGACCATAATTGGTTTCAATTTGTGAGCGACACCTATTTAAAAGTAGGCGATACGCGCTATGCACTTGTTTCTGCCGATGGATTAGAACTCAACAAACATATTAACACCAAGGACGGCAAACTTGATATGGTGTTTCATTTCAAGCCATTACCGCAAAACATCAAATCGTTTGACTTTATTGAGGGCGATATCGAAGGTGCGTTCCAAATCAAGGGCATCAAGTCGGTTGAGGAACGTTGGAAACAGATTTTCCCGTCCTATTGGCGCGACGAGAAGACGGGCGATTGGGCGATTGCATTTATGGACGAGTGCGCCGTCTATCAATGCAAGTTTTGGGATTACAAGCAACGCAACGTCAACCCCAAGACCGGTGAGGCAGATTTCATTCTCACCAACGGCAACCAAGAAATCAAGGTCATTGTCGGCAAAGACCAAAAGGGCAGACGCGCAATGCAGATTGATGGCAAAAGTGTTGTCTATCAGATGATAACAAGCCGTTTTCTGTCCGACTATCCCAACAAGGACACCCGCACCGATTTTGTGAACACCGGCTACAAGACCGACACAATCACCGTAGTTGGCTGGATCAAGGACATTCCGCAGTGGATGAATATGAAGACGTTTGATTTTTCATATCATAATATCATTACCGACGACCAAGAATCTGTCTATGCCGATTTGGATGCGCTTGGACGCTTTACGGTGAAGATTCCTATTCTCAACAGTTCCGAATTTTTCTGCGATTGGAATCAGTGTTTTGTCCGCACGATGTTGGAGCCGGGCAAGACATATTTTATGCTCTACGATTTCAAGGAGGGTCGCCGTATGTTTATGGGCGATGATTGCCGCCTGCAAAACGAACTGTTCAAATATCCTCTCGGCTGGCCGTCGGTCCATTATTTTGAGAGAGGCACCGATCCCGACCGATACATTGCCTCTGTTGACAGCGCCCTCATCGCCAACAATGCAAAAATTGACCAGCTTTGCAAGGAGCATCCCACGCTCTCCACACGTTTTGAGAAATACAAGAAAGACAATATGCGGTGGCAATATGCAAACTATGTTGGTCAAATGCAGTTCTATTGCCCCGGCTTCAAAATGCCCGAAAATGCCAAATGCTATGCCAAAGAACAATTCTGGGCTAAATTGGAACATCCGTACACTCTGCACCGCGACACGAGGACTTTCATCCGCTATTTTATTGACGAAGCCAAGGGCAGAAAATCCATGCCATTCAATATTTGCGACCATATCGACGAGATTGAATGGACTGACGACGAGGCGGCGACGCTCAGCCAATATAAAAAATGGATGGCGGACTATGAGCCTCGCATTCAAGCGGCGGCAACACCAGAAGAAAAACGTCGGATTTGGCAGGCAGACAGCGCGAAAAATGCAGATCTGCTCAACAAAATGGACAAACTCTACAACAGCCCGAAAGTCAACAAATTAATTAGTGAATATTTCTTGGGGTTGGAGTTGCAGGACACCAAGAACGCGCTCGATTCGCTCAATTCGGATCCACTTATCTTTGATATAATGATTTCACAGGAGATGTACAACCGAATTGACCATCAGCGCACGTCGCTAAGTCAAAGATACCTTGACTCATTGAGAGCATGGGTAAGCACTCCGATATGCATCGAAAGTGTGGAGAATCTTAACAACCGCTACATCGCCATCGAAAACCGCGATTTCGATAAGTTGGTGCTCAAATCGTCCGACAATCTGCAAGGCATCAGCGAGGGCAAGGCTCTCCTCGACAAAATCATCGAACCTTACAGAGGCAAATTTGTGCTGTTGGACATTTGGGGAACGTGGTGCGGCCCTTGCAAGGCGGCTCTTTCGCACTCCACCGAAGAATATTCGCGTTTGAGTGATTTTGACATTGAATATCTCTATCTCGCCAATAATAGTCCGCAGGATTCCTGGGAGAATGTCATCAAGGAATACAACGTGAGCGGCGACAATGTGGCGCATTACAATCTGCCTGACGACCAACAAGCGGCAATAGAGCGTTACCTCGATGTACACTCTTGGCCAACTTACAAGCTCTTTGACCGCGACGGCAATTTGCTCAACATAGACATTGATGCCCGCAATCTTAATGAGTTGGAAAAGTTGTTGAAGAAATTGGAGTAATATCACTGTTAGATTTCCCCATTTTTTTACCAATATTTCACATTTTTACCCTAAATTTGCACCCGAAAAAAAGAGTTGCAAATGTCGTTTCAAGTAAAAATACTCGGTTGCGGATCGGCACTGCCGTCGAAGCACAGATACGCCACAGCCCAGGTGGTGATACACAATACGCACCCTTATCTTGTGGACTGTGCTGAATCTACACAGATTCAGATGAACCGCTTCGGCATACGCACGGCGGCTATAAAGCACATTTTTATATCACATCTTCACGGCGATCATTTTTACGGATTGTTCGGACTGTTAAGCTCTTACGGTCTTTTAGGACGAACCAACGACCTCTATATCCACGCTCATCCCGACCTTCAAAAGATGCTCGAAGGCGAGTATTCGCCAATCAAACTCAACGAACTTGGTTTCAAAACTATCTTTGTGCCACTGCATTACAACGAAGTGGAACTTATCTACGACGACAAGGCTATTGAGGTGTACAGTGTTCCCGTAAAGCACCGAGTACCCACTTGCGGCTTTATTTTCAAAGAAAAACCTGCTTTAAATAATATCCGCCGCGAAATGATAGAGAAATACAACCTTACAATTGCCGAAATAGTGGCTATAAAAGAAGGCTCCGACCTTCATCTCGAAAACGGCGAAACCATACCGAACTCAGAACTCACCATTGAGCCGCCAGCACCCAAGTCGTATGCCTTTATTACTGATACTCTTGCTCTTAAATCTGTTGAGGAGGCTGTCAAAGGATGCAATGTACTCTACCACGAGGCCACTTACGACAAGACGTTGGCAGACCGTGCGAAACTTACCTACCACACCACCACGGCTCAGGCTGCCCAAATAGCCAAAAACGCCGGAGTGGGAAGGCTCATTATCGGTCATTATTCGCACCGATATGGCAACGACCAAATTAAATCTCTGCTGGAAGTAGAGACTCAAGAGGTTTTCCCGAATTCCACCGCCGCCGAAGATGGTATGGAATTTACTGTATGACAATTAATTAAACAAACACCAATATGCAGCAGAAAATAATAATTCTTGATTTCGGTTCGCAAACCACACAGCTTATCGGCCGTCGTGTGCGCGAATTGGACACCTTTTGCGAAATTGTGCCTTACAACAAGTTTCCAAAAGACGACCCGTCAATCATCGGCGTAATTCTCTCCGGCTCGCCGTACAGTGTTTACGACCCCGAAGCATTCAAAGTTGATTTAGAGCAGTTTAGAGGCAAACTCCCCATCTTGGGCATTTGCTACGGAGCGCAGTATATTTCGCACACATTGGGAGGAAAGGTAGAACCCGCCGGCACTCGCGAATACGGTCGTGCTAGCCTCAACTTCATTGAGGATGGCAACCCGCTTTTCAAGGGATTTGACAAAGATTCGCAAGTATGGATGAGCCACGGCGACACTATCACTGCTATTCCTCAGGGTTTCAGATGCATAGCATCTACCGAAAAGGTAAAATTTGCCGCATATCAGGCTAACGACGAAAAAATTTGGGGCGTACAGTTCCACCCCGAGGTGTTCCACTCTTTGCAAGGAACATTATTGTTAAAGAACTTTGTAGTAGATATTTGCGGAGGCAAACAAGACTGGTCGCCCGCATCGTTTATCGAAACCACCGTTCAGGAACTCAAACAGCAGGTGGGCAACGACAAGGTTGTGCTCGGTCTTTCGGGTGGCGTTGACTCGTCGGTGGCAGCCGTATTGCTCAACAAGGCTATCGGCAAAAACCTCACCTGTATATTTGTAAACAACGGTCTATTGCGCAAAAACGAGTTTGAAGATGTGCTCCGCGACTATGAATGCCTCGGACTCAATGTTATAGGCGTTGACGCATCCAAGAAATTCTACGACGAGCTTGCCGGCGTAGAAGAACCCGAAAAGAAACGCAAAATTATAGGCAAAGGCTTTGTTGACGTGTTTAACGCTGAGGCTCAGAAGATTAAAGATGCTAAATGGCTTGGTCAGGGTACAATCTATCCCGACCGTATCGAAAGTCTCAACATTACAGGTCGCACCATCAAGAGCCACCACAACGTAGGCGGATTGCCAAAAGATATGAAACTTCAACTTTGCGAACCTTTGAAATGGCTTTTCAAAGACGAAGTTCGTAGAGTAGGCCGTCAACTTGGTATGCCTGAGCACCTTATCAAACGTCATCCCTTTCCTGGTCCCGGTCTTGGCGTAAGAATCCTCGGCGACATCACTCCCGAAAAAGTACGCATTCTTCAAGATGCCGACGACATATTTATCCGCGGACTTCGCGAGTGGAAAACCGAAAACGGCGAAACCCTCTACGATCAAGTATGGCAGGCTGGCGTTATCCTTCTGCCTATCAAATCGGTAGGCGTTATGGGCGACGAACGCACATACGAACAAGCAGTTGCACTCCGCGCCGTTACAAGTGCCGACGCTATGACTGCCGACTGGGCTCACCTACCCTACGAATTTTTGGCAAAGGTTTCCAACGACATTATCCGCAATGTAAAAGGCGTTAACCGCGTGGCTTACGACATCAGCTCAAAACCACCGGCAACAATTGAATGGGAATAGTTAATGCATAATGTATAATGCATAAAAAATAAAAAAACCGACTGACGATATTACCCGTTAGTCGGTTTTTTTATAGAATCTCTTTAATTTTCGAACTCAATCACATTGCCTTCGTTGTCGAGGAAGTCGAATTTTATAAGTCCGTATTCAGAGTCGGATTGAATTTTTATCCGGACCTTGTATTTCAACTGCCATTTAAAGCGAATAGAGAAAAGACCCTTGGTTAGGTAGGCTTCGATAATTGGGTTAACTTTAAGCGTAACCTTTTTGTGAGAGCCTTCTGAAACAATAGTTTTCAAATCTTCCTCTATTTCGTCGGCGAGGAGTATGGTAGAACCGATTTCTCCTGTGCCGCCGCACGTTGGGCAAACCTCCTGAGTGTTCATATTCATCTCGGGACGTACCCTTTGGCGTGTAATCTGCATGAGTCCGAACTTGCTCAGTGGCAGAATATTGTGCTTGGTTCTGTCGGAGGCCATAGCCTCTTTCATTTTGTCGTGGAGGGCTTTTTTGTTTTGGTTGAGATGCATATCAATGAAATCAACCACAATAATACCTCCAATATCGCGGAGCCGCAACTGCCGCGCTATCTCATCGGCTGCGGCAAGGTTAACTTCGAGGGCGTTGGTTTCTTGATCGGCGTTGTTGGCGCGGTTGCCACTGTTAACGTCTATAACAAACAGAGCCTCAGTGTGCTCCATTATCAGGTAAGCCCCGTTTTTAAAAGTTACTGTCTTGCCAAACAGCAGTTTAATTTGCTTTTCGATATTAAAATAGCGGTCGAAAAGCGAAATTTTGTCGGTGTCGAGTTTTACAATTTTTTCTTTGTCGGGAGCAATGCTGCTAACAAAGTTTTTTGCCTCGTGATAAATTGCCGGATCGTTAGTAATAACACTGTTAAACGAATTACTCAGCGTATCGCGCAAGATGGCGCTTGTGGCATCCATCTCTCCGGCTATCAGTTTTGGCGGCATAACGCCTGATCCGAGCACCGATATAGCGTTTTCCCATTTTTCAACGAGCGACTTAATTTCTGCATCGAGCACCGCCACACGACGGTTTTTAGCTTCGGTGCGTACAATTATTCCAAAATTTTTTGGTTTAATGGCAAGAATTAATTGTCTCAAACGTTCTCTTTCTTCTTTTCCTTTAATCTTTTGAGAAATAGAAACCTTGTCGGAGAACGGTAACAAAACGAGGTTTCGTCCTGCCATTGAAATTTCAGAAGTAAGCCTCGGACCTTTGGTAGAAATTGGTTCTTTGCTTATCTGTACCAGCACACGCTGACCCGATGCAATTTGTTCGGTAATTTTGCCCTTTTTGTTAATCTCGGGCATAAGATTGATGTATTGAAGAGGTTTGCAGTTTTTGGGATTATCCATTGCAGTCTGCACATATTTATGCAGAGTAGAGAACTGCGGACCAAGATCCTGATAGTGCAGAAAAGCGTCTTTTTCGTATCCTACGTCTACAAAGGCGGCGTTGAGACCTGGCATAATTTTTTTCACCTTGCCGAGGTAAATATCGCCAACCGAAAACCGCTGGTTCCTCTTTTCTTTGTGTATTTCCACTAATTGCCTGTCTTCCAACAAGGCAATTACAATTTCCGACTCAGTAGCATTGATGACTAAATCGTTGTTCACTGTAAGAATGTTGTCCTGTGCTGCATTTAGCACGGGGGGTTAGTAATGAAAAAATCAAAAAGGGGCATCACGCCGCTTTTTGATTTTTTAGTTTGCTCACGACACTATTTTTTCTTGTGTCTGTCTTTGCGCAAACGTTTTTTACGTTTGTGCGTAGCCATTTTATGACGTTTTCTTTTCTTTCCGCTTGGCATAGCTGTTGTGTTTTAAAAAGTTAATAAAAAAAAATTGGTGCACACAAATTACTTGCCGCCTTTAACTTCGCTTACGAAAAGTTTCGAGGGTTTGAATGCGGGAATGTTGTGCTCAGGGATAACGATAGTGGTGTTTTTAGAGATGTTACGAGCGGTTTTTTTAGCTCTTGTTTTGATAACGAAGCTACCGAAACCACGGAGATAAACGTTTTTGTTCTCCACTAACGAAGCTTTGATAGTGTCCATGAAAGCTTCTACGGCTTTCTGTACGGTTACTTTTTCAATTCCTGTGTTTTTGGAAATGTCGTTTACGATGTCTGCTTTTGTCATTGCTAAAAATATTTAATTTTCAATAAATTACATTAGTTTTTTTGTGGTGCAAATATAAGGACGTTTATTCGTATAATCAAATTTTAAGGCGTTTTTTTTATTGTTTTTTTGCTTTTTTTTTTGGCTTAATGTTTGGTTGTCAGAGAAATATTACATATTAATCGTTGCAACTTATTATATAACAATACCTTATAAACGTCTTATTACTATACGATTAACGCATATCGTTGATTTCCACGCCCGGATATTTTGAAGCATCAAATGTAAAGAGATTATCGGGCATAGGTGTGTTGGGTTTATACTCGGTAATTTCGATAATCTGCTCAGTGCCATTTTTAAACATAATATCCAAGCTGGCTATCTGTGTGTTAGCCTTGTCGATTACAAGTCTGATTGTGTGATACTCCACGGTAGCTGGTTTTTCGGGATAGAGGTCGATTACATAGCATTGCTTTTTGGTAGATGTAACTTTGCCGTCTACTTTGGTTTTTACCGATGCAGAGATTTCCTCTTTCAAACGGTATTTAAAGCCGCTTTTGTAAAGTTCAAATATCTTGGTGGGATTGCTTACAATTGATTCGGCATTTTCTTCCACTTCGTTGATAGTTACCTCGTTGATATCTTTTGAATACTGCCAGAGGGCTGTTCCATCGGTAAAGATTTCAGTACCAGACATTACGAGTTTGTATTTATCACCTTTGATAAACATAAATCCGCTCTTGGTATCTTTGGTTTTTTCCACCTTGTTTTCCATAGCCCAGTCAAACGAAGCACGGAGGGTTTGATAACCTTTGGTGGTGGCGAGCACTTTGTCGAGCACTTTCTTGGCTGCGGGGTCGTGAGTTTCGTCTTGAGCATAAAGTGCGGTAGAAGTAGCTGTTATGAGCATTAATGCTGCTAAAAAACGTGTAATTTTCATCTTCGTTGGTGTATTAGTTTTTAAAAATTTGTATTCTGTTTTTTGAGGAATAAACGCAGATGCAATGTTTTTGTTATTGCAAGTAGTCAAATTTAATAATTTTTAAGCATGCAGACTATTGGTTTTCCTCGTAAAGTCGATTGAGGAATTGCATCAAATCGTATTCGCTGGTGTAGTTGACGCTACGCGCCTTGCTGCCTTCGTTTGGTCCAACAATTCCAGCAGCTTCCAACTGATCCATGATACGTCCCGCACGGTTGTAACCAATTTCAAGTTTACGTTGCAAGAGCGATGTGCTACCTTGCTGACTTATAACTATTAGTCGTGCAGCTTCTTCAAACATTGGGTCACGTTTGGTAAGGTCAACAGCCTCGCCGCCCTCTGAAGGTTCGATATCGGGTTCGGGAAGTTCAAATGTATTGGGGTATCCCTGCTGGTCGCCAATAAACTTGGTAATGCGCTCAAGTTCAGGAGTATCGATAAATGCACATTGCAAACGTGTGAGGTCGCTACCATTAGAGATAAGCATATCACCACGACCTATAAGGTGCTGAGCGCCTGAGCAGTCGAGAATATTTCGCGATTCCATCATCGACGATACTTTGAACGCTATTCGGGTTGGGAAGTTTGCCTTGATAAGACCAGTAATAATATTGGTTGTGGGTCGCTGAGTGGCAACAATCATGTGAATACCAATAGCACGGGCAAGTTGCGCAATACGGGCAATTGGTTTTTCGATCTCTTTGCCGGCAGTCATAATAAGGTCGGCAAACTCGTCGATGATTAACACAATGTAAGGCAAGAACTTATGACCTTTTTCGGGATTGAGGTGACGGGCAATGAATTTTGCGTTATACTCTTTGATATTGCGCACACCAGCCTCTTTGAGCAGGTCGTAACGGTTGGTCATTTCCACGGTGAGCGAGTTGAGGGTCTCTTTTACCTTGTCTACATCGGTGATTATTGCCTCATCGCTGTCGGGCAGTTTTGCGAGATAGTGTTTTTCTATATTATTATAAAGTGTAAGCTCCACCTTTTTGGGGTCTACCAGCACGAATTTCACTTGCGCGGGATGCTTACGGTAAAGTATTGACGCCACAATAGTGTTTAAGCCGACAGATTTACCCTGACCAGTAGCACCTGCTACCAAGAGGTGAGGACATTTTGTCAAGTCCATAACGTACGACTGGTTGCTGATATCTTTTCCGAGGGCAATTGGCAGTTCGTACTTACTCTCTTGAAACTTGGTGGATGCCACAAGCGAGCGCATCGACACTATCTCGGGATTCTTGTTGGGCACTTCAATACCCACAGTGCCTCGTCCGGGCATAGGAGCAATAATACGTATACCCAACGCTTTAAGGCTCAACATTATATCAGCTTCAAGATTCTGAATTTTTGAAATACGCACACCTGCTGCGGGAACAATCTCGTAGAGCGTAACCGTGGGTCCAATGGTTGCTTTAATCTTTTCGATCTTGATTTTGAAGTTTTTGAGTGCCTCCACAATCTTAATTTTGTTCTCCATAAGTTCTGAATTCTCCACTGGCTTAGCGTCCGACTTGTAGTCTTCGAGCAAGTCGATGGAGGGCAGCTTGTAATTGGGGAGGTCTAATGTGGGATTGTAAGGTGGCAACTGATTAATGTCATCGGCTGTAATGTCGTGATTGGTTTCCACTTCGAGCATCGTGCCATCAGTTGAATCTGGTGCGTCGGGATTTTGCTGCGAAACAGAATCATTATTGGTGGTACCTATTCCGCTGATAGATTCTTCGGTATTCTGTGTGGTGTCGTCAACCTCAAATCCAATATTGTCGGCTTGCACTTTGTTGCCGTTATCGTCGAGATAGTAACGCTCGTTTTCTGTAGTAGCGGCTTGGGTGGAAGGTTCGTTTTTTTCGTTAAAGTCAATTTTCTGATCCTCACCTTTGTAGTCTTTGTTTTTGAAGAGCTTTTCTTTTATAAAGCTGAATGGAGATGTACCACTGTCCGATTTTGCCTGATTTACAGGAGCGTTTAGCTGGTTTCCTTGCTCGTCTTCGTCGATATAGTCAAAATCTGGGTCGCGCTGTTGAGTTGAAACAGAGCCAGCATTTTTGGCTTTGGCAAGGTTGATAATATCTTGTTGCGATGTGCCGTTGGTATACTGTCTGGCAGTTTGAACAGCGTGTTTAAAATTTTTACGCTTAGAAAAATCGTCGAAGAAAATCTTAATCCATTCCATAGCGCTTTCTTTGGCAAATACAAAGAGCATTGTAGCCAAAAATAGCAACAACAGCACCGTGCCCACTTTGCCAAATACCGATTCTAACCAATAAGCCACTTCAAAGCCTACCATTCCTCCGTAATAAAAGGAATTATCGCCAAAAAAGAATCCCAATGTTATTGAACACCAAAACATTATAAGAAGCGACCATTTTGCAGTTGTGCGCAGCGGAACAGGCTCGATAGCCACAATTTTTAATCCGCAAAGCAGGGTAAGCGGCACAAAGACAAACGACGGAAGTCCAAAAAGATGATGTATAAATATGTGTGCAATCAAAGCTCCAAGCTTGTGCGACCAGTTGGAAACTTCGATTTCAGAATCGAACAGAAATTTTAGCCAACCGATTTCAAACTTGCTTTGATCTTCGCGCCATGTGCCGAGATACGAAAAAAAGCCAATCAATTCTACCACGGTAAGTAGTACAAAAAGCAAAAACCAAATAAGTTTTGCACGGTCGCTTGTGAGCGTAGTTTTTAAAATATCTATTGGGGACTGATAGTCCGAATTTCTTCTTCTTGACATTGTACGTTTGAGTAATTTTTGCAAAAGTAAAAATTAAATGACAAATAGTAAGCATTTAAGCCAAAAAATCTTACATTTTTTTTGATTTTAGAGTTTCGACTGCAATTCAAACATAATGTCGCGGAATTTGGCGGCATTAACAAAGTCGAGTTTTTTGGCAGCGCGTTCCATTTCGGTTTTGGCTTTGGCAATTTCGCGCTCGATGTCTTTTTTCGACATAAACGACGAAGCTGATTCGGCAGCAACAGCTGTAATTTCGGTTTGAGCAAGACGGCTTTCGGGAGCATCTTTCTTTGGAAACAGCAACGTGTCGCCTTTGCGTATCTGCTTGGGAGTGATGTTGTGGTCTTTGTTGTACTGTATTTGAATAGTGCGGTGACGATTGGTTTCGTCGATAGTGGCACGCATCGAATCGGTGATTATGTCGGCATACATGATAACCTTGCTGTTGACGTTTCGCGCTGCACGTCCTGCGGTCTGTGTAAGCGAACGTGCCGAACGTAAGAATCCCTCCTTGTCGGCATCCAAAATAGCCACAAGCGACACTTCGGGCAAATCGAGACCCTCGCGCAAGAGGTTTACGCCCACAAGCACGTCGAACATGCCTTTACGCAGTCCGTCCATAATCTCGATGCGTTCCAATGTGTCTACCTCGCTGTGGATATAGGCTGAGCGCACTCCCATTTTAGTAAGATACTTGGTGAGCTCTTCGGCGGTACGCTTGGTAAGAGTGGTAACGAGAACACGCTCGTCGCGCTTTACCACCTGCTGAATTTCGTTGATAAGGTCGTCGATCTGGTTTTCTGACTTGCGCACATCGATTGGCGGGTCTAACAATCCTGTGGGACGAATCATCTGCTCTACAATCACGCCTCCGCATTTTTCGAGTTCGTAGTCGGCAGGAGTGGCACTCAAGTATATGGTTTGATGGGTAAGTTGCTCAAATTCAGAGAATTTTAACGGACGGTTGTCTAACGCGGCGGGCAGGCGGAAGCCATATTCTACCAGATTTACCTTGCGCGAACGGTCGCCACCAAACATAGCATGTATTTGCCCAAGAGTAACGTGGCTTTCGTCGATAACAGTTATAAAATCGTCGGGAAAATAATCTAAAAGACAGAACGGGCGGCTTCCGGGCTTGCGTCCATCAAAATATCGCGAATAGTTTTCGATACCAGAGCAATGTCCGAGCTCTTGCATCATTTCGAGGTCGTTGTTAACGCGGTCTTCCAATCGTTTGGCTTCGAGCGACTTGCCAGCGTCTTGCAATTGTTGTAACTGCAAACCGAGGTCGATACGAATATTTTTCATAGCCTCAAACATACGTTCTTTCGAGGTCATAAAAATATTGGCAGGATAGATAATAGCAGTGTCGATTTTAGAAAAAGTTTTACCCGTAAGAGGGTCGAAAGTGGATATTTCGTCGATTTCATCGTCGAAAAACACAATGCGGAAGGCAAAATCATCGTAAGCCACAAACACATCAACCGTATCGCCATTAACGCGGAAAGTACCGTGCTTAAATTCTACCTGATTACGCGAATAAAGGCTGTCGGAAAGTTGACGGAGAAGGTCGTTGCGTTCGATACGGTCGCCTTTGTTGATTTTCAATATGTTGGCATGAAAATCTTCAGGGTTGCCAATACCATAGAGGCACGACACCGAGCTTACAATTATTATATCTCTCCTACCCGAAAGCAACGCTGTGGTGGCACTCAGACGGAGTTTTTCGATATCATCGTTGATAGAGAGGTCTTTTTCGATATAGGTATTTGTAGTGGGTATAAACGCTTCGGGCTGATAATAATCGTAATACGAAACAAAATATTCCACTGCATTCTCTGGAAAGAATGTCTTAAACTCGCCGTAGAGTTGGGCAGCGAGGGTCTTGTTGTGGCTAAGCACCAACACGGGACGGTTTAAATTGGCAATAACGTTGGCAATAGTAAACGTTTTTCCCGAACCAGTTACACCTTTTAATATTTGATAATGGTCGTTGCGCTCAACGCCTTCGGTGAGCTGCCTGATAGCATCGGGTTGATCGCCCGTGGGCTTAAATTGCGAAACAAGTTTAAAATCCATTTTTTCTCTTACATTAGAAATGCAAATATAAGCATTATGTTTTATATCTTAAAATTACCAACATATTAATATTTGATTAAATATAGATTTTTGTTAGCGGATTATCAAAAAAAGCCTTACCTTTAAACCCGAAAAAATAACGCAAATGGAGCAAACCGAAATAATTACACCAGCCGAACAACCCGCCCCTAAAACCACGTTTGGCACACTCAAAACCATCAGAAAACTGATGGACGATTTGCATTTAGACCCAATACTCGGTCTTGTAGCCCCTGGTCTTGGCGACTGGGTAACCACAATTCTTACAGTTCCTTACATAATAACATCGGTTTTTACGCTAAAATCGTTGCCGCTTACATTGGCTATAATTTACAATATATTAATGGACTGCTTGTGGGGAACAGTGCCCGTAGCAGGCGACTTTTTTGATTTTCTGCACCGAGGATTTAAGAAAAATTGCAAACTTGTAGAAGGTTTTGCCGCCAAAGACCCGAAAATAATGAGCGAAGTAAAACGTAAGTCGTTGTATTTCGGCATTATGATTGTAGTACTTATTGCGCTTATCTGCCTTTCGGTTTACTACGTAAAAATGCTGTGGGGTTATATTTTTGATTTTTTTCAAACAAGTAATTAAATGAAAATCAAACTATTACATATCGCAATTTGTTTATTATTTTTAGCATCAGGACTTTATACCCACGCTCAAACATTTCGCGACAGTATTCTCAACCTGATTTCAAAAGAGACTGATTCGATTACTATCGCCAAATTATACGGGAAATTAGCCGCCGAAGAAACCAATTCTGACACTCTAAAAAAATACTCTAATCTTTCCATAGATTATTGCGGCAACAATATGGACATCAAAGCAGTAGCCACATCCAATCTGGCATACGCAGCTTCAACCGAAGGCAATTGGCAACATTCGTTGCAACTATATCAGCACGCCCTTTCCATGGCGCGTTACAACAACGACTCGATGCTATTGGCCACTATAACACTCAATATCGGCACCATTCTCGAGGCTCTCAACGAAATACCCGAGGCCATGGCAAACATCAGGCTGGCCATCGACATGTTTAAGCAGATAAACAACAAAGCTTGGGAAATTTGGGCTTATAGGCAGCTCTGCCACATCTGCACCAATGCCAAAATGTTTATCATTGCCGAAAAATACTGCGACGAAATGAATCAGATATGCCAAACCTCTAATGATCCGCTCGACAAACTGACCGCATTTATCTCGTACGCCCAGATGAACACTTTTAAAGCCGAATCGCAGCATCACGATAGTCTTCGACGGATTTTGCACCGCACTTTGTCGGCTTGCGATTCTATCGACCGCATTATTTACGAAAACAAATGCACCAATTTTGACTGTATGACCGCGCTAAACGAATCGTATTTAGAACGTTGCAAGGCTTACATACTGCTTGCGATGGCCGACGACCGTTATTACAAAAAAAACTCCGACAGCGCACAAAAATACCTTAACTTGGCTGATAAATGGTACACTTCTACAGGAGATTCGGTGCAGCTGTCAGAAGTGGAATTGTGCCATGCCTGGCTGTTGTTTGCACAAAAAAACTATGCCAAGGCTCTTGAAGCTGCCAACAATTACAAAATATCTTCCTTTACATCAAAATATCTCAAAGAACACCTTTACGACCTGCTGTCGCACTCGCATTTTCAACTCGGACATTACAAAGAGGCTTTTCAATGGCAAACTACTCTCAACAAGTTTCAGAATTTCACAACCGAAGAAACCAAACTCGCGCAAGTGTCGGAAAGGTTGCTGAGCGAACGGTTGGACGAATTTGATTCTGCCGAAAAACTGCTAAAACGCAAAAACGAAGAACTATCTACAAGCGTAAGCGACAAACAAAGCAAACTTATTCTTGCTATTATAGCCTTGGGTGTAAGTATTTTTGCCATAATTGTGGTATGCATTTCGGTTGTACGCAAACGCCGAATCAACAAGCTTTTAAAAACCAAGAACCAAATCCTGCTCCAAAAACAAGAAGAAATTATTCAACAACAAGGCATCATTACATCGCAAAAAGAAAAGGTAGAACGCTACAATTCTACAATACTCCAAAGCATTCGCTATGCCCGACATATACAAAGAATGGCTTTGCCCGATGCCGAAGATATTAAGATGCTTTTCCCCGAATCGTTCTTAAGTTATATGCCCAAGGATATTGTCAGCGGTGATTTTTACTACGTTACGCGATGTGGCAATTTTAGCATTATTGTAATAGCCGACTGCACAGGACACGGCGTGCCCGGCGGATTCCTTTCGATGTTTGGCATTTCTGCCATAAAAGAAATTCTTAGCCGACCTATCGACAATGTAATGCCAGGTGCTATATTAGACAGCATGAGAGATTTTATTAAAGAGGCTTTCTCGGGCGACAGCGAAATTGATGAATCGGGCGACGAAACGTTTTCTACCGCCGATGGTATGGATATGTCGGTGTGCGCCGTAAATTTAAAAACTCGCGAAGTGCGTTATGCAGGAGCTTACCACAGCGCATACGTATGGAGCAACGGCATAATTTCGCGATTGAAAGGCGACCGCATGCCCATAGGACGGCACATCAAAGAGGACGGTGCATTTACCACTATTTCGCAAACGCTCAAACAAGGCGATATGCTTTATTTAATGACCGACGGTATCCAAGGGCAAATGGGCGGACTATCGGGCACTAAATTTATGACCAAACGTCTGTTGCAATTCTTTGCCGAAAACGCCTCTTCTCCAGTGGAAAAACAAAAAGAAACTTTTGAAACCATTATGCACGATTGGATGCAAAACACCATTCAGGTAGACGACATGACATTAGCCGGTATAAGAATTTTGTAGCAATTACACCCTTACTCCTGCCACTGTTAGGTCATCGATTTGAACCGTGCCTTCTACCCATTTGTTTACAATATCTGCCACGGTATCTTTTTGCTCGGCGGTAGACATTGAACCAATTTGTTCAAACATCGAAACAAGGCGTTTGGTTGAAAATTTTGAGTTGTCGGGCCCGCCAAACTGATTTTGCAAACTATCGGTGGTGAGATACAGCATATCTCCCTTTTTTACAGGAATATAAGTTTCAGAAAAAGGACTATCACCTTTAAACGACCATCCTATCGGCATACGGTCGCCATTATAAGTGGTGAGTTTGCCATCAGAATAGAGGTAAACATTTTGGTTGGCTCCTGCAAACCGTACTCCTCCACCTTTAATCTCAAACGCACAGAGAGTTAGGTTCATACCATCGCTGATATTATCGGGATTGTCGTTGTCGCTGCGGAGCGAAGATTTTACAAATTCACGTAATTCGTCGAGGATAGCGGCAAGGTCGATATTATCGTCGTAAAAATGTTTTGCAAGCGATTCTTTTAATGCCGATAATCCAAGCATTGAGAGAAAACCTCCAGGAACGCCATGACCAGAGCAGTCGGCAAGAGCAAAAATTTTGTAATGCTCTATTTCGGCAGCTTTGTAAAAATCGCCCGTAACAATAGTGTGAGGTTTGGTAAATATAAAGTAATCAGAGAAAATACCGCTAATTTCTTTTTGCGAAAACGCCGCACTTTGTATGCGTTTGGCGTAACGGATGCTCGAAGTGTTTTCGTGAATGGCTTTGGCGCAACGTTCCGATTCTTTTTGAATGGTAACGTCGGCGGCTGCAAGTTGATTTTGCAACTCGGCAATGCGCTTGGCATTAGCGTCGCGAGCAGCCTTCAACTTGGCGGCTTGTTTGCGGTATTCGAATATATTCATAATGTTAAATTCTAATTCCAATTAATGTTTGGTCGTCAAATTGATCATGTCCTTCTTTCCAATCGTTTACTATTTTAGATATATCGGCAAGTTGGGTTTGTGTATCTTCGTGACTATGCTCTAAAAGCATGGCAGCAAGGCGTTTGGTGGTAAATTTAATGTCGGCGGGACTTCCAAATTGGTCTTGAATGCCATCGCTACAAAGGTAAACAATATCGCCTTTTTGAAGGTTGACAGTAAAGGATTCAAACGGATTGTCTTGTTTAGGATGACGGCCAATAGGCATACGGTTGCCCTTGAGTTTTTCGATTTCGCCATTGCGGCATAAATAAATAGTGTGATTCGCTGTGGCGTAGCGTATCTGCGTAAAATCGTCGCTAAAAGCACAAAGCGAAATATCCATACCATCACTCACAGTTGCCTCATCGGTTTCAGAAGCTTCGGCAAGCGAAGTTAAAATAAAGGTTCTTAGCGAGTTGAGTATCTCACCAGGATTAAAATCTTTGGTAATATTTTGCTTCGACAAAAGGTCTTTTAGAGCCGACATTCCAAGCATCGAAAGGAATCCTCCCGGAACGCCGTGCCCTGTACAATCTGCCACAACAGCTATTCTGAAATATGGCGACGATGCGCAAGTATAAAAATCGCCACTAACAATGTCGCGAGGACTAAAATAAATAAAACAATCGGGAAACAATGCTTTAAACTCTTCTTCGTGAGGAATTACCGCACGTTGAATACGTTCGGCATAATGGATACTTGCTTTAAGGTCGTTGGAGGCAGACTCGTATTCTTGAGATATTTTGGAGAGCTGTTCTTGTTTTTGCGAATAAAGATTTTGATATTCAGCCAGTTGCTGTTCTTGATTTGAAACATCTTTTTGCAAAACTATACATTCTTCTTTGTATTTTTTGCCATTTAAAAATATTACCAATAATACAATTGCCACAATAGCAATCAAAGCTATTATGATAACAAACGGTATAGTTAGTATAGTTAAAGTCATATAAATAATGTGTTATATACTATATTTTTTGTTTAATAATTAGCAAAAATCTTACCAAAAGGTATTTCTGACACCAATAATAGCAATATCGCCAACTTGATTATTGTCGCCAAGCCATTCGTTGATAAACTCATTGATGGCGTTTTGTTGTTGCGAACAAGGTAAGTTCCCGGCTGTTTTAATCATTAAGCTAATTTGCTGATCGCCAAACAATTCGTCGTTAACTCCTACTTGCTGACGAATGCCATTATTAATAATGTATATCATAGTGCCGTTAGTAATATTTAGCGTTTGATCGTTGTAAACATTATTGATAGTGTAGCCGAGACTAAATTTACTACCAAAATACCCCTTCACATTAATGCCATCAAATAAGTATAACGACTGATTTGCAGTAGAAAAAATCAATTTTTTGTTGTCGGTATCAAATGCAACTATCGAAATATCAATAGTTTCTTTTAATTCAGTTCCTTTAATATTGCTTAGAGTCTGATTAAGATTAAACTCGGTATTAGTAAGTATGTCGGCAGGCGAAAACAATCCCTCGGGATGATAATGCACAAGCACCTCTTTAAGAGTAGCCACTCCAAGCATGGCAAAAAAGCTGCCCGGCACTCCATTGCGCGAACATGTAGCAGCAGCAAGCACCTTTACACCTGCGTATTGATAGGTAAGATGGAAACAACCCGATACAAGCGAATCGGAACGTATCAAGCGAAACGAGCTTGGAAAAACCGACGGGATATCTTCATCGCGCGAATAAGCTGCAGTTTGAATACGTTGTGCGTATGTGATGCTCGACATTATTTCTTTGTTGATACGGTCAACATTGTCGCGTTGCTGCTGAATCATTTCGTTTTGAGCAGCCAATTCGTTTTGCTGTTCAAGCAGTTTGCGGTTGTGTTTTTCGAGTTTGCCGTATAGAATATTGAGTTTGCGGGTGAGAGTTTTGTTGTGGCGCAAAATCAAATACAAAACAGGCAAAGCACCCAAAAGCACAAGCAAAACAATCAACACCCAAAATGATATCAACCTAACATTGAGCAGGCGTTGGTTGTTGGCATATTCTACAAGTTCTTTTTCGTGTTGATGGATACTAATTTCGTTGTCCGACATGAGTTTTGCCTGAAATTCAAATCCAGCCAAAACATTGTATTCGTTTACAGTATAACTTTGATACTCAATTGATTTTTGTTTGTAAAAAATAGCATCGGCAAGGTTGCCAAGTTTTTGCGATGCAATGCTAAGGTTGTTGTACAAATCGCCAAGGTCAGAATGTGTAAGAGGTAGCGTAGAGGTAAGTTTTTCAATCTCTTTCATTCTAAATAAAGCATCACGATCGTTGTTTTTCACAATCATTACACCAGCTTCGAGAATATACGACCGCATAAGCGTAACACCCTGAAAACCCATAGTTTTACGTATCCGCTCAACATATTTTTGCGCGCTGTCGGCATATACGGTGTTGTTTTCGATTCGTGCTTTAAGAATATAAGCCGAAGCAAGATTCATAAAACAATTGATGATATTTTGACGGTGCAAATGATCAATAGAGTCGCCAAGAATTGCATTGCCAAAATACTCCATCTTTTGGATAACGTTTTTTAATTTTTTGCTGATAAACGTTGAATCAGATTCGGTTTCTAAATCGCGCAAAGTGTATTTACACAGAGAGTTATATCCCCGCGATTCTTCATAAAAGTCGTTACAGTCGCCAGCAATTTTTATCGAACGGTAAAATAAATCGGTAGCATTTTGATACATTCTAAGCTCGCCAAGAGCGTCACCAATGTAGCGGTATGTAGATGCAATGCGCACCGTATCGCCCATTTCTTTGTAAATATTGAGGGCTTTATAAAGGTTTTCGAGCGATTCGTCAACGCGCCCGGTATGATCGCTATAAAGTGATGCAAATGTGTAAGCAGCAGCCAGATACCGTTGGTCGCCTGTGCGATTAGCCTCTTCAATCATAATTTGTGTGCGGCGGTAAGCACTTTCAAAATTACCACTGTAATAATCGCGGTAGGCAGCCTGATAATTGGCATCGAAACTGATTTTGCCCGCACCAGTTTGAGCATCTACACCGGCAGCGCACATCAACAATATCAATATGGTTATTAAATATCTCATAATCAAATTCTAAATCCGGCAACGGTGATGTCGTCGATTTGCGGCATATCACCACGCCAAAGGTCTATTGCTGTATCAATTTCTATTCTTTGTCTAAGTCCTGTCTGAGTTACAATTTTTGCCAATATTGCTTCAAATCCTCTGATAAGCAATTTTTTATTCAAAGGACCACCGAGCAAATCCTGAATACCGTCAGAAAACATATACACCATATCGCCATGATTAAGGTTGAATATCTGATCGGTAAAATGTGCAAAATTCTTAACATATCGTCCCACAGGCATTTTGTCGCCCTTTAAACGGATGAGCTGTCCATCATGATAGATAAACACGCTTTGGTTGCCGGCAGCAAAATGCAATGTATTGTTGCGGGTGTCGAGAGCGCAGATTGTCATATCCATGCCGTCGTAAATATCCAAACCGCTTTTACCTTCAAACACGTTAATAATAAAGTCGCGCATACGGTCGAGCACCTTGGCTGGCGAAAAACTATCATCATCGGGCAAATTACGCAAAATATCATTCAGAGCCGAAATGCCAAGCATCGAAAGCAATCCTCCTGGAACACCGTGCCCTGTGCAATCAGCCACCACAAATATTTTAAAAACCCCTTTTTGGGTGATGGTGTAAAAGTCGCCGCTAACAATATCTTTTGGTCGGAAAAGCACAAAACTATCATTAAATAAGCGTTTTACATCGCTATCGGATGGAATGGCGGCACGTTGAATTTTGCCAGCATACTTGATGTTCGACGTAATGGTTTCGTTAAAATTTTCCACCATGTCAAACTGCATAGTAATGGTATCGCGACGTTTTGCAATCTCCTTTTTCTGACTGATAATATTGCCGTTGAGTTTGGTGATTTCGTCGTTTTTTTGGCGTAATTGCAAGTTGGTACGGCGACGCTTGTTTAATGTATTAAGAATCAATGTAGCAAACACCAAAACCAACAGCACAATCAACACAAGAAATGTAGTGATATAATTTTGACGCTTAATTTCACCTTCTTTTTTAATGGTGTCTTTGCGTTTGCCGGTTTCAATTAATTCCACTTGTGTTTGCGAAATCATCTTGGTTTTAAAGTCAGCATATTGTTTACTCGCGGCTTCGCGATTGTCAAGTTTTTCGTAAAAACCGGCTTTGTTGATAAACTCCAATGTTTTAGGCAAGTTGCCAAGTTTTGAATAACATTGCGACAACAACGAACAAGCCTGCTTGCGCAAATGCGTAGTGTGCAAAACTTCGGTTTGCTCCACTTTCAAAAGCACATCCACAGCTTTGCGGTATTGACCATTAAACATAAGCCATCCGCCCTCTACCAATGCTCCTTGATAAAATAATGTCTGATTATCAATATCAATTTTCTTGTTTCTATTAAGATAAACGGCACAACTATCTGCCAAAGGCTTTGAATTTAAGATTTCGGCAGATTTAAGAAAAGCCTGAGCTTTAGTAACTTGAGAAAGATAGAGCATTTGTCGGTCAAAATATGTATTACGTTTTGCCGAATCGTAGACGCGAGTGGCTGCGCTACAATAATTTATAATCTTTTTAAATTTGCCAATACGCACTTCGGGCGAATAATAAACGTTGTCGAATTGCCTCAACATAGTGGAGGCATAAAACACCAAGGCATCAGCTGTATATGTGCTATGTTGCGAAACGTGGCTCAGCAAAATAGACCTTACAAGATATTCGTAAGCGGTTTTAAACATATTCATAGTACCACACGACTGGGCATACATCATATATATATCCAAAATATGCACAGTATCACACAGTTGCCGATATATTTCGAGCGATTTGTTGCCATAATCTACCATGCCCGCAATATTGTCGGCA
This sequence comes from Bacteroidales bacterium, assembly GCA_017394445.1. GTDB lineage: Bacteria > Bacteroidota > Bacteroidia > Bacteroidales > UBA3824 > UBA3824. The sequence goes on along the minus strand of JAFPYT010000258.1, from coordinate 15,328 downwards.
TCTTCGCAATAAAACGAGTAGAGATAATACGCCTTAGCCAATGCCTGCTTATTGTTAGATTGATTTGCCAAATTGACTACTGTAATTAAGTGTTTTTCAGCATCTTTAAATCGGTTATTATTTAAATAAGCGTATGCCGACGACAGTTGGCAATTAATCATTAAAGCAGTATCGTTTAGCCTAATAGCTTTTTCCATAAACTCTTGGGCATAACGAATCGAAACGTCTAAATCGCCAAAATAATTGTAAATAGAATTGTACACTGCTATTTTGGCAGAATCACCTTGCGCCGTCGACAGCAAGTTTTCCAAACTATCGAGCAAAGTGTTTTTCTGATCTCCATTCTGAGCCGAAACTCCCAGATATACAGTGGTAAACAATACTACTAATATGTTTTTTAAAATACGCACAAACTTAAGAATACAATGCCTAACTAATTACAAAATTTTGACAAAAATAGATAAATTTTCGATTTTTTTGCAGAGTTTATGCAAAAACTTGATTTTTTTGAAACATTATTACGTATTTTCGCACCCGAAATGGTCAAGGAAATTATTTTAACGATAAAAAACCAGCTCCGCTCCAAAATGGCTGGCGATGTAATATGGACTTTTGTAGGTCAGGTGCTGGTACTTTTGGCGGCGTTTGCGCTCAACAAGGTGCTGAGCGTTAGGCTCGATGTAGATACTTTTGGCGAATACAATCTTATAAAGCGCAGTGTTACAGTGGTTTCGTTTGTTATGCTCGCTGGCACTGGAATTGCCCTCCCCCGCTACCTTGCCATCTATATCGGACAAAACAACCTGCCCCGTGCCAAGGCGTTTGTAAGGGCGGCTATTTGGTTTGTTATCACCGCCACTGTTGTTGTTTGTATTGTTGCAATTATCTTTAAATCAAAACTTTATCCCTTGGTAACGGGATGCGACGACATTGCATTATATATCGTTGCGTTTGCCTACTCTGCTGTGCTCACCGCCTCCACTATTGTGTATGTTTATTTTCGTGGCAAAAACGATTTTAAGCGGTTTTCGATTTCAAACGTGCTGATACAGTTACTTTTACCCATTTCAGCACTGATAATTCCCGGTATCAATCCGTTTAACATCTTTTTCTGGTGGACTATTATCACTGCTGCCATTACCATTTTTTTTGCTCTTGGCGAAACCATGCGCGGAGGATTAAAATGCAAAGAACCCGTTTCAAAAACCGCCATAAAAGCTGAATATAAAACCGTTGCCAAATATGCCTTGCCGCGACTTTGGGGCGATTTTTTCTTGTTTGCTTTTCAGGCGTTTCCGCTGGTGTTTATCAGCCAACATTTTGATTACAAGTCGGTTTCGTATTATTCGGTGGGCATTACAATTATCACTCTTGGCACTGCGTTTTATTCGTTTCTTGGATATGTACTCCTCCCCTACGTTTCTAAATGCCTCGCCAACGGCAAAATCAACGATGCCGTGCGCAAGGTTAACATTTTTACCATAATATATGTGCTGAGCGCATTAGCGTTAATGGCGGTTTTCTATTTTCTCACAAGCTTTATGATAAAACTGCTCTTTACCGAAGAATATCTTGCTGCTGAGCATATTACGCAGATTATGATACTTGCAATACTTCCTCAGGCTCTCTATCTGCTCTATCGCAACCCGGTGGATGCCGTATCGGTTTTTCCGTTCAACACTATTATATTAGGTGTGGCATTTGGCGGTTTGGTCGGAGCATTTTATATGGCAAATTCTATCGAAGGCTTAGCCTGGGGCTACGTGGCAGTATCGTGGCTGCAAGGCGCATTATCGTTTGTGGTGTGGAATGGACTGAAAAAGCAGAGTTTGCTCACAGGTAACAAAGAAACAAACAAATATATTTGATAAACAAGTATTTAACAAGAACAAAAACAGCGATGGTGAATTCTTAAACATCGCTGTTTTTTTATAACTTGTAAACTGTCTTTTGGGCTATATCCACTAATTCTCTTTGAATGGCAAGTAAAAGATAATCCTGAGCAAATCCGTCAGGCACATCTTTTAATGGTTTGCCACCCACAAGTTTTTCTCCGTTAACTGTTATAAAAATACCGGAATGAGATGGAGTTGAATTTTTGGAACAATTCTTTACGTCGTATGTAACGCCGCTTAATTGTATATCTCGTATTTCTTGGACATTAAGTTTAGCATATCCATACAATATGCGGTTTTTGCGTTGAGGAATTGATTTAATGTCATCCATCCAAGTTGGAAAAATCATCCGCATTACCGATAAATAATCTTCCAAAATTGATGAGCGTAATTTGAAGGCTTCGGGTTGCAAAATTCCGTCAACAATCATTCGCGGAGAAAACAACGCACGAGCAACATTTTCTTTTCCGTCTATCATTATTCTGCAAGTTTTTTCATACATTCCAAAACTATCTCTGATGAAAACGGCACAGAGTTTTCGCCTTTGACGGTTCCGTCTGCTATTACATAATACGAAAAATCATTTTTGCCTATGTTGATGCCGCACTTTTTCTTATCGTACTGAAACAAAATAGTGCCGTTAGCAGATGGAAAGATTGACCAATTTTCAAGAGCATCGTCTTCGCAACGTTTCAAAACTGATTTAAAATTCTTTACCGCCTGAGAATCCAACGGTAATGCACCATCACCGTCCCAATCATATTCATATTCTTGATAATCAGAAAGTTTTTCCAACAATTGTGTATAATAGAATCCATGACTATTTTTTATGTTTTTTAAAAAACTAAGTGTCCTGGCCATATACACACTATTGTCGGCAATATCTCCCAACTCGTAAAACAACTGTGAATTAATGTTTGGTGCTTCCATTATACATACTTTTTTTGCAAATATACAAAAGTTTTCTAAAAAACTAAAACTAATCACTACTTCAATTTCTTCACGCACTCTTTCAAACTCTCGTACCAATGTGGAATAGTAATTCCGAATGTGGTTTTGATTTTTGTTTTATCCAACACGCTGTAGGCTGGACGGTTGGCTGGTGTGGGATATTCGTCGGTGTGGAGAGGTTTGATGATACAATTGAGATTGTATAAACCCATAATGGCAACGGTGAAATCGTACCACGAACATACTCCCTCGTTAGAAAAATGGTAAATGCCATTTACAAAAGCGGAGGGGTCTTGGGCTGTTTTGGCAATTATAGTGGCAATGGCATTAGCGAGGTCGGCGGCGTAGGTGGGGGTGCCCACTTGGTCGAAAACTACTCCAAGCTCGTTTTTTGTGGCACCGAGGGTTGCCATAGTTTTTACAAAGTTTTTGCCAAACGACGAGTAGAGCCAACAAGTGCGGATAATTACATATTCGCAACCCGAAGCCACAATATTTTGTTCGCCGTGATATTTGGTTGTGCCGTAAGCAGATACTGGATTTTCTTTATCGGTTTCCTTATAAGGGAGATGGGCTGTGCCGTCGAAAACATAGTCGGTGGAAACGTGTATAAATTTAGCTCCAAATTCTTTGCAGCAGTCTGCCAAAATTTTAGGCGCGGTGGCGTTGATAAGTTCTGCCTTTTCTAAATCAGATTCGGCGCGGTTAACATCGGTATAAGCGGCGCAGTTAACCACAAAATCAATTTTATTTTGCTTAAAAAACTGATTTACTGCAGCTTGGTTGGTAATATCAAGTTCGGCTACATCAGTAAATATAAAGGTGTGTTTTGGGAGATTGGCAGAGGCAACGCGCATTTCGTTGCCCAACTGTCCGTTAGAACCAGTTACTAAAATATTCATTTTCAATTATTTTCTTTCAGTTTGTAATTAATGTAATCCATTATAAGGTAATTGTCGCCCTTAACATCATCTTCACCATAGGGGCGGTAGTCGTTGTTGAGCGAATCTTCCAAGTTTTTCATATCAAAACCTTTGAAACTAAACGCCTTGACATAATAATCCAACGCCTTATCTAATTGTTTCATACTTCGCACAACATTGCCTGCAAGCACGTAATCTTCCGCCTCGGGAGCGGTGTTGAGCAATTTTGCGATGTATTTTTCGGCTTGTTCGTAACGCTCGGTCATATAGCAGCACCAACAGATAGGACGCAGCACTTTGGCGTTTTTCGGGTCGAGATATTCTACTTTGAAATAGTATTTTAGAGCCTCCTCGTAGTTGTCTAATTCAAGGTGGCAACGTCCTATGGCAATGGCAATTGAAAGGTTTTCAGGGTCGAGAGTTTCGGCTTTTAGGTAATACTCCAACGCCTTGTCGGGTTGTTTTAGGCGGCGATAGCACCAACCGATTTTTTTGAGGTTCCACAATTGCGAATCGTTGAAGAGTTGCGCGTGAAGATAGTTTTCGAGAGCACCTTCGATGTCGCCGTTTTTTTGCAAAGCATATCCAATTTTTTGAAATACCTCAAAATCAGGAGCTTCTTGCGACATTTTCTTAAATATGCCTGCTGCTTGATTGTAATTTTCGTTGGCAAAAAAGAACTCTGCCACTTTGCGCATTTCGCCTGCGTTAGGGAAAGCCGCACCATACATCACCGTTTCGGCAGGATAGAACTCTTTTTCAAACACTTCGGGAAAATCTTTGCCAGTTTCGTTTATCTTAAAAAATCTATAAAGGTCTTGAATATACTGAGTTATGGCTTTGTAACTATACTCCGGCTTATGCAGCAGCATATCTTCTTGCGAAATTTCGTTCATTTGGTCCACCTCGGCAAAAAAGTATTTCCCCATAAGGTTGAGCTGTTCTTGGGGCATTTTGCTAACGCTCAGGCAGAGCGAATATTTGTCGGAATTGCACATAAACGGAGCGTTTTCGAGACCTGCGGCAAACGGCTTGATTTTAAATTTTTCGTCGTTGGTGCTCAAGCCAGCTAATGCTAAGTTGTTGCGATAAAAAGGCACAAACCAATTGACCAAGGGTTTAAAAAAGTCGTCGTTTTTGAGCATTGCAAACGAGTTGAGAAAAACATCGCCACCTTCTAATTGAAGTTTTGAAATCTCTTCCAATTTGTTCAAAAGGTTTTGATTTTTAGCAAAATAGTCGCCCCAATCGGGATTTTTATCTTCAAAACCCTTGTCGTCGTTGCTGAGCGAATCGGCTTTCATTTTGTCGCGAATGCCGGGCATCATTTTGGTAACCTCGGGAATAATTTCGTCTTTGATGCGCTGCGTTATTTTGTCGGTGTTGATTGAGCGGATAAACTGAATGATAATGGTTTCGTATCGCTCGGTAAACTTTTTGTCGGCTTTTAGATGGCTGAGAATTTCTTTAACTTCTTTGTAAAGTGTTATTCTGCTGTTATATACATAAAAAACCACAAATAATCCCACCAAGGCGCGTTGCCAAACCTGCTCCTGATTGTTGGCGTAAAATTTATAAAGCAGCTGCACTTTGGCAATGTCGAAAAAGAGCAGCAGACTCATTGTCAACGCACTAACAATCAGCGATTTTGAATACCAAGTAATCTTGTCGTCGGTGATAAAGCTTTCTAATGAGTTGCAGAGGTCACCCGATGCGTTTTCGTCTTGCAATAAATATGTAAACCATTGAGGCAGATTGGTTTTGTCGGGTTTTGCATCAGGGTAGACAGGCCGTCCCGAATACACAGGCGAAGATGTGTATTTGCGCAAGAAACGGTTTTTGTACGAATCAGCCATCATCAACAGCGAAATTTGCAATTGACAAAGAATTGCAGCGCGGTTTGGGTCGGCGGCTCCGTGCATATTGTAGTCGAGCATAAGGCGGTAAGTTTGCTCGGCAATGGTGATATCATTGTTGGCAGCCGAAATACCCGACTGCTCTGCAAGCTGCTTAATAAGGTCTATGGCATTGAAAATCCGCTTATTAATAACGTGCGAAACAGCCTGACCATGTATAGTGAAAATCTCAAATTTGTTCATTTTTGCATAATTATTATACCGCAAAAATAGTAATTTGTTTTGGATTTTGGAGGGCGGAGGGTAAAAAAAAGAAAAAATACGAAAACTTGCAGTATATAGACTGCATAATTTAATAAAACTTGCAGTATATAGACTGCAAAAATTTTTGCAATTTAAAATTTTGTTTATATATTTGCGCCGATAAAAAAACTGCATTATGGACAAAAATATTATAAAAGACATTATTATAAGACAACAGGAACTTGTAACAACAATACCTTTCGTAGAGCGTGAATACGAGTTGGAAGACAACGCAAATTATGTTTTGGTAGGTTTGCGTCGTGCTGGCAAAACTTACTTACTTTACCAACACATCCATCATCTTTTGCACTCGGGAGTAAAAAAGGAACAGATTCTGTTTGTTAACTTTGAAGACGAACAAATCAACAATATTACCGTTGGTGAGTTGCATCTGATTTTAGAAACATACCAAGATATGTTCGGGCTGCAACCTATAATTTTTCTTGACGAATTGCAAAATATTGACGGATGGGAACATTTTGCCCGCAGACTTGCCGACGAAAAATACCGTGTGTATATTACAGGCAGCAACGCCCACATGCTAAGCCGCGACATCGCCTCCACACTCGGAGGTCGTTATCTCATGCGCGAGGTTTTTCCGTTCTCATTCTCAGAATATTTGCATTACAACGGATTAAAACTTTCTAAAAATTGGCAGTTTGGCAAACAACGCGGCGATGTAAGGCGATTGTTCGATGCCTATTTTTATTATGGCGGGCTATCTGAATCTTTTTCGATAAAAGACAAACGCAACTACCTTACGGGGCTGTATCAGAAAATATTGCTGTCAGACATTGTTGTACGCAACGGAATACGCAACGAAAGGAGTTTGAATTTGCTTGTAAAACGTTTGGCTGACAGTGTTTTACAACCGTCTTCCATAAACCGTTTGCAAAACATACTTTCTGGTGCAGGGCAGAAAATTACACGCGAAAAAGTAGATGATTTTCTTGATTATCTGCACGATGCCTACGTAACATTTTATATTGCAAACTTCACAAATGAAGACGGGGAGCGCGAGGGTACAAAAAAACGATATTTTTACGACAACGGCATCCTCAATCTTTTTTTGTATCAGCCCGAAACCAAGTTACTCGAAAACCTTGTAGCCATAAAACTTTATGAAACATACGGCGACAGGCTGTTTTTTTACCGCCGCAACATTGAGGTTGACTTTGTGATTCCTGATGCAAACACCGCCGTTCAAGTTTGTTATAAAGTATCTGAACCACAAACATTTGAACGTGAGATTTCTGCACTTGTTTCGCTCAATGGGTACAAAAAGTTTGAGCGCAATATTTTAATCACACTTGATGAAGAAACCTCAATCGAACGAGAAACATGTAAAATAGAGGTATTACCGATATGGAAATGGTTGCTTTCTCCACAACCTTTACCATAACACGGTGTTTCTCCGTCTTAATATTGATGTCTATACACTGCATAATTTCAAAAAAACTTGCAGTGTATAGACTGCATAATTTTTACTCCATCACCTTTATCATCCCCTCTATAAAACCTATTTCTTCGTCGGTTACCAAGTGGATTTTTTCCAATCTCCGCTAATAAAAATTCATCGTCATCAAAAAAAATCACCTTTTACCTATTTTTTTTTAAAAAAAGTGTTGCATTTATCAATAATTCCTTACTTTTGTTAAATCAAATTTTCAAACTTATGGCAACAGAAGAAACTACAACAAGCACCACAGGGAAAAGCTCGTCGAAATTCTGGGTCTGGATTTTGGCGGCCGCTCTGCTAATTCTCGCAGGGCTGTTTATTTGGGACAAAATCCGAAGCAACAAACGTTACAAAGACCTTAATAACTTACATCAGCAAACCGCTGAAGAATACGCAAAGTATAAATCGCAAAACGAATCGATGGAGGCTAATTATGCCGACCTTCAGAAACGTTACAACACGCTCAACAGCCAAATCGGAGGATTGAAAGATTCTTCATCGAACAAGCAAGCCGAAATTGAGCGTATGCGTGTGCAACTTGCCCGCCAAGATTCACTCGTAAGAGTTATCAACAAACTCGTTACCGGAGCAATGAACGGATTCAAGAGCGACGAACTTAAAGTGCAAGTTCGCGACGGCAAAGTATACGTTACTATGCTCGACAAACTGCTCTTTAAATCAGGTAGCGCCGAGGTGGAATCTAAGGGTCAGAACGCTATCAAGAAACTTTCAAAGGTGCTGCTCAACAATCCTGACATAGGAATTATGGTGGAAGGTCACACCGACAATCTGCCTATCAAAACTTCGCAGTACAAAGACAACTGGGACCTTAGCGCAGCGCGTGCAACCAATATTGTACGTCTTTTGAGCGCCGACGGACTTCCGCAAAAACGCCTCACTGCTTCGGGTCGTGGAGAGTTTGCTCCCGTGGCAAGCAACAACACTGAGGCTGGTCGTGCAATGAACCGCCGCACAGAAATTATATTAACTCCCAATCTTGATGAAATTTATAAACTCACTACAAAATAAATAGTAGATTTTTTTTCATGGGCTGATAAACACCGTGTCAAAGGATTTTGGCACGGTGTTTTTTTTACAATACCTCAAATATCCGCTGAACCGAATTACCGTGCCTATCTACTATGGTAAGAGTATGCGAACCTTTGTTAGCATAGATTGCAAGTTTATGAATATCAGATGTTTCGCCAATAAAACTACCATCTAAATGCCAAAAAAGTGTTTCGCCACTATTGCGGCACGAAACCTCCACCACCATTTTTTCTGGAGTACCATCTAATCCTTTGGGTATAAACACCTTGGCATAATTTTCGGGATAAACTATTTGAAAAGGTGTATGATTGTCGCCGCCGGCATATTGAAGGCAGTCGCTGCGCATTGGCGGAAGTATCTTATAATCAGAATTTTTAATACGGTAATAATACTCCATGGCAGGCGGAAGCACAAACCATTTTTGATGAATAATGTTGGCAGAGTTTTCGCAATCGGTGGTTACGCGATATTTGCCACTTGCATCTAAATGCTCCAAATGACAGTATAGACAGGTTTTGAAATCAACACCCGAGGCAGGTATTTGGCGTTCTTCTACAAATTCGCAGTTTTCTCCTGCAATACAACCACTTTTTACACAGATATTTGCCGTGGCGAGATCTTCGTATGGAGTAGGAAACGTTCCGCTGCTTTTGGGCAAAAGTTTTAAAATATCAAACAATATGGGCGCGGCTGCTTGTATGCCCACAATTCCCGGGCGGCCTTCTCCATCGGCATTGCCTACCCAAACACCTACTACATATTGAGTTGTAGCTCCTATAGCCCATGCATCGCGAAAACCGAAACTTGTGCCTGTTTTCCATGCAACCAGCTGGCTCGATTCAAAAAATTCGGCTCCCGACTCTGCATCAGGTTTTTCTACTTGGGTTAATGCTTTGAGTGTAAAATATATAGCTGATGCCGACATGAAACTTTCGTTGTGAAAGTCGGGTTCAATGGTTTTATGTTTAATTGAGCGATTGTAAAACAAGTTAGGCGAATGCCAATCAGCTGAATTATAGGTATTTTGGTTTGATATATAACCATTTAAAGAGCGCACCATAGATGCATACGCACCGCTCAAATCCCAAAGAGTAGCCTCACAACCGCCAAGTATCAGCGAAAGTCCGTAATAATCAGCACTTTTATTAACAGTAGTAAGTCCCACTTTGCGCAAAAAAGGTATAAATTTTTCACCGCCATAGTTTTGCAGCATTTTAACTGCCGGCACATTTAGACTACGAGCCAAAGCACGGTCGGCAGGCACTGCACCATCGTAGGTATGTCGGTAATTTTGAGGCATATAGCCCGAAATCTGCGTTGGAATATCAGCAATAAGCGTGTTAGGAAGAATCTGTCCATCGGTAAGCATAGCGGCGTAAAGAAATGGTTTTAAGATACTTCCTGTGCTTCGTGGAGCGATTATGCAGTCTACATAGTTGCCATTATCTTCGTTGTCAAACTCTTGAGAATTAGCCACGTATGCAAGTGCATCGCCCGAGGCAATATCCAACACTAACACAGCACCATTGTTGATTCCCGATTCGTGAAGTTTTTTTACATGGCGGTTGAGCACATCGTCGGCACGTTTTTGAAGGGTGTAATCCAATGTTGTGCGCACAGCACCGAGTTTTGCGCTTGATTTTACACGGTCTAAAAGTTGCGGCGCAAGGTTTGCATACGGTTGCGGACTATCCACAAGTGGTTCTTCTTTTGCAAGTTCGCAAGTTTCGGCATCTATCACACCTTTATTATATAGACGATCCAAAAGTCGGTTGCGTTTTTCTAAAAGCAGATGACGGTTGCGCCCCATATTGATAAGAGCAGGACTATTTGGTAGCACCGCCAACATTGCAGCCTCTGCCCACGAAAGATTCGATGCCGTCCGCCCAAAATACCTTGTAGCGGCAGTTTCCAAGCCCACAGTATTACCTCCAAACGGTGCGTGGGCGGCATAGAGCGAAAGAATCTCTTTTTTTGAAAGACGCATTTCTAACCGCATGGCAAGGAGCATCTCAACAAATTTTTCGGCAAAAGTTCGCTCTTCGCGCCTCCACAAACGTACTGTCTGCATGGTAAGAGTGCTTGCGCCACTCACTATGTGTCCGCTTGTAATATCGCTCACCACCGCCCTCGCCAATGCAAGAGGGTCAACACCAAAATGATGATAAAACCTTGAATCTTCAAACGTTATAATGCATTGTTCAAATTTGTACGGCACCGAATCGGCAGGTGGAAAACGCCATTGACCATCGTCGGATATATGTGCCGAAAGAATTTTTCCGCTGCTGTCGGTAACCACCGTAGAATAAGGCACCTGAAAAGGATTTTTAGGACAAGTAAAAATCCAAACCATCAATGCCGCTATCACCAATACGGCTGCCGACAATACAATATAACGCCGCTCAACTTTCACAGTATCAGTTGAATATCACAGTCTTGTTTTTATACGAAAGAATTTTGCGCTCTATGTGTTTTTGCACAGCCACCGATAGCACAATTTTTTCTAAATCCTTGCCCTTGTTGATAAGGTCTTGGATTGTATCTTTGTGAGTGATACGTGTAACGTCCTGTTCGATAATGGGTCCTGCGTCCAAATCTTGCGTTACATAGTGGCTTGTAGCACCGATAAGTTTTACTCCACGGGTGTAAGCTGCATGATAAGGCTTTGCACCCACAAACGCAGGCAAAAACGAATGGTGAATATTGATAATCTTGTTGGGATATGCGGCAATCATTTCGGGCGAAATAATCTGCATATAGCGTGCAAGAACGATAAAATCTATATCATTGTCTTTAAGCAACTGCATCTCTTGTGGTTCGAGTTCCGCCTTGTTGTCTTTGGTGATGGGGAAAATGTGGTAAGGAATGCCAAACCTGTCGGCAGCGGGTTTAAGGTCGGGATGGTTGCTGATAATGAGCGGAATATCCACATTCCATTCTCCGGCAGTGTAACGCGCAAGCATATCGTAGAGGCAATGCGACATTTTTGAAACAAAAATTGCCATACGGGGTTTTTTGTCCGAAAAATAAATACGGAAATCCATATTATGTTTTTGAGCGTAAAGCGTTGTAAAATAGTCTTCTATCTTGTCGGTTGGAATAAGGAATTTACCCAAATCCCACTCCATACGCATAAAGAAAATACCTTCGGTATGGTCTACATATTGGTCTAAGTATACGATATTTCCGTTGTTAACGGTAACAAAATTAGTAAGTTCTGCAATTAATCCCGGTTTGTCGGGGCAGTGCAACAAAAGTATTGCTGTGTTCATGATACCTTATTTATTATGTTTTAAATAATCTTCAAAATATGCTATTGTTTTGGCAAGACCCTGTTCTAAGTTGACCATAGGCTGCCAATTAAGATTTTTTTGAGCCAAAGATATGTCGGGACGGCGGCGCACAGGGTCGTCGCTTGGCAGAGGCTTGTAAATAATTTCAGACCGAGAGCCTGTCATGGTGATAATTTTTTCGGCCAACTGCTTGATAGTAAACTCGCCCGGATTGCCAATATTAACTGGACCTGTAAAATCATCGGGAGTTGCCATTGTGCGCACCATACCCTCAATTAAATCGTCAACGTATTGGAAACTACGTGTTTGCGAGCCATCTCCATAAATAGTTATAGGCTTATTACTCAATGCCTGCACTATAAAATTCGACACCACTCTCCCATCATCGGGCTGCATACGTGGTCCGTAGGTGTTAAAAATGCGTATTATTTTGATTTTTACGTGGTTTTGACGATGGTAACTCATAAACAGAGTTTCGGCAATTCGTTTCCCTTCATCGTAGCAGGCACGTTCGCCAATAGGATTAACATTTCCCCAATACGATTCTTCTTGAGGATGCACAGAAGGGTCGCCGTAAACTTCGCTTGTGGATGCTTGTAAAATTTTGGCGTTCAAGCGTTTGGCAAGACCAAGCATATTGATAGCACCCATCACCGAGGTCTTTACGGTTTTGATGGCATTATATTGATAATGTATGGGCGAAGCGGGACAGGCAAGATTGTAAATCTCGTCTACCTCAGCTTTGTAAGGATCTATTACATCGTGCCTTACAAGTTCAAAAAAACGGCTATCGAGCAAGTGCAGAATATTCTGTTTGCTGCCAGTAAAAAAATTATCCAAACAGATAACATCGTTACCATCGTTTAATAGTCGTTCGCAAAGGTGGCTGCCAATAAATCCAGCACCGCCGGTTACCAAAATTTTTTTCATCTTTCGCAAAAATTTCTGCAAAAGTAGAAAAAAAAAACAAAATTAACTTGCTTATTGAAAAATAAATACTACTTTTGCAGCCGGTAATTTAGGTATTACCTCTATAAATAAAGTCTAACACAATAAGTTATTTAATTAATTTTTATTCAATGACACCCAAAAAAAACAACAATGATTTCGATGCCGAAATCGAAAATGACGACCTAAAACAGGCAAAAGCAGAAACTGAAATTCAGGATGCTGAAGAAGAAGTAATTGTAAAGCCCAGAAGCAGCTACAAAAACAACGCTTCAACTATGGATTTTGACTGGGACAGCGTTTCTAACAAAGGCACAGGCTATTCAGCCGAAAAACGCAAAGAACTTGAATCAGAGTATGACAAAACATTATCGTCAATTACTGAAAATCAAGTAATTGACGGAACAGTTATAGCCATCACCAACCGTGAAGTAGTTATCAACATTGGCTACAAATCGGAAGGCATCGTAAGCCTCAACGAGTTCCGTTACAACCCCGAACTCAAAGTTGGCGACAAAGTAGAAGTTTACGTTGAGAACCAAGAAGATAAGAACGGTCAGCTCGTTCTTTCGCACAAAAAAGCACGCGCACTCCGCAGCTGGGATCGTGTCAACGAAGCTCTCAACAACGACGAAATTATCAAAGGTTACATCAAATGCCGTACAAAAGGCGGCATGATTGTAGACGTATTTGGTATCGAAGCATTCCTTCCCGGATCGCAAATCGATGTTAAACCCATCCGCGACTACGACATCTACGTTGGAAAAACTATGGAATTCAAAGTTGTTAAAATCAACTCAGAATTCAAAAACGTGGTTGTTTCGCACAAAGCTCTTATCGAAGCCGAACTCGAACAGCAGAAGAAAGAAATCATCGGCAAACTCGAAAAAGGCCAGATTCTCGAAGGTACTGTTAAGAATATCACCACTTACGGCGTATTCATCGACCTTGGCGGCGTAGACGGTCTTATCCACATCACCGACCTCTCTTGGGGACGCGTTTCTCATCCCGAAGAAGTTGTTCACCTCGACCAGAAACTCAACGTGGTTATCCTCGACTTCGACGACGACAAGAAACGTATCGCTCTTGGTCTCAAACAGTTGACTCCTCATCCTTGGGATTCGCTCGACCCAAACCTCAAAGTAGGCGACAAAGTAAAAGGCAAAGTAGTTGTTATTGCCGATTACGGTGCATTTGTTGAAATCGCTCCTGGCGTTGAGGGTCTTATCCACGTTTCAGAAATGTCGTGGAGCCAGCATCTCCGCTCTGCTCAGGAATTCCTCAAAGTGGGCGAAGAAATCGAAGCTGTTATCCTTACTCTCGACCGCGAAGAACGCAAAATGTCGCTCGGTATCAAACAGCTCAAACCCGATCCATGGGCTAACATCGAAGAAAAATACAAAATTGGTAGCAAACACACCGCTAAGGTTCGCAACTTTACCAACTTCGGCGTATTTGTTGAAATCGAAGAGGGCGTAGACGGACTTATCCACATCTCTGACCTCTCTTGGACAAAGAAAATCAAACACCCCGGCGAATTTACCGCTATCGGCGACGACATCGATGTGGTTGTTCTCGACATCGACAAAGAAAACCGTCGTCTCAGCCTCGGTCACAAACAGCTCGAAGAAAATCCTTGGGATACATTTGAAACTATCTTCGGCGTTGACACCGTACACGAAGGCACTATCGTTAACATCTTCGACAAAGGCGCTATCATCGCTCTCCAATATGGTGTTGAAGGATTCGCTAACCTCCGCGCTCTCGTTAAAGAAGACGGTTCACAGTGCAAAGTAGACGAGAAACTTCCTTTCAAAGTTATCGAATTCTCTAAAGCTGCTAAACGCATCATCCTTTCGCACACCAAAGTTTGGGAAGACGCTAACAAACCTGAGAAAGAGAAGAAACCCGCTACAAGCAAGAAGAAAGAGAAAGAAGAGCAGCCCAAAATTGAAAAGGCTACCACCACTCTCGGCGACCTCTTCGGTGATGCTCTCAAGAGCCAAATCGAACAGCAGAACAACGAATCTGCTGAATAATTAACGCCCCCGACGGCTTTGTTTAATACTAATAAAAGGAAGACCTTATGGACGAAAAAAAGTTTGAAGTAACCAAATTCGACAATTACACAGTAATAAGCATATTGGTTGAAAAGTTGGACACTCACATTGCACCGGCTGTAAAATCAGAACTCGTTTTGATTGCCGGCAACGGAGAAAAAAACATCATTATCGACTTGCAAAAAGCCCGTTACTGCGATAGTTCAGGGTTGAGCGCGATATTAGTTGCCAACAGGCTGTGCAAAAACGCCAACGGAACTTTTGTTCTCACAGGATTGCAAACAGCTGTTGAAAGATTGATTTCAATCTCGCAACTTGACACTGTGCTGAATATCACCGATACCGTTGACAAAGCCATCGAATTAATTGCCAAGGCAAATTAAAGGTTATGTTTATTATAAAAAGAAACCGTGAGTCGTTTGACCCACGGTTTTTTTATATATTGGCTAACGGAAACCAACTTGTTACAAGCGGTCTTCAAGTATAGCCCTTGCCTTTTCGGGAGTAACAATGCCGTGCTCACCAAGTTCTAAGCCGCGAGTTTTAAAGCGGTTGTAAATTTCGTCCACGATTTCTTTGCCGATGTTGTA
>JAFPYT010000257.1 GCA_017394445.1 Bacteroidales bacterium | reverse complement strand
ATTACCGCCTACAACTTGCGCACGCTTAGCCGCACTAATTTATTAGGCTTTTTTAAAGAGTTTGTTAAACTCGAATCGTACATCAACGCCGACTGCGCCGAAATCAAAGAGTGGTTTGCTGATATCCCCTCGCACTTAGAGGATTATTCCAAGGCTATGGCGGTGTTTATAGAAAAACAAGAGAAGGCTATCCTTATCAATCTCAACGAGATAGTGGCTATTTACCGCAGTCTCAACTTTACCATCAAGGGAGCTGCCGGCTCTACCGACGCCACTGTGGCAAAGGCGGCTAACTCTATTCTCAACCTTTTGGACAAATATGGATCGCTGGCTTCGCAGACTTCGCAGCAGAAAAAAATCGGTTTTTTTGAGTATTTCAAAACCGCGGTAGACAAGCAGTCGAAGGCTGTGCAGAAGGCTATCTTCGGCGACGACCGCTATGCTATGTTCTGCCAAAACCTCGCCGACATCACCGAACAGCGTAAGGCCAACAACGAAAACATTGCTAAAATTGAGCGCGGCACCGTTGAGCGAATTTCCGAAAAGCTCATCACCGCGTATGTAGACCTCAAGACTATCACCGACAAGATTATCCTCAAAAAAGGAGAAGCCTACGTGGGTGCCGATTTTGTTAAAAACTGGAACCAAGTGATAGCCAAGAGCAAAATCAAAACCGCTAAAAAGACGGATATTTAATTTTTTTATACATTTTGAGTTAATATTATGTTTATTAATGCCGGGCCGTGATGGTTGCCGGCATTTTTTTTTAATAACCGCGGACATCGTCGCCACGTGTGTGGCTCGATGTCCGAGGTTACAGAGATACCGTCTTCCAGACGGTTTGGGATTCGTTTCATTCGTAAAAAAATTATTGTACAAATAATTTTTTTGTATTTGCTATTACCACAGCAGATATTTGTTTCATTCGTTTAATTCGGTGTTAAAAAAATTTCCTCCTTCTTTATGGAATCCTTCTTTTTTTGTTCTCTAATAATGCGAAAAGATTTTTATTATTTTAATTTTTTTGCAATATGAAAAATGTAAAGCAATCGCCGCAGGTGCTCGCGGCACAGAAACCAAGAAAAGAGTACCACCAACCCGCTTTCGAGGTAATCGACCTCAATATCCAATCGCCCCTGCTCGCAGGCAGCGGCACACCAACATCTAAAAAACTACCCATAGTAAACCCCATCAGCAATGGTGAAGACTGGTAAAAAAAGGAGGAAACAGAAAAATGAAAACCGCATTTATTAAATTTCTGCCCATAGCAGCGGCAGTACTGCTTGCAACATCGTGCAACAAAGACGACGACAACAACGCACCTGAAAAGAAACAAAACGCGTCGCCTCAAGAGAAAACCATTATCTACAATCCCGACGGAACAGTAACAATTCCCTACTCCATCAAGTACAGCACCGGCAAGTCGCTCGACAAGAAGATGACCTACAGCGACGACGGTATGAAATCCAAGTACGTACCCACAGAAGGCGACGAAATCATAGTTTCGGGCGAGGGAGTGTCCGGCAAATTGACTCTCCAAAACGAACTGTCGGATTTCGGTGGTCAGGAAGAAGTGTTTAAGGGGAACCTCACCGCCACGAACGTAGAAACCGCCACCAAACTCACGAACAACAAAATCACCCTTACCTACGAGTACGGAACAGCCCTTGAGGAACCGGCATCTTCCAACGTATCTCTAAAAGACCTCATGGAATCTTGCAACCACCTCTACACCGCCACTGGCAAATATTCTGATGAGGAATTCACCCTCAGCGACCAGAACACCTACTTGGCTATCTCTATGTCGCCATGCTGCAATCACGACATAACAATCAACGATAATGATTTCACAGTAGAAGATGGCAGGATATGGATAGCAGTACCGGGCGGCAAGCCAGTTAAAAGCACAGGTCTCGGCACTGAACTTGACAAGGCCGCCAAGGACGTAGTTCCCGGCACAATCCACACCGTAGCCCGCCAGTACTTCACCGTGAAAAGTAAGAAGGTTTACTTCTCAAAAGGCAACCTGCAGTATAATCCAGCCGCTGGCCAATGGCGTTTTGCAGAGCATCAATATGATTGTTGTGTAACAGTGAATGGAGGTATAACGGGTGGAGATATAACCGCCTGGTACAATACTGACACCAAATATAACGGTTGGATAGACCTCTTCGGTTGGGGAATGTGGCTCGATGGTGTTGGCAATGACCCGTTAAGGATAGCAAAAGACGGAGAGTACTACCCCACTATTGAAACTAAAAATTTTAAATATATGTCTTTGTCTGACAACCCTGTTATCGGTTCAGAATGGACTACCCTCACCGCTGGTCAGAAGGGTTCAAATCAAGAATGGGATTACCTGCTTAAAAATGTAAAGTTCAGCGGAGGCCAAATTACAACCGAAGAAGGTGAAGTCAATGGCATTATCTTACTGCCAGACGATTGGAGTTTACCTAACGGCATTACGTTCAACTCTTGTAAACAAAATGCTGTTTCTTTTATTGACAACAAGTACACTGTAACAGAATGGAAAAAAATGGAAGCAAATGGTGCAGTGTTCATGCCCGCAGCAGGTATGTCCGAGTCTTCCAACGGCAAAGTTAGCTTGGAAGGGTTTAACAATAATTGTTATTATTGGACTTCTACAGCCGCCAATGACGATAATGCTAATGCTAATGCTAATGCTAATGCGTACATTATCTCTGCTCATGAAAAATTCTTTTACCAAAGCAATGTTTACCGTTACTATGGTCTGTCCGTCCGTCTTGTACGCCCCTTGTAGTAATTACCGTATTATAAAATAAACCTATCTGATGTAGGGTCGTGGCGCGCCGCGTCCCTACATTTGCCAATAATGTATCCGTCAAATTCGTAAAATATGCCCCAGAATCTTGGGGTATATTTTTTTGTAGGGTTGGGTAATAACCCCGGACATCGTCGCCACCCAGGTGGCTCGATGTCCGAGGTTACAGAAATACCGTCTTCCAGACGGTCCGGTATTCGTTTAATTCGTAAAAAAATTATTGTACAAATAATTTTTTTGTATTTGTTATTGCCACAGCAGATATTCGTTCCCTTCGTTTAATTCGGTGTTAAAAAAATGACATTCCGTGCTCTCTGTGTCCCTTTGTGGTTAAAAAAAATTTGCAAGTTTCCACGCCAATTGTTATCTTTGCAAATAGAACTAAAACAGAAAAACATTATGTCAAAGTACATTAACCCGGCAACTGATTTTGGATTCAAGCGTATATTTAAAGACGAGGAGATAACACGCGGTTT
>JAFPYT010000256.1 GCA_017394445.1 Bacteroidales bacterium | reverse complement strand
CGGTCAGTATGTTGTTGAAGTATTGCATCTTTTCGCTACCTTTGCGGCCTAAATCTGTTTGTTATGTATCTGAAGTCAGTTATTGTTCTGCGTGTTTCAGCCAAATATGCATCTACATCCTCGAGTATATGTCGCTATTTATCGAAGGTTCTTGACGATCTAAAAATTCCATTCGAATGCTCTGTTGAGACTGTTCAAGTTCAACACGAAGACCTGTCACTTGAGGCGAACTACTATTTAGTTTTTCAACTAAATCGAGAATTGCACTACACAGAGTCAGCGCATTACATCTCTCAGATAATAGAAGGTCAATGTGGCATACTTGTCCTTGTTGACCCTGATTGTTATTCTTACTCATACCGCTTGTTTCTAAGTGATTAGACATTATTCTTCCGGATAAGGCATGTGGTCGTCCTGTTTGCTCCAGCCGCTGTCGTCGGCTTTCTCTTTTCTGGCGTCGGCCAGCTCAGCCTTGGCGACGGCCACGCACATCAGCATCGTCCCGATGTGCCACCATGCGCCCAGCGCGATCACGCCGTAAAGTGCCAGCGCGGCCATCATGCCGAAGCCCCAGGCACCAATCATGTCAAGTGTGTAGTTCACGTTGTCTTTCATTTCTTCTTTCTCCTTATTTATTTAGTTGGTTAGATTTCAATCTCAATGGCTCCGTAGTTGCGCACGGCCATCGTGCGGATCCTCCGCGCCGTGTCCGTGTCAATCTTTCCTCTGATGGCATCGCTCACCGTGTGTTCGCTCACTCCGAGCAGTCTGGCGATCTCTTTCCCGGTGCCTTTTTTCGTGTGTAGTTGCTTTGTCATTTCTTTTTCCTATTTTTGTCGCGTGCTTCAATGATTGAAACACGCTGCAAATGTACAAGAAATCTCGTTTAATATGCAAGAAAAATCGCATAAAAAATCAATTGTAAAACAAAATATTTTACAAATCATTGAAATAAAAGGACTTACAAAGTACGATTTTTACAAGAAAACTCGTATAACAAGGGGTGTTTTAGACCAAAATAATGGCATGAGCGAGGATAATATAGCGAGATTTCTTGCCTATTTTACCGATATTGATGCCAATTGGCTCATCACCGGAGAAGGTTCTATGTACCGAACACCCGGCGTGATGACCGAGGCACCTCCGCCGGATCGCGATGAAGTTGTCAAGCTGCTGCGTGAAAAAGTAGCCGACCAGCAGAGAATCATCGACCTTTTGGATGAGAAGCTCGAAGCTGTGATGGCGGGGGGGAACACTGGCACCAATTTCGAGGCCGCTGCGGGCTAATTTGGCCTCCGAAACTGACAGTCATCAGGGGAGGACGGTTTTTTTGAGCGTTTTTGCCGTAAAAAATCGTGTTAAATCGTTGTTTTTCAGTGTTTTTATTGTATTTTTCGACTTGCGGAAAAGTATTAATATAGGGGTCAACTCGCGTTGTTTTGCTGTATTATGTGGGTAAAGTCGAGCCGTTTTTTTTCGAGTTTTGTAATCCCATTTGTAATCCCATTTGTAATCCCAAAGCCGTTTTTCAGGCAAAAAGTACCCGTGGAGCGGGCACGAAAAAACGCCTTTCAAAGGGTGTTCAAAGACCCTTCAAAAGGCGTGGTGGGGTATCATTTTCGTGGTGTCGGGGAAATGGCCTAAAACCGTTGTTTTTGTGGTGTTTCGGGGCATTTTTGGCACAAAAAAAGCGGCTTTTGGCCGCCCAAGGGTGCAACTGGTTACATTTGGTTATAATTCAACGCACATCCAGTTATAGCAATATTATAGTAAATTCGCGCAAATTGTACTTTTCGTTTTTTATCGCTACTTCGTAACTAACACAAAATCAGCATTTTTAATTTTTGGTTTTGTATTTTTTGTTTTTATCCCCTTATTTTCTTAAAATGTGTTTTCAATTTGTTTTCGCGGCAAAAATACTAAAATAGTAAATATATTTACTAATTTATTTGAATAAAAATGTAAGAATGTGTTATAACTTATTGAAAAACAGCGGCGTGGCGAGTCATTTCCTCAAAGGTGATCTTGAACCATTCTGTGTAATGCTCGGGGTACAATCGGATGTCTTTTTCCAAGTCGGGGATGGACATGTATTTCCACGAGGCGACCTCTTCGGCGTTGATGCAAGGAATGTCGTCGCTTTGGCCAATCCACACGTGGTCGAATTCGTGTTCGGTGAGGCCTTGCCCGACGGGTGCTTTATATATAAAGGTGTAGACCTCGTGCATTTCACAATGCATACCCATTTCTTCCCAAAGGCGGCGCGAGGTGGCTTCCTCCAATGTCTCACCGTTACGCGGATGGCTGCAGCAGGTG
>JAFPYT010000255.1 GCA_017394445.1 Bacteroidales bacterium | reverse complement strand
GAAATCTCGCCGCCAACAAAAGATGTTGAAATCAAAAGCGTTGCTGATACTCCTACTAAAAAAGCTCCCGAAATCTCGCCGCCAACAAAAGATGTTGAAATCAAAAGCGTTGCTGATACTCCTACTAAAAAAGCTCCCGAAATCTCGCCGCCAACAAAAGATGTTGAAATCAAAAGCGTTGCTGATACAATTATAAAAAAAGCTTCTGATTTCGCCGCACCAGAAAAAGGTATATTGATACGTGCTCATCCAACGGCAAAAATCGAATTAAAAAATAATGCAAAGCTTATTTTGAATCACGGAGCATTTTCCAATGAACATAATTGCTTGATTGAGATGTCTGAAGGTTCTCGCATCATTGTTGAGGGCACTTTCAAAATATATCATTCTTGCAGAATTCGTTTACACAAAAATGCAGTGCTTATTCTCGGAAATGGATACATGAACACGAATGGCATTATTGGCTGTAAGAAAAGTATTACAATAGGAGATGCAATCATCGCGCCAAACTGTTATATTATCGACAGCGATTTTCATCGGATTATCGAGAATGATAAGGTTATCAATCCTTCTGCACCTGTCAAATTTTCCGGTCATGTCTGGTTGGGGCAAAATGTAACCGTACTAAAAGGGGTCACTATCGGTTATGGCTCTTGCATTGGGGCAAAAAGTCTAGTTGCGAATGATATTCCGCCCAATAGTCTGGCTGCAGGAGTTCCTGCAAAAGTTATTAAATCTAATATCAAATGGACTTGAAAGGATGCGATTGTTAAATATGGATGAAATTATTTTGCGAAATGGTCTTAAACTGCCGACCTTAGGATTAGGTGCAAAAATAGTAAGTAGTAGCAATGAAAAAGCTAAGCAAGCCTCGTATGATATTCTTCATTATGCATTGGAAACAGGAAAATGCAATTTGTTCGACACCTCAGAATCTTATGGCATGCAAGAGGCAATCTTGGGCGAGGCATTAGCGGCTACTGGAAAACGTGATAGCGTGCGTCTGATTACAAAGGTCGGAAATAAAAGTCAACGAACAGGAAATATTCGACGTGCCCTTGAAGCAAGTCTGCGCAAATTGAAAACAAGTTATATCGATGTTTACTTGTTCCATTGGCCTCAATACGGCACTTTTATACAAACTTATAAGGAAATGGAAAAGTTTTATGAAGAAGGTTTGGTAAAGTCAATCGGCGTATGTAATTGTCACAGACACCATCTGGAAGAATTGATGCAAAATGTAAATATTCCTCCCATGATTCATGAATTTGAAATACATCCATTGTTCACACAAAGTGCTCTGGTAAATTATTGCATCGCTTACGACATTCGCATCATAGCATATTCACCGATTGCGAGAATGCATGACGTGCTAATTAAAGCAAAGCCTATCAGAATAATCGCCGCAAGATATGGAAAAACTCCTGTACAAGTCATTTTGCAATGGCACAGACAACATAATAGAATCGTGATTCCAAGCACCGCAAACAAAAAGCATTTTGACGAGATTTACAATGTGGAAAGTTTTTCACTAAGCGAAAAAGAACTCGCTTGGATTAGTAGCTTAGATGATAATGTAAGAATTCGCTATAACTCTGATATGTGTGACTTTAATCATTTATAAAACAATGACCTAACAATCAAGATACTTTTACCGTGAACACGCAATAAAAAAAATTAACCGTCAGGGCAAAATGCCTTGGCGGTTTTTTGTTTGCTTATTATTGCAATTTATATTATGCCTGTCACTGCAAAAATTGCTAAGCAAATGAACGCAACCGAAGTTTTCAATAAGGTCAAGATGAAAACGTCGTAGTAAGATTCCTTGTGACTAAATCCGCAAACAGCCATCAAAGTTATCAGTGCTCCCGAATGCGGCGGCGTGTCGATACATTCCGAAGCAAGCGCAACGATTCTGTGCAAAACTTCAGGACTCATGCCAATTTGATTCGCCATAGTCAGCCATTGCTCACCGAGCATTCCAAGAGCTATTGTCTCGCCGCCCGAAGCTGAACCCGTTATCCCGCACATGATTAAAGTTGTGATGACTGCCGAGCCTAAAGGTCCGTCGCCGATTGAAATGCCAAGCAAAGCTTCTTTTATCATGTCAAAAGCTGGAACTGCCGCTACAACGCAACCAAATGCATAACACGAGGCAACATTTAAAATCGCCGCCATTGAACCAGTCGCACCAGTGTTTATCGGATGAACTATGCCGCCCTTTGCCCCTAAACATTTTCGACCGATAATCGCCGCCGCTATACAACTCAAAATCAATGCCGCGTTTATCGACCA
The DNA here is from genome assembly GCA_017394445.1 of Bacteroidales bacterium. Taxonomy (GTDB): domain Bacteria; phylum Bacteroidota; class Bacteroidia; order Bacteroidales; family UBA3824; genus UBA3824. The sequence goes on along the minus strand of JAFPYT010000255.1, from coordinate 1,499 downwards.
AATCGCTTGAACTTTGCCGACACTCCCCGCCAGCAAACTCAAATTTAACGGTGCCATGCTGTCCAAACTGTTTTGGTCCCAGTGATATGCCCAACTCCAATCAAATGGATTGCTTATGATTAAGTTCAGCGCGATGACCATGATAAGCGGAATTGATGAAAGTTTCCAGTCGGGCAAATCTTCCGTCGACGCTTCCGGCTCGTTTTGCAAATGGTCGCCGTAACCTTCGCCCGCCGCACGTAATTTTTTTGCTCGATAACTCACCCAGCCCCATGCCATTACAAAATATAAAACTGCACCGATTAATCCAAGTCCGATACCTGCCCATGTCGTCGTGCCAAAATACGCTGTCGGGATTATGTTTTGAATTTGCGGTGTGCCAGGTATCGCAACCATGCTGTAAGTAAAAATGCCCATCCACAAAAGTCCAGGCAAAAGTTTTTTCGCGTAGTTGGCTTCCCTAAATAAAATTGCCGCGAACGGATACATGACGAACGCCACAACAAATACACTTAAGCCACCGTAAGTCAAAACGCCGCAACCGATTAAAATTGCCAAAATTGCTTTTTCCTTGCCGAGCGTCCGAACAATTTTATTCGCGACCGATGCCGCAAGTCCACCTTCCTCCATGATTTTGGCAAAGACTGCACCGAGTAAAAATACGGGATAATATGTCTTAACGTATTCGGCGGCTTTAGTCATGTAAATTTCGCTGAATACCGGCATAGGATCATGCCCCGAACCGATTGCCGCTACTACCGCAAAAACCGGCGCAATAAAAATTATTGAGTAGCCACGATATGCGAAGAATATCAACAGCACTAAACTTAAAATTATCATTGTGAGTCCCAAAATTTTTCACCTCGTCTCAAAAAATAAACGGCGCGTTTGTGACCTTAGGGTCGGCGCACCGTTTTTTATCATTGTAAAAATTTTTTAATCAGATGTGAGCTTTTTCGCGAATGTATTTGCGTGCTTTGATTGCGTATTCAAGCGGATTTGCTTTGGCAGGGTCTTGTTCAGCTTCAACAATATACCAGCCGTCGTAATCGCTCGCGTTGACAATGTCAAAGATAGGCTCAAAGTCAACATCGCCGTCGCCAGGAACCGTAAACATACCAGCACGAACACCGTCGAGGAAGCACATGTTTTCAGCTTTGACTTTGTTGCGAACTTCCATGCGAACGTCTTTTAAGTGTATGTGACGAATGCGCGGTAAATATTTTTTGAGGATTGCAAGATAATCTTCGCCGGAGCAAACAAGATGACCGGTGTCATAGAGGAGCCAAACTAATTCGGGGTCGGTTTCAGCCATTAATCTATCGATTTCTTCAGCCGTCTGAACGCCCGTGCCCATGTGATGATGATAAGTCATCGTCAAGCCAATTTTTTTCGCGACGGCACCGAGTTTGTTTAAACCTTCCGTCAAAAGTTTCCATTGCTCTTCCGTGTTGTAGGGTTTGTCGGCGAAAACTGCCTTGTCGAATTTGCCTTGAATG
>JAFPYT010000254.1 GCA_017394445.1 Bacteroidales bacterium | reverse complement strand
TTCCGTTGTTGGCACCTGCAAACTGCATTTTGTTAGAGTCAAGGTTTAGAATGCAGATACCCATATCTATGCCGTCTTTTTGCACCACATGGTCATCATCTGGGTGTTTTAGAGTAACAATCACCTTACTGCGGAGCTGTTCAAGAATGTGAGCCGGAGTGGTTTCAAGTGTAAAATCTACACAAATATCGTTTAAGAACGCAACTGCGAGCATACTCATAAATCCACCTGGAACGCCGTGACCTGTGCAGTCGGCGATGGTAAAAATAAGGTTGTTGCCCAAGCGTTTCATCCAATAAAAATCGCCGCTAACAATTTCGCGAGGACGCCAAAAAAGAAAAAAATCTTTGAACGCATTGTTCAAAACATCTTCGGAAGGAAGGGCTGCTGTTTGTATCTGCTTGGCATATCTAATCGACGAAGTTACAGAGTGGTGCTGAGCTTCGATTTCGGTTTTGAGGCTTTGAATATGCTGACGCTCTTTTTCGATAGTAACGCTCATATCCCACAGCTGACGGTTGCGGCTTGCGAGTTCGTCTTGTTGAGCTTGAAGGTTAACTTGCTCGGCTGCAATGCGTTCCACTTGCAATATCTGAGATGAGTTGGCGTTTTTTCTCGTGGATTTTTGAGCGGCAGATTGCGTTTTAAGTTCGTTGTAAAGAGTGTTGATACGGCGGTTTTCGTTGTAACTTTTGTTGAGCAACGATGCATAATGGTCGTCGATACGGCGAGTGGCTCGGATAATATATTTTTTGGTGTTGATCCTTATGATTACCACCACCGCAATTAATATTACTGCTATTATTATCAATATTATGTCTAATGTAGTAAAATCCATAGCCTAAGTAAGTTAAGTGTTATCGTTCAGAAAACTCGTGTCCCATAATCAAGTCCCATTCTGTATCTGAAAGCGATGTTAAATTCATTTTAGACAAGCCGTTGGCATATATTTGCGGGTTTGTATCCCAAAATCTCAGCTTGTTGTCGTCGGTGAGGGCAAATAGTACGCCTTTATTATTGAAACTCATACATTTAACCTTGCTATTACCAAGACTATGCTCCTCAATTACAAGCGGTTTTTCGTTAATATTATTGGTATTGATGAGCGAAATGCGCTTGTCGGCCGACGATAGTGCAAGAAAGCCCGACAGAGGGTCGTAGAGCAGAATTTCGAGTTTAGAGTGTCCCGCCACCATTTTAGGACCTTTGGAATCGGTGTTGAGCCCCACAAACTGTATCAAACCATCCGAATAACATACTGCAAGTAGGTGCTTATCGGTGATGGGTGCCATTTTGTAGGCGTGAATTGGCGATGTGGATTTAAGCACGGTTTTAATCTCGTTGGTAGAAGGGTTCCATTTTTTGAGGCTTCCATCGAGAAACAGCACATACAAACAATTGTTGCTGTGGTAATAAATGTCGGTGATGTTAACGTTAAAATCTTTTTGGGCAATGGGTTCGTTGCCGTTGATGTTTAATATAGCCACTTTGCCACCAACGTAAGCCACTGCAAATTGCTTAACACCGTCGGATGATTTTTCGGTAGACAATGCCGAAACTGCCTGTACGTAATCGTTTGCGCCCGACAACGGAGTGCGTTTTTGGGTGTTGATGTCGATAAGATACGATTTGCGGTCTTTGGCAGAATAAACTATTAACGAAGGAGTTAAAAACTGTGCAGATTCCACCGGAACACGATAACCATTGTTGTTGAGTTCGATGCTGCCGATATTGTCTACCTTGCCGTTGCCCGTAATTTTGTATTTGGCAATGTTGCCGTTAGAGGCAAAGGTAACGATTTGACCTGATGGATTGATAACAAACGATTTAATTGGCGACGAGGAATTGATATTCAGCGGTTTAATAATATTGTTTTGCTCCATAGCATAGAGCATAGCGTCGTAGAGGTCGGCATTGATGGTGGTGCTTCCGCCTTTGAGGTTCATATCGCAGGCAGTTTTGGCAAGGCGGAGGTTGAGAGTTTTGTCTTCGTACTGGTTTTTTGCCTTCATAGCAAGGGTGTTGCATAAGGCTACATAATATAGGTGCGCGGCATTGTCGTTAGCCATTTTGGTAAGGTCGCGCTGGTGGAGGGCATTACGGCGTTCGCGTTCGGCAGTGTCGCGTTGAAGTTCGGCTTGCTTGTAGTTGTATTCGGCATTCTGACGCTCTTGCTCGGCAATTTGCACAGCTTCTTCGGCAATATGGCGGGCACGGTCAGATTCTCGTTTGGCAGCTCGGGCACGGTCGTAAAGAATTTTTACCGAATCGCGCTGTTGTTGAGCTTCTTCGTTGGCTTTTTGGGCTATTTTCTTTTGTAAATCAGCCATTTGCCTTTCGTTTTCGGCAATGTGCTGTTGCTGTTCGGCATAGCGTTGACGATCGGCAGCCATGCTCGATTGATATGCAGCCTTGTTTTTTTCAGATAATGCCCACCACGAAAATCCCGCAAGCACAAGAATAAACGCCGAAAGAATGATCAGCGCATAAAGATTTTTTTTGCGCTTCGATTTTTCTTGGGCAACAATGGCGTTGTGGCTCTGTTCCATATAGGAATTGAGTTTTTCCATACGGCTTGTGGCTGTGCGAAGTCGTTCTTCTTCAGAGCGTTGCGATGTATCGTGTTTTAAAATCCAATATTTGTTTGGACGGCATTTTGATACCAATCATTAAACACGGCGTAGTTGCCCGCAGGCAGTAAGAATGCAGATTTGCGGCCATTATTGAGCCAACGTTGCACCTGAGCGTTAAACTCGTTGTATTCGTTGAGGTTAGATTGCTCCTCTTTGTCCCACTGTGTAAGGAGTTTCCAGTTACGGATTAAAGCCTCGTGGGTAACGTCGAGAACGGTGTCGCCATCAAGATATTGGGTTTCGATATTGTCTTTTACAATAAAGGGGCGCAGAAGTGTGTTATCTTCGTCGCGGAAAATATTTAATACTCCGCAAACGGTTGATTCTGTGATATTTGGCTTATTGATAATACCTGTAATTTCGTGCAAGGTGCAGCGGTTGCGCACTTGACGGTTGTTGTCGATTTTGGTAAGACTCTTAAAGGCAATTTCAATAATCTGCTTGCTTTCTTCGGGCGTGATGTTTTTATCAGCCCAATCGGCATTGTTTTGAAAATAGTTGTAAGCCGATTCGTAGAGCATTCCCGCATGAGCGTTGAGCACGTTGTTGAGGTCGGGCTTGGCAAAATATTTTTGCATATACTCAGGACGAGTGGCAAACCAAGCGTCAAAAATAGTTTGATTGCGTTCGGAAAGCACGTCTTTGGATATGCCCGCTATTTTGGCAAGGTGAATAAGGTCGAGCTCCACTTTGCCGTTTTGAGCCGTTTTCCAAAGCAGATTGAGTGCGTGCTGAAGCACAGGCAGTTGGTCGAAACCAGAGTTTAAGTTATTGATAATAACCTAGGTAAGACTTGGCGAAACTCCTCCGCCTGCAAGTATAGCGGGTTCTTCGATTACTTGGCGGATTTCGTCGCGTTTTAGTTGCGGTACAAAAAACTGGCTATATGCTACAAACTCAGGCAAATGCTTAAAAACAGTGCATTGGCTAATAAAGTCGGAACGCATTGTAAATATCACATATACAGGTAATTGTTCGGCTACAGAAATTCTGATAGTTTCTAATAAGAGGTTGATGGCTGTGTACGATGCATCGCTTGTTATGACTTCGTTGAAGTTTTCAGAATTGGTAAAAATTTCCTCAAACTGGTCGGCAATGATTAATAAGTTCTTGCCCTTGTTAACAGCTTCGTCAACGCCAGTAACATAATATCCCGATTGCTTGTAAATGTCTGTTAATGAAGAAAATCCAAATTCCAAATCGTTGATACATTTGTCGGCATCAATGCCCAAAACAGCTGCTGTGGCGTCCGAAAGTGATTTTAGAGGATTACGCTGAGGCTTAAAATCTACTATTAACCAACTGTTGTATTGCGCTTTAAAAAATCCTGCCCTTATAAACGGAATAACACCGGCATACACCATCGACGATTTTCCATCGCCAGATGCTCCGGTAATAAATGCCATCTTGTTGGTTTCTAATAGTTTAACAACTTGCCTAATATGCAAATCACGCCCTTTGAAAAAGAAGCTTTCTTCTTCGGTAAATGGTCGTAGACCTGGGTATGGGCAAATAGCGGGCATTGTTTTAATTTTTCCGCAAAATTAGTAACAAATTTTATTCCGCACTTTTATTTTCTATTGTTTTATCGTAAAAAATCTTGATATCCAATGGAATCAAACTTTTTTCGCGAACAGAGTGCGCTATAATGCCATCAAAAATTTTGAGGGCATCGGGGTTGGCGTGGTCGCTGTTGCCAATTATAAACCAAGGTGCAGGACTGCTGCTGCCGCCGGTATCTTTCCACACCTGACGGGCAAACGAAAGCACCCAGTCGCTTGCGTAATTGTAATATATAACGCCGATTTTGCAGCCAGGAAGCTGATTTTTGATGTATTGCGTGTAGTCGGTGTCGTTGTTCATAGTGATGCTTAGGCGTGCCACCGACTGCACATCTTGCAACATATTGGCAATATCTATGGCGGTATCTTTGTCTAAGTCGTTGTAGATAAAGAAAATATCTTTTTGCTGCACATCGTCGGCGGCTTGTTTTCGCATATTCATAATTCCGCGCAGCTCCTCCACAAACACAATTGGCGAACGGTGCGACGAGTATAGAGTGTTTTCGGCAATATCTCGTCGAATATTGTTGACATATTGGTTGACAATACCGTCAGGGTTCCAAATAAACATTTTGAAATGTTCGGAACGGATACCGCGAGCGGCGCGATATTGGTTTTCGGCAATAGGGTTATTATCGCTACCTTCGCCGAGTATATGCACTGAGCACGAGGCAGTTGCAATTACATCGTGAGTTTGTTCTTGATCGTCGGGAGGATTCACAATTTCCAATCCCGCCTTTTGCAGCACTTTGCAAAGTTTTTGACGCACAGCAGCCATCTGCTCGGGAACATCAGCCACAAAAACGCGGATATGCGCTGTATATAAACTAATTGGCATAAAATCTAAAATTTGTTTGGTGCAAATTTAGACTTTTTTTTGCAAATAGTGTACCTTTTTTGAAGATAAGAAAAATCCGCCAAACTCAACAAAAATTTTCGAGTTTGGCGGATTATCAGTGTTAGTGTAAATCGCGTTTATACAGCGGCGCAGAGGCGGCTGTGCTCTTCGCACTGCTCGTAGATGTCAAAAGGGTCGTGACGGTCGAGAACTACCTTGCCTTTGCGGAGCGAGGCTTGAACGTCGATGAGGCGTTGGTTGCTGCTGCCGCGGAAAAGGAGGTCGGGGTCGTGGAGTTCTTGCACAAATTCGCCGTCTACAAGCACGTCGAGGTATTTGAGAAGGTTGCTCATCTTTTCGTCCCTGAGAATCTGCTCGTAGGTGAATCCGGTGTAGCACCAAATGGTTTTGTTGGTCTTCTCCTTAATCATCTTGGCAAGTTCGGCAAACGCTGTGGGCTGGTAAAACGGGTCGCCGCCAGAGAATGTTACGTTCGACATTTCGTTGCGGTAAACCTTCATAAAAAGGTCTTCCACGTCAACGGGCTTTCCGTTCATAATGTTCCACGTTTGTGGGTTTTGACAGTTGCGACACTTGTGGTTGCAGCCTGAGCAGTATATTGAGGTTCTGAATCCGGGTCCGTCAGAGGTGGTGTACTCAATGACGTCCATTACCATTATTTTCATTTTCTGTCTCCTTGTTTAAAAAAATGTTCCTTTTTAAAGTGAGTGAGTTGTGCGGTCGTTGAGTTCCGAAAGTTTAGCGCGGTTCCAACGGTCGGTGGTGCCAACGAGATAGCCGGTGATGCGTTGCAGTTTGTCGATGTTTTCGCTACCGCATTTGGGGCATTTGGTCATCTCTTTGTCGGCGTTTTCGTATCCGCAGTCCATACAGCGGTTGCGGTTGTGGTTGATCGAGCCGTAACCCATATTGTACTTGTCCATCATATCCACCACGCTTGCCACCACGTCGGGATTGTGGGTAGCGTCGCCGTCAATTTCCACGTAGAAAATGTGACCTGCACGTTCGAGTTCGTGATAAGGAGCCTCGATTTTTGCTTTTTCGATAGCGGTGCATTTGAAGTAAACCGGCACGTGGCTCGAATTGGTGTAATATTCGCGGTCGGTAACTCCGGGTATTATGCCGAACTCTTTTTTGTCGCGACGGGTGAACGATCCGCTGAGACCTTCGGCGGGAGTGGCAAGCACTGCGTAGCCGTGGCTGTATTGTTCGCTAAAATCGTTGCATTTGTCGCGCATAAAGGTAACAATCTTTAATCCAAGTTGCTGAGCCTCTTCGCTTTCGCCGTGGTGTTTGCCGATTAACGCCTTTAAACATTCTGCCAATCCGATAAAACCTACGCCCAATGTACCTTGATTGATAACGCTTTCGATAGTGTCGTTGGGTTTGAGTTTTTCGCTGCCAATCCACAAGCGGCTCATCAACAGCGGGAACTGTTTTGCGAGGGCGGTTTTCTGGAAGTTGAAACGCTCGTGCAACTGTTTGGCTGCTATTGCCAATGTAGCGTCAAGTTTTTCAAAGAATTTGGCAATGCGCTCTTCTTTGTTTTCGATTGACATACATTCAATTGCAAGGCGTACGATGTTTACCGAAGTAAACGAAAGGTTGCCACGTCCGATTGAAGTCTTTTTGCCAAAACGGTTTTCAAAAACCCTTGTGCGGCAGCCCATTGTTGCCACCTCGTATTCGTAACGCTTGGGGTCGTCGGCTTTCCACTTGTCGCACTGGTTGTAAGTGGCGTCGAGGTTGAGGTAATTTGGGAAGAATCTCTTTGCTGTAACCTTGCAAGCCATCTGGTAAAGGTCGTAGTTGCGGTCGCCGGGCAGATAGTTTACGCCGCGTTTCTTTTTCCAAATCTGAATCGGGAAAATAGCGGTGCTGCCGTTGCCCACGCCTTCGTATGTGCTAACGAGCATTTCGCGGATAATGCAGCGTCCCTCGGCAGAAGTGTCGGTGCCGTAGTTTACCGAACTGAAAACCACTTGGTTGCCGCCGCGCGAGTGGATAGTGTTCATATTGTGGATGAAAGCCTCCATCGATTGGTGAACGCGGTTTACGGTGCGGTTGATGGCGTGCTGCTTGATGCGGTCGATGCCTTTGAGGTTGCCAAGTTCTTTGCTTATATAGTCCTCAATTTCAGCATTGTAGAGGCTGCTGAAATCCTCGCCGTAGAGGGTTTCGAGCACTTTTACCTCTTCTATATATGAAGAACGAACGTAGGGCGCAAGATAGAAGTCGAAAGCGGGAATAGCCTGTCCGCCGTGCATCTCGTTTTGAACAGTCTCCATCGAAATGCAGCCGAGAATCGAAGCTGTTTCGATACGTTTTGCGGGACGCGATTCGCCGTGACCTGCGCTGAATCCGTATTCAAGAATTTTGTCTAACGGATGCTGCACACAAGTTAAACTTTTTGTGGGATAATAATCCTTGTCGTGAATATGGATATAGCCTTTTTTAACTGCATTTTTAACGTCTTCGGAAAGTAGATAATCGTCGACAAACGGCTTTGTGCTTTCGCTTGCAAACTTCATCATCATACCTGCCGGAGTGTCGGCGTTCATATTTGCGTTTTCGCGGGTGATGTCGTTGCTTTTGGCTTCGATGATTTCGGTAAAGATGTTGTGGGTCTTGGCTTTACGGGCAACGTTGCGTTTGTCGCGATACGAAATGTAAGCGCGTGCAACTTCCTTTCGCGAACTCTTCATAAGTTCGTTTTCCACTGCATCTTGAATCTCCTCCACAGTCATCTGACTTTTGCCGTTGAGGGCGATGTGGTCGGTGATGCGGTTGATGAGTTTGATGTCTTCGCCAAGTTCGGTCTGCATCATAGCCTTGCGGATAGCAGCGGCGATCTTTTCTTCGTTGAAGCCGACGATGCGGCCGTCGCGTTTTACTACGGTCTGTATCATACTGTGTTCTTGTTGTTTAAGCGGTTGGTAGCCTAATGTCGTTGTAAGTTCCATTTTTCCTTGATTTTTGTTTAGTTCCCTTATAAGGGAGTTAAGTTTCTTTTGAGTGATTTATGTATTAATAATGTGTTTTTGTCTTTTGTTTGTTTGTTTTTTTTGTCGTGTATTGCAAAGGTATACTAAAAATGCCGTTTTGCACCTTTTATATTTCAACAACTTATTAACACCCTAAATGTTTTTGAAGGTGGCTGTTATAAATTGATAATTAATTCGTTATAAAAAAGGCTGATTTTTTTAGCGTGTTTTTCAGTTTTTTGTTAACATTGAATTTTGCTGCGAATGCCTCGAAAAAACGCAGATTTTAACACTCGGTTAATATTGTCTACATTTTTCACATAATAGGTTAATTTTATCTTGTATAGATATTAATTTGTGATGCTGGCTTTACTGAGTGTTGAGTCTTCGGCGAAGGGTGTAAATTTTTCGTCCTTCCAAAAATGTATTCTATCCTTCGGTTTTTGCACTTCGTCCTTCAAATGGCGCATTTCGTCCTTTTGGGGCATTTTGAGATTTGGTGGAACTAATTATCCGCCGTATATTTGCAGTGTCAAAAGCAAACAAATTTGGCAGACTTTCAATAGTCGATGTTCTTTTAAAATTTTTTCTTTTTTTATTCAAACAAGGTTATTTATTTTTTTACGCGTTTGAGGATAGATTTTGAAGACACTTCTCTAAATCTCGAAGATAATCTTCGCCGACGGCATTTATTCTCATAACTATAAATCTTGAATCAAACGCGTTTTTTATCAGACAATTCCGCTTCAAAAAAATACTAATCTCACTATCAATTATCTATAAAGGGTCTCGCAATCAAGAAGGTTGGCGGGACTTTTTTTTTGCTATCTTTGCACCGTATTAACGCAAAATTTTTTGAGCAATGATAGAGACTCCAAGACAGTTGTTTATGCGCCACGTGGCGCCCACTTCGTTTACACCTTTAAATATAGAAGTAGTTAGAGCCAAGGGCGTGTATCTCTACGGTCCCGACGGCGAACGGTATATCGACACAGTTTCGGGAATTTCCACAGCCAACGTGGGACACTGCCATCCAAAAGTGGTGGAAGCAGTTAAAAATCAGGCAGAAAAATATATGCATCTGATGGTTTACGGCGAGTTTGTGGAGTATCCGCAGGTGATGCTGGCAAAAAAAATAGCCGACCTTCTGCCGCCGTCGCTCAATTCGGTGTATTTTGTCAACATCGGCACCGAAGCCACCGACGGAGCAATAAAACTTGCCAAAAGATACACCCATCGTCCTGAGGTTGTGGCATTTAAAAAGGCTTACCACGGGTCGTCGATTGGCGCGTCGAGCATTTGGGGCGACGAGTATTTCAAATCGGCTTACCGTCCGCTGATGCCGGGCGTTAGAATGTTGAATTTCAATAGTTTCGACGACCTTGCGCAGATTACCGAAAACACCGCCTGCGTTATCACTGAGGCTATTCAGAGCGAGGGCGGACTTAATATTCCCGAAAACGGATGGCTTGCGGCATTGCGAGAGCGTTGCACCGCCACCGGCACACTTTTAATAATAGACGAAGTGCAAATGGGGTGGGGGCGTACCGGCAAATGGTTTGGCTTTGAAAATTTTGGCGTAGTGCCCGACGTGGTAACATTTGCCAAAGGTCTTGGCGGTGGTATGCCCATTGGCGCGTTTGTGGCAGACAAAAAGATGATGGAGGTGTTTTGCGACCATCCGATTCTGGGACACATAACCACTTTTGGAGGACATCCTGTCTGCACTGCTGCCGCACTTGCTAATATCAATGTTATTGAGGATGAGCATCTTGTAGTAACCGCAACCGAAAAAGGCGACTATTTTGCATCTCTTATCGAAAAGCATCCTCGTGTAATCCGCACCTGGGGACTTGGACTTTTCCGTGGAATAGAGGTAGACCATTCGATAGATATGTCTAATTTTTGGCACAAAACCTTAAACAAAGGCGTAGTTACCGACACCTTTCTTTTCCGCGACCACGCCTTCCGTTTCACCCCTCCGCTAATCATCACCCACGCCGAAATCGAAGAAGCTGTAGACGGATTGATGAAGACATTGGATGAAATGTGAATTTTACAAGGTTTCGGGCTAAATGTACCCGAATAAAGTGAGATTTAGCCCGAAACCTTGCATAAAATTAGTTGGTAAATAAGTCGTTTATGGTTATAATATTTTGAAATACAGATGAATATGTATTTTGTTTGAGTCCGTCGGTGGTGATTAGCACAAGATGTACAGTATTCTTGATTTTATTGTATTGTTTGAACACCCGTTGACGACGCAGAAGTCTTTCGTATTCGGCTTTTGCGGTAACAAACTCACCATCGTAATATTTCATTTCGCAAATATCCGTAACATTGTCGGCGCGGTTGATAATCAAGTCGATTTGTACTTTTTCATCGGCATCTGACGGCGAAATCCATGAAAAACAGTTGGTCATTACGCCCGAAATTCCAAGTGCACGTTCTATTTGGTGGTGATGGTTGAGGCACAATTGTTCAAAAGCGAGACCCGCCCAAACAGAATGTTGGTGTGTGCCTTGTTGAAACTGCCAAAATGCTTTGCCCGTGCCGCCGTTTTTCTTGATAAACTTGTAATAAAACAGCGTGAAATGGTCGATGAGTTGAAAAATGCTTTGTTTCACCTTGTTGCCAAATCCCTTGTAACAACGCACAAAATCGCAGTCGATAAGGTTTTGGAGAATTTCTGAGAGGTGCCCGTTGTTTTCCAAATTGGCAGTCTTGATAATCTCTTCGCGTGTAAGTCCCTTGTTTTTAGTGCTTAACGCTTCCACAATTTTTATGTAGTAATCCGCATTGTCGAAAAGCGAGGCATAGAGAGCCTCAAATTCACCGTCGAGGCTGCACCGCTCTAAGAAAAACATTTCGTCGATATTTTGGGCGAGGCTTGCCCCACGCCGCAATTGTTTAAGATAAAAAGGTATGCCGCCCATTATCATATAACATTCGGCTATATCCTTGTTTTCCAATACAATGCCACGGCTTGTTAGATATTCCTTGCACTCTGCGAGCGTAAACGGACGTACAAAAATTTTCTGAGTAACACGGTTGTGTAGTCCGCCACGATTTTTGAGAATTTTGCGGGTAATCCACGAAGTAGCCGACCCGCACACAATAAGCACAATGTCGTTTTGCGTAGCAGCCCAATCGTTCCAAAAATGCTCCAATGCCGATACCAAGTTGCTGCCTTGCGTATCGATCCAAGGCAGTTCGTCGATAAAAATGATGCGTTTGCCAACGGTTTTGGCATTTTCTAAAAGGTTGCGGAGACTTTCAAAAGCCTCAAACCAAGTGCGCGGCTTTGTGTATTTTTTGTTGCCGTAACGGTTGAGAGCCGACGCAAAATTTGCGAGTTGCTCGCTTTTGTTTTTTTGTGCTAACCCGGTGAGTTTAAAAGTGTAACTATCATTGAAAAAGGTGTTTACAAGAAAGGTCTTACCTACGCGGCGGCGTCCATACACCACCACAAACTCAGCCTCGTTTGATTCCATAATGGATTTCAAACGGTTGATTTCGCCCTTTCTGCCCACCAATATGTCGGTATTCTTGTGCATATCATTAAGTTTTTATGCTGCAAATATAACACTTTTCTAATAAAATTACAAGGTTTCGGGCTAAATGTACCCAAAAAAAGTGAGATTTAGCCCAAAACCTTGTAGAAAATTTCTTTTGCCATTATCCTTATTTATCCATATTTTTGCGGTGCAAAAAATGTATCTTTATGAACAATAATATCGACAAAATGTCGCCTTTTATGGTGATGGAGGTGCTTGAACGCGCACAAGAACTGCAACATCAGGGAGTTAGCGTTATTCATTTGGAGGTGGGTGAACCCGATTTCAATGTGCCTAACTGCGTGGAAAAGGCTGTGGCTTCGGCTATGGTTAGAGGACTTACTCATTACACTCATTCGCTTGGAACAGTAAAACTCCGCGAGGCTATCGCCGACCTTTACGCACGCGAATACGGTACTAATTTTAGTGCTGATAATGTGGTGGTTACGTCAGGTTCGTCGCCTGCGATACTTATGGTGCTGCAACTGCTTTGCAACCCCGGCGACGAGGTGATAATCTTTAATCCCGGCTATTCGTGCTACCGCAATTTTATCCTTGCTGCCAACGCCGTGCCTGTGGAGGTGATGCTCAATCCCGACGATGGTTTTAAAATCAATATCGATGATATCAAGGCAAAAATCACTTCAAAAACCCGTGCAATTTTTGTAACATCACCGTCGAATCCGCTTGGTAGCGTTATCGATGGCGAAACTCTCAAAGCCATTGCAAACCTCGGTGTAACAGTGATTTCCGACGAAATTTACCACGGACTTGTTTACAAAAACAAGGCTCATTCTATTTTAGAATACTCGCAAGATGCATTTGTAATCAACGGATTTTCAAAACGTTATGCAATGACAGGATTGCGCCTTGGCTACATTGTGGCACCTATTAAATATATGCGTAAGTTGCAGATTATGCAGCAGAATTTGTTTATCTGCGCCCCGTCGGTATCGCAAGAGGCAGGTTTAGAGGCCATTCTCCACGCCGGCAAAGATGTTGAAAATATGCGCAATATCTACAATCAACGCCGCGAATTTATGGTTTCTGCCATCCGCAAAATCGGTCTTGGAATTGCCGCCGAACCCGAAGGCGCGTTCTACGTGTTTGCCGACGCCCGCAAGTATACCAACGATTCGTACCGATTTGCGTTTGATATTTTGGAGAATGCCCACGTAGGCGTTACCCCGGGCACCGACTTTGGCTCTCAGGGTCAGGGATTTATAAGGTTTTCTTATGCCAACAGTCTCGAAAACATTGAGGAAGGATTAAAACGTATCGACAATTATCTTAAAAGTTTGAATAAATAGTTATGTATAAGCAACTTACCATAATATCAATATTACTTGCGACATTATTTGCCGCTTGTGCGCCCAAAGATAATTGGGTAGAGGTAAAATCCAATGATTCAACCATTTCGCTGATGCTTCCGCCCGATATGCACACGCTCAAAGGGTTTAACAATTACGCCATTTTGCAGTATGGCAACCTCGACAATAGTCTTTCGGTGATAGTGATTGCCGACACAATTTCTGCCTATAACGCATTAATTGATAATTATATATCCGAAAATCCCGATTCAGCCGCAGTGTTTTCATCAGCCAAAGGATTCGATGGATATTGTTCGATGGTGATTTCAAATCTCAAAGCCGAGGCGCAGAGATTTGACGTTTCGGAAAATACCGATACTACTGTCAACTCGTTTAAAATCAGAGTCTTTGCCTACAATGCCAAATACGACACCGACAAATCGTACATCCGCCTTGCAATTTACGAAGGCAAAGTATGTTATTATCAGGTGTTTGCGATGATAAAATCCACCCGTGCCGAGGAGTTTGACGCACAAATGAAACGGATAGTGTATTCGATGAATGGAAATTGATTTATACATCATAAAAAAACGCCGGCGAAATCACTTCGGGGCGTTTTTTGCGATAAAAAAATCAAACAAACAATCAAAATCGTGAAAGGCTTATACCTTTTTTTTGTACGGTGCAAAGGTAGAGCGGAATTTCGCCTCTTGCAATACCTAGTAATAGGGATTTTGATGAAACGTTTCTAAAAAAAACTTTCTCGCGATAATCATTTTTTTTATCATAAGGCACAAAAATTGTATAAAAATTAGCGGAATCAAATAAAGTTGCGTATATTTGCACTTTAAAAGCCAAGCGGCATTTTAGTAATGTTTTAAATTAGATGAAGAGATTTTTATCAATATTACTGATATTATTATATGCAATAACTCAAACAGTTACGGCGCGTACACTCGATGAGATTCGCCGTAGTGGAGTAATACGCGTGGCTTTTACCGAAAGCGGCAAACAAACCGTAAACTACAACTTTGCCAAGGAATTTGCTCGTTTCTTAAATGTTGATTTAGAGATTGTTACAATCTCGTGGAACGAAATTTTCTCGCACAACGGCGTTATTCCCCCCGATTATCAAACCAACGACAGCATCAGTTACACTCCCGACGCACTCCGCCGTGCCGACTTTATTTGCGGTACTACCTATATATATGCTTGGCGCGAAAAATTCTTTGATTTTGCCGGCGTTATGGATGTGTCAGACTTGTTGATAGTTAGTAAGCGAAAAACTAAAAAAACGCTTTTTACTAATTTTATGTTGCCCGAATCGTATCACAAGTCGGACAAAAAGCTCAACGTTAAGAGTTACAAAGATTTAAAAGGTTTGCGCATAGCACTTCTCGAAAACTCATCGTATGCCACCAACCTTCAAAAAATCAACGACTTGATAGGCGGCGGCATCACAATAGTTACCACCAAGAGCGAAGAAGAATCGCAGTTGTTGGCTCGTCAGGGCAAAGTGGACGGTTTTATTACAGTATCTTACCTCGGCTTGCAGTTTGTTAATGATAATCAGCAGTTTAAACTTGCATTCCCTATTGCCAAACCCGATGATGTGGGTTGGGCTGTGGAAAAAGGCAACCGTTCGCTCCGCACCGCCATCGACGACTTTTTTGCAATGATGCAAGGAAGCGGTGTTTTGAATAAGTTGTTTACTTCTAAATTTGGTGTTAACTATCAATCTTACAATGAGATAATTAACTCATATTCGGAATCTACCGAGGAGATGTCAAACTATCGCGACCTTGATGAGATTATGGAGTCAGGAAAGCTAATAGTTGGTCTTCGCGACCGTGAAATGGTTTACCACTCAAGCGGTATCAAGCAATTTAATCATTATCTTGCAGGTGAATTTGCCAAACATCTCGGTCTTGATTTTGAAATTAGAATTATCCCCAATCTTTCGGATTATTTCCGCGATAGTAATGGCGAAATAGTCCGCGACAGCAGTTACACGCCCGAATGGTTCAACTCTATCGACGTGGCTTGCGACCTTCTTGCCCCCATCGATTGGCGTTTAAAGAAAATCGACATTGTGGACGTGCTGCCTACTGCCAACGTTGTGGTGGCCAACAAGAATCTGGATATCAAGAATATTAACGACCTTCACAAACTTAGAGGCGTTACATCAAAGGGATCTGTTTACGAAGAGGCATTAATCGACAACGATATTACCAACTATTATTATAAGGAGGCAAACGAATTTTTTGGCGAAATTATGAGCGGTCGCGCCGACTACTGCATAGTCAACTTCGACATTTACAGCCTTCCTAAATATCCTCAGTTGGAGTCGAAGTTTGTGCTTGGCGAAATCAGTTCGGTAGGTTGGGGAATCAAGAAAAATCAACCTAAATTGCGTCAAAAAATCCTTGAATTTCTTGTTTCGGCAAGTGCACGTGGCATTTTGGACGATGCGTTTATGGAGCAAGCCGGTATTCCTTACAAAGCGGCTCAAAACCACTTAGTGGCTATGTATCAGACATATCAAACGGGATATTTCCCATTTGTATTCTACGGAACCGATCAAGGTTTGCCTCAGGAGGATATCATGTGCATTTTCCAAGACAATGACGGTTTTATGTGGTTTGGTACTCAAGCTGGAGCGGTTAAATATAATGGCCGTCAGATGGTTAACTACACAAGTGCTCCCGACCAGCTTAGTAGCAATGT
>JAFPYT010000253.1 GCA_017394445.1 Bacteroidales bacterium | reverse complement strand
CTTATATTTGTAAAGTGTACGGATGGTGCAATGCCGCCGGTACTAAACAATAAGTATCAATTTAAAACATTAAACAACAAACAGATAAATAGTTAACTAGTTAAATATAGTATAAATCTTAACGCCTGATTCTACACAAAAGAAATCTGGACAATTTCTACAAGAATTAGAGACGGCGCGAAAGGTTCACGCTTTTTTTATGGCGTGAACCGTATCGTGTTTATTTATTCTTGTAGGCAGTCCAGAGCCTCTTTTGTGGAATAAGCACATAAGGATACGGTTCGCGCCGATTTTTTTATGGCTTTTTGAGGAGGGGGTTAGCAAAGTAAAAGGAGAAAAAGTCATGAAAAGATTTTTGACATTAGTGATGGTTATGACCATCGGGTTTATGTGTGCGAATGCACAAAATGCAGGTGATTACATTACATTCCGCAGATGCCTTACCGAAGCCGAAAAGGGCAAAGCGCAGTCGCAGTACGAAGTTGCTGTGTGTTACGAGAAGGGGATTGGTGTGGCGCCAAGTCCTGCAAAAGCGGTAGAATGGTATCAAAAGGCGGCTAATCAGGGGCATGTAACCGCAATGTATAATTTGGGTTGCTGTTATCAAGATGGATATGGTGTTAACGAAAACCCATCATTGGCAGTGCTATGGTATCGCAAAGCAGCAGACAAAGGTGATGCTATGGCTCAATGTAATTTGGGTATTTGTTATGATTCAGGTTATGGAGTGCAAGAGGATATTAATCAGGCTGTATATTGGTACGAAAAAGCAGCGAAGGCTGGTAATCCTAATGCCCAGTGTAATTTGGCGGATTGTTATTATAACGGGGATGGAAAGCCTAAAAATCTTGTACAAGCAAAATATTGGTATCAGAAAGCCGCGGCGCAGGGTGATGCTGATGCAAAAGAAATGCTCCAAACATTACGATAATGTCTAACTTAAATAATGGTTTATATGAAAAAGATTATTTGCCTTTTTTGTGTTTTGTTGTGTTATTTAAATAATCATGCTCAAAACAATTATGAAAACTATAAAAGTTGGCTTCGCTATGCCGAAAAAGGCGAAGCATGGGCTCAATTTGAAGTCGGTTCATGCTATGCCAAAGGATTGGGCGTTACTAAGGATTATAACAAAGCAGCATATTGGTATCAGAAGGCTGCCGACCAAGGTTATGTTGATGCACAGTTTCACGTTGGTGTTAGTTATTATTTCGGCTATGGTAAAAACAAGGATGCTTATAAAGCGGTAGAATGGTTTAAAAAGGCTGCGAACCAAGGTCATGCCGAAGCCCAGTATAATTTGGGAATATGCTATCATCATGGTTTCGGATGTAATAAAGATGACTATGTTTCGGCAAAATGGTATCAAAAAGCCGCTAATCAAGGTTATGCTGATGCTCAGTATAATTTGGGTGTGTGTTATGAAACTGGTGCTGGGGTGCATGCAGATATGTCTAAAGCAAAATATTGGTATCAGCAAGCAGCAAATCAAGGTCTTAATGTGGCTCAACAGGCTTTAAATGATTTGAACTAACAATTAAACTATAATAAGATGAAAAAAATATTTGTATTGTACTTATTAATAATAAGTTATGTTATATTGTATGCGCAGACACCTAATGGCTCTGATTATAATGCAAAAGGTTGGCAATATTATCAAGATGGCAATACAATTGCGGCGGTGGCATGTTTCAAAGAATCTGCAAATTTAGGCAATGCTTATGGGCAGTATAATTTAGGGATATGTTATTATACCGGTATCGGTGTCGCAATTAATTATTCTACTGCGGCAGAATGGTTGTTAAAATCAGCCAAGCAGGGATTTGTATGGGCGCAATATAAATTGGGAAAAATATATGTCAATGGGAACGGTGTGCAAAAAAGCAAGACAGAATCATTATATTGGTATCAAAAGGCATCAAATCAAGGATTCGCATTGGCTCAATACCAAATTGGGCGTTACTACGATGATGTTGAAGAAAACTATGCAAAGGCTGTTGAATGGTATAAGAAAGCAGCCGTTGGAGGTTCTGTTTGGGCGCAAATTCAATTAGGCGATCATTATGCGGATGGAACTGGTGTGCCTAAAAGTTATAAAAATGCAGAATATTGGTATACAAAGGCAATGAACCAAGAAAATATGTCAGCAGTAGTTTTTATCGGTGTTTTATATGAATTTTGGGATGAAATTGACATATTTACAGCAGAAGGCAATTCTACCGCAAAACGCCGTCTCAGAGATTTATACAATCAATAATTAAGGAGGATTAGATTATGAAAAAAGGTTTTTTGATGCTGTTACTTCTAATGCTGTCAATCGTAACTTATTCGCAACAATGGAGTTATAACGAATTATTGACTTATGCCAACAAAGGCGAGGCTTGGGCTCAGCATGCTTTGGGCAATTATTACCACAATCAAAGAAATTACGAAAAGGCGTTTGAATGGTATCAGAAATCGGCAAACCAAGGCTACGCCAATGGACAGTACGAATTGGCACAATGCTATGAGATGGGCTACGGCTGTTGGCCCGACGACAAAAAGGCTATCGAATGGTACAAAAAAGCGGCTGACAACGGCAACGGTTTGGCTGTTAATATGTTGTTATATGTTTTTGGCGTTAAGTATACGCCTAACCCGAAGCAAGATAATCCAACGCCGTCGAACAATACAGCCGCCATCGCTTTTTATTCTCCATCATCCTCTGCCTCAACCTCGTATCACTTGAAGGCAGGGATTAAATCTCCGTCGCAGATTACAAACGTTTCGGTGTCTATCGGACGCGGATTTATGGCTGTAAAAAACGACGGAAACGACTTTACCTTGAACAAGGATTTGACATTGAATCAAGGCTGTAACACTATTACAGTTTCGGTTACTAATGCAGCGGGAACTATATCTAAAAGTTTGACAGTAAACGTGTCGTCCCAACCTCCGGTAAAGCCCATGGGCAACCGCGTTGCGCTTATTATTGGGAACGCAAATTACAATAATTCGCCGTTGACTAATCCAGCCAACGATGCCACCGCAGTGGCTGCCAAGTTCAGGGCGTTGGGCTTTAAGGTAACTTTAAAGACCGACCTTACAAACAACGCTTTTAAAAATGTCCTCAATAGTTTTAAGTATCAGGCAAATAACAGTGAAGTGGCTGTGGTTTATTACGCAGGACACGGTATGGAAATCGATGGCAAGAACTATTTTATACCTGTTGATGCAACTGTCTGCGACGATAACGCTTTGCGTAACGAAAGTGTTGATGCCGTCTATGTCTTGAACGCAATTTCGGGTGCGGATAAGAAGGTAATAATCCTTGATGCTTGCCGAAACAATCCTTGCCGCGACATTCTGCACGTTCCCGGGTTTGGACCGATGTCTGCCACGAACGCCTTTTTCGCCTATTCCACAACTTCGGGCAAAGCCGCTCCCGACGACCGCCGTTATGCCAACGCGCTGATTGCGGCATTGGGTCATAAAAATTGGACACTTACACAGGTGTTTCATGAAGTATCTCGCATAGTAACGTCCGGCAACAAGAGCCAGATTCCATGGACTCAGAGTTCGTTAGTTGAAGATGTTATTTTAAACCGATAATGCTATGAAAAAAGTAATATTTTTCTCTAACTTATTATTATTAAGCGTATTATTAAATGCACAGACATATCGTATGGGCGAGGTTTTCGACCCTGCCGAAATAGAGCAAGTGCCGCGTCAGGTTGAACTTTTAACCCGGGACTATGGAGCGTTGCCATCGTCGTACTCGTTGCGCAAGTGGTGTCCGTATCCGGGCGACCAAGGTGATTACGGAACATGTCCGAGTTGGAGCACCGCGTTTTATGCGCGTACAATATGCGAGGCTCGTGACAATGGCTGGACTGACCGTCAAAAGATAACATCCGAAACTTTTTCGCCGACATTTGTCTATACGCTCATAAAAGATTTTGACGACTATAACTGTCAAAACGGTTCGAGCACAAAAAAAGCGTTAGAAACAATTTGGCTTAAAGGTGTTCCAAAACTTAGTAATTTGCCATACCATTGTCAAAGCACTATCGCAAGCCTATTGTATTCTCAGGCAGAGAAATATAAAACCGAACGTCCTACGATGCTTTTCAATCAGCAGCAGACCGATGCTAATTTGCGTATCCGCGCTGTTAAAAAGGCTTTGGCAGAAGACAATCCCGTTTTGATTTCGTTTAAATGTTATAGGTCATTCAAAAGTGTACGTTCCGATTTGTGGAACGGTGATGCGAGCGGAAACTATGGAGGACACTCTATGTGCGTTGTTAGTTACGATGACAACAAATACGGAGGCGCATTTGAGGTAATTAACAGTTGGGGCGTTACTTGGGGCAATAACGGTTTTTGTTGGATTCGTTACAGCGATTTTTGCCGTTACACTAATTACGCTATGCAGATGATAGTTAGGAAAAATACATCTGTTGTAAACAACCGCCACCACCTATCCGGTTCGCTCCGTCTTCAACTCTCAACCGGCGAGGAAATGCGCGGAACGCTATCTAACGGCATTTATAAAATCTCTGGCGAATACATTTCGGGGACCCGTTACCGAATCTATATATCTAATAATCAGCCAGCATACGTGTATGTTATAGGTTCAGATTTGCAAAACAACGTCAGCAAGGTGTTCCCGCCTAACGACAAGATATCGCCCGCTTTAACCTACAAGTCAAACAACATCGCAATCCCCGACGAAAAGTGGTTTGTTGAGATGGACAACACAACTGGCAAGGACTACCTGTGCGTACTTTATTCGGCGCAAGAACTTGACATTAATGCAATTGTATCAAAAATTCGCAACGGCAACGGCTCATTTTACAATCGGGTTTCATCTGCTTTGGGTGGCAAAATCGCACCATCGGGCGAAATCAATTTTTCGCAGAGCGGAATAAGTTTTTCGGCTCAGACAACCAAGACCGTTGTGCCGGTGATTGCTGAAATTGTGCATAGGTAACACAACTGCGGTTTGCATTCCGCAATTTTTTGTAAAAACTGCGGTTTGCATTCCGCAGTTTTTTTTATATTTGCGGCGTAACAATTATTGTATTTTTTTAATATACACACTAATTATGGAAAGTCAAAAACGTTTTTTCCTTCAAGAGAAGGACATTCCTACTCAATGGTATAATATTGTGGCTGATATGAAAAACAAGCCGCTGCCTATGCTCAACCCCGGCACTCGTAAGCCTATCACAGTGGACGAACTCTCGGCTCTATTTGCCCGTGCTTGCTCCGAACAGGAATTAGACTCTACTCACGCTTGGATTGATATTCCCGAAGAGGTGCGCGATCAATACAAAAATTATCGCTCAACTCCTCTTGTGCGTGCTTACGGATTAGAAAAGGCTTTGGACACTCCCGCTCATATCTATTTTAAAAACGAGAGCGTGAGTCCCGTGGGAAGCCACAAACTTAATTCGGCTCTTGCGCAGGCTTATTACTGCAAAAAAGAGGGCGTTACTAATATCACCACCGAAACCGGCGCAGGTCAGTGGGGTGCGGCTCTGTCGTACGCTGCCAAGGTGTTTGGACTTGAACTCGCTGTGTTTATGGTAAAAATCAGTTACAACCAAAAGCCCTACCGCCGCTTAATTATGCAGACTTACGGTGCTCAGGTGGTGGCATCGCCAAGTATGGGCACACGCGCAGGTAAGGACATTATCACTGCCAATCCCAACTATCAGGGAAGTCTCGGTACTGCAATTTCGGAGGCTGTGGAACTTGCTATGCAGACTCCCAACTGCAAGTATGTGCTTGGTAGCGTATTGAACCACGTTTCGCTGCATCAGACAGTTATCGGTCT
>JAFPYT010000252.1 GCA_017394445.1 Bacteroidales bacterium | reverse complement strand
TGCTGAGCACCTCGGCAAGGTTGTTGATTCCGCAATGACTGAGCAACGTGGTGGTTTCGTCGCTAAGATCGCAGGTTACTTTAAGTTGTTTTTTGTCGCGTACAAAACTATTCTTTATCGAATAGAACATTTGAAATGCCGCTGTGTCAAATCCGTCGGTCTTACGCAGGTTGATGGTAAGGTCGGTGCAGTCGGGCAATGTTTTAGCAAACTCGGCCATTATGGCACTGACATTCTGTACCGAAATCTCTCCGGTAATGTCGTATTCGCATTTGTGGTTTTTTACGTCGTTGATTTTTAACTTTATATCCATGTTTGCTACTTTTTGTTTTAAGTTAAAAAGGTGCATTTTTCATGCCAAAATACCTTATAAGGGCATTTGTTTTTTGCTGTTAAAGATACGAAAAAAAATCGTCGACGTATGCATTTTTTACGCTTTTTATTTAAATATTTTTTCAATTTTACCGAAATGTGCTGTGTATTAGTATATTAAAAATAATAATTTTTTTTCGGGTTTTATAATTTTTCTCAAAAATAACGACTAAATTTGCACCGTAGACAGATTATTTGTTTTATTATGTCAGAAGATAAGTACACATTCGACCCTGATTCGCTTTCTTTTGAAGAAACCGACAAAAAAAAGGGTAAAAAGATTTTTTTCTCGATATTAACACAGTTGTTTGCAGCCGTGAGTATCGGCTTTGTGGTTTTTCTTACTATCTCGTACACTATCAAAACCCCGGGTCAGCGCAAAACCGAACGCGAAAACGAGGTGCTTAAGGAAGTTTATGGTCAGCTCAACGACCGTTACAAACAAACCACGTATGTGATGGCCGACCTTCAAGACCGCGACCGCGAAATTTACCGCGCTATATTCAGCACCGTTCCTCCTCAAGATTCTGATTCGCTCGAATACAATTACGAAGGTCTCGACGCTTCGCAAATTGCCAAGCATTATAACTCTACCACCAACAATGTGGCAGACATGCTGAGTAGCGAAGACAGCACGGTAAATACTCTTTTCGACGTGCTTGAGATGCATAAAGACAGCCTTAAATTTATACCGTCGGTGATGCCTCTCGACAACGCAAACCTTAAATATCTTGCCTATGGATACGGAAAAAAACTCGACCCTATCTACAAAACTCCGCAGCAGCACAAGGGTATCGACTTTGCCGCTCCAAAAGGTACTGTGGTGAATGCCACAGCTTCGGGCACTGTAGAATATGTTGGCGAAAAACGCGACCACGGCATTATGGTGATTATCGACCACAAAAATGGGTTTAAAACCATCTATTCGCACTTGAGCGACTATGTGGTGCGTTATGGAAAGCAAGTAAAACGTGGCGAAACTATCGGCTTTGTGGGCAATACTGGCAAGTCGCTTACCGCTCACCTCCACTACGAAATCACTTATAAAGGCAAATCAATCAATCCGATAGATTTCTTTTTCGAGGATATTAATCCCGAAAATTATCACAAACTAAAAATGATGGCAAACAACGGAGGTCTATGCCTCGACTAATATATTAACAAATATCTGAAAACCATGGAATTAGAAGCAACTGAAAAAAACGGAAAACTCTTTTACTCTATTGGCGAAGTGGCCAAAATGTTTAACGTAAATACCTCGCTCATAAGGTATTGGGAAAAAGAGTTCAGCATTATCAAACCACAAAAAAACGCTAAGGGAAACCGCCTTTTTACTCCTAAGGATGTAGAAAATTTTCACAAAATCTACCACCTTGTTAAAGAACGCGGTATGACTCTCGATGGAGCTAAACAACACCTTAAAAATAATACCGACAAGGATGATTCTAATTTTGAGGTAATTAAGTCGCTAAAAAATATCCGTGCTATGATAGTTGACCTCAAAGATAGCCTTGACGCTATTGAAAAGCAAGAAAAATAAAAAATATTTTCGCTTGACAACCCCTTTTAGCACGTTTATTGCTTAACATTTTTAAGTTTTTTTAATTTTTTTTAAAAAAACACTTGACAGCAATGTATATTTTTTTTAAATTGCATTGCATAATTTTATACAAACACAACAAAACTATTATGAGCGAAAAGACTCCTTCGATGGAACTCGACAGAAACTTTATGCATAACGTGCTCGCCCTATACGACGAGCTGATAGAAAACGGTATATCAGTAGTTTACATTGGCCAATTTACCCATCAGGTGGTAAAGATGTTTACCGAAAAAAACGAGGAGGAGATGGAAACCTCCAACGAGCAGAAACAGGTACGCCGTCGTGTGCATCACTCGCTCGTGGAGATTTTGCAGAATATGCAGAAGCACAGCACCGAGTTTCAAACCGAGTTCAGCCTTGTTAACGGATTGTTTATGCTCGGTCGCAAAGACGGCATCTACTACATAATGACCGCCAACAAGGTAAACCGAAACGATATAGCACGTCTTACATCCGCTCTCGAATGTGTCAACAACGCCACCAAAGAAGAACTCAACGCTATGTATAAAAAGCAGTTGCGCGAGGGTACAATCTCCGACCGTGGCGGCGCAGGTCTCGGCCTTATCGACATTGCCCGCAAAACCGACGGCAAACTCGAATACCTCTTTATCCCCGTCAACGGCACCGACTACTTTATCCTAAAAGTAGAAATATGCCGCCAAGACGAAGAAGAGATTCTTTAATGCATAATGCATAATTCATAATTAGAATTGTTAATTCTCAATTGTTTCTTTCCTTTTCCCTTTCCAAACAAAGAATCCTATTGCAAATGCTATTGTAACCACTCCGCCAATAATGTAACTTATTGTATGGTCGAGATTTAGACATTCGGGTGCGAGCAGAAGATATGTGGCGCACACCATTGTCATAAACAGCGCAGGCAAAAATGCCATTATCCACGGTTTTTTGGTGATTACCATATAAACAGTGATAGCCCACAATGTAAACACGCTCAGGGCCTGGTTGCTCCATCCAAAATAACGCCATATAATGTTAAATCCGGCAGCATCGCTTAAACTATACACTATAATCAAGGCAGTTGCAATAAATACGGGAACGCTGATAAGCAAGCGTTTTGACATTTTGCTCTGATCCATTTTGAAAAAGTCGGCAAGTATAAGCCTTGCGCTACGCAGAGCTGTGTCGCCGCTTGTTATCGGAGCAAACACAACGCCAAGCATAGCTAATATGCTACCTATCTTACCCATCCAAGTTTCAGTTATAAAATACACAATCGAAGCCTGCGATTCGCCGTAACCCTTCTCCTTGTAGTACCAGATGGCGGCGGCTGCCCAAATCATAGCAATAATACCTTCGAGTATCATCGCACCATAAAACACCTTGCGTCCGAGATTCTCGTTTTTGAGACAACGAGCCATAAGCGGACTCTGTGTGGCATGGAAACCTGAGATTGCACCGCAGGCTATAGTGATGCACATTATAGGAAATATAGGTGTTGTCTCCTTGTTGGGATGGCAGTTGGACAATCCGTCGGTGATTTCGGGCAGTTCGATACCGTTCCAAAAAATCATAAACAGCACTCCCACTGCCATAAAAATCAATGCAAAAGCAAACAGAGGATACACCTTGCCAATCACCTTGTCGATGGGCAGAAGCGTTGCCACAAGATAGTAGGCAAATATCACCACTATCCAAAAAGTATTGTTCATCCAGTCGGGCGTTATCTTTTCTAAAAGACCCGCAGGTTGGCTTACAAACACTACGCCTACAAGCACAAGCAACACCACCGAGAAAATTCTCATAACAGTTTTAGTAGTGTTGCCAAGATATTTGCCGATAATTTCAGGCAAGTTGGCACCGCCTTCACGAAGCGAAATCATTCCCGAAAAATAGTCGTGAAAAGCACCTATAAATATGCAGCCCACCACAATCCATATATACGCCGCCGGACCAAACTGCGCTCCGAGTATTGCACCGAAAATTGGTCCGAGACCGGCAATGTTTAAAAACTGAATCATAAAAATCTTCCACGTGGGCATAGGAATATAGTCCACACCATCGTTTTTGGCGTATGCAGGAGTCTGCGCCTTAGAATCGGGCTTGATAACGCGCTCCGCCACTTTGCCGTAAAGCAAATAGCCCAATACCAGCAGGAGTAGCGCAATACAAAATGTAACCATCGTTTTTTTGTTTTTGAAGTCAACTGCAAATATAGCAACCTTGGCGATTAGTTATTCTTTTTTTTGAAGATTTTTTTTACACCTTATATTATATTGTATTGTAGAGACGCGCCATATATTTATTATATTGTGGAGACGCGCCATGGCACGTCTCTACAAAAAAAAATATGCCACAATGTCACATACTGTCAGTATAATGTCACCAAAACTGCCAAAATTGCAGTAATTTTTTAATAATTCAACCGCCTATGTCAGTATGCCAAAATGTGCCAAAAAATATTTAAATCATTGTTATTCAAAATGTTACATATATAAAACGACACTGACACCTCCAAATACGGCATAATGATTGATTAATGGCTAAACGTAATTAATAATTTAAAAACGATAATTAAAACATAAACACAATGTCAAAGATAATAGGAATCGACTTAGGTACAACAAACTCATGTGTATCGGTCATGGAAGGCAACGAACCAGTAGTAATTGCCAACTCAGAAGGTAAAAGAACTACTCCTTCAATAGTAGCTTTTTTGGACAACGGCGAACGCAAAGTGGGCGACCCCGCTAAACGTCAGGCCATCACCAACCCTAAAAACACTGTTTACTCAATCAAACGTTTCATGGGCGAAACCTACGACCAAGTAAACAAAGAGGTTGAGCGCGTGCCTTATCAAGTTGTACGCGGCGACAACAACACTCCACGCGTTAAAATCAACGACCGTCAATATACTCCCCAAGAGATTTCGGCTATGATTCTTCAAAAAATGAAAAAAACTGCCGAAGATTATCTTGGTCAGGAAGTTACCGAGGCTGTTATCACAGTTCCCGCATACTTCTCCGACTCGCAACGTCAGGCCACCAAAGAGGCTGGCGAAATTGCAGGCTTGAAAGTTCGCCGTATCATCAACGAGCCTACCGCTGCATCACTTGCCTACGGTTTGGACAAAGGCGGCAAAGATATGAAAATCGCTGTATTCGACCTTGGTGGCGGTACATTCGATATTTCAATCCTTGAACTTGGCGACGGCGTATTCGAGGTTAAATCTACCAACGGCGACACACACCTTGGCGGCGACGACTTCGACCACAAGATTATCGACTGGATGGCCGACGAGTTCCAGAAAGAGAACGGCGTAGACCTCCGCAAAGATCCGATGGCTCTTCAACGTTTGAAAGAGGCTGCTGAGAAAGCCAAAATCGAACTTTCAAGCTCTACCACAACAGAAATCAACTTGCCCTACATTATGCCTGTAAACGGCGTTCCAAAGCACTTGGTAATGACCCTCAGCCGTGCTAAATTTGAGCAACTCTGCGACGACCTTATCAAGGCTTGTATCGAACCCTGCCGTCAGGCTCTTAAAGATGCAGGTATGCAGGCAAGCGATATCAACGAGGTTATCCTCGTAGGCGGTAGCTCTCGTATCCCCGCTGTTCAAGCCGAGGTAGAACAATTCTTCGGCAGAAAACCTTCAAAGGGTGTTAACCCCGACGAGGTGGTTGCAGTAGGTGCTTCTATCCAAGGCGGTATCCTCACAGGCGATGTAAAAGACGTGCTTTTGCTCGACGTTACCCCGCTTTCGCTCGGTATCGAGACAATGGGCGGCGTAATGACAAAACTTATCGAAAGCAACACCACAATCCCCTGCAAAAAGTCTGAGGTATTCACCACCGCTGTCGACAACCAGCCTTCGGTTGAAATCCACGTACTTCAGGGCGAGCGTCCAATGGCTAAGGACAACAAGACCCTCGGCAAATTCCACTTGGATGGTTTACCACCGGCAATGCGTGGAGTTCCCCAAATTGAGGTTTCGTTCGATATAGATGCCAACGGTATCCTCAACGTAACAGCCAAAGACAAAGCCACCGGCAAAGAGCAGAAAATACGTATCGAAGCATCTTCGGGACTTTCTCAGGACGAAATTGAGCGTATGCGCAACGAGGCTAAGGCCAACGAAGCTGCCGACAAGGCAGAAAAAGAGCGTATCGACAAACTCAATCAGGCTGACTCGCTTATCTTCCAGACCGAAAAGGCTCTCAAAGAATACGGCGACAAGATTCCTGCTGAGAAGAAAGCTCCTATCGAAGAGGCTCTCAAAGAGTTGAAAGACGCTCACCAGAAACAGGACATCTCGGCCATCGACGCTGCATCTGCAAAACTCAACACAGTTTTCCAAGCCGCAAGCCAAGACCTCTACAATGCAGGCGCAGGACAA
The DNA here is from genome assembly GCA_017394445.1 of Bacteroidales bacterium. Lineage (GTDB taxonomy): Bacteria > Bacteroidota > Bacteroidia > Bacteroidales > UBA3824 > UBA3824. The sequence goes on along the minus strand of JAFPYT010000252.1, from coordinate 8,430 downwards.
CCCGGCGCAGGCGCACAAGGCCCTCAGCCCGGTCCTCAGGCCAACACCCAGCAGTCTAACTCTAACAACGGCGGCGATAACGTAACCGACGTGGACTATGAGGAAGTGAAATAACAGCCATAGGCTGATTTGATATAAAAAACTCCGTGCAAGATATTTACACGGAGTTTTTTTTTATACTTTTAAATGTGTATCTTTTATAATTTTTGACCTTAACATATCATTATGGCATTTTATTTAGAAAAAGCAATATTTCACAATCGAGCTCCATTCGAACACCTTGAAATTGATTTCAAAAAAAACGGAATTTCAGTCTTAACAGCAATCAACGGGAAGGGAAAAACTACTATTCTCTCTCATATTGTTGATGCGTTTTACGAATTAGCAAGAAATAATTTCCCTCTTGAATTTGAAAGCCGTTCAAATGACTATTATCGAGTATCCTCAGGATTGGACAATATCAATATGACAAAACCATCTTTTGTATATTTGAGATTCATCAATGAAAATTCAAAGTGGGATTATATAGACATAAGAAATAAATGCACAGAAGATGAATATAATCAAAGTGTTCCTTTGGCAGACAAAATTCCTTATCAAGAAATCTGCAATTTTTTCAACATAACTTCAAATATTAAACATTGGTATAGGGTTGCAACAGACACAAAAAAAATATTATCATTATTTAAGTCCAATATTCTAACATATTTTCCCGCATATAGATACGAACTTCCGAGTTATTTAAATGACCCGTACAAAGTATCTTTTGAATATAGACAGAAAAACTCGTTTGACGGGAAACTTATTAATCCCATTGAGGTGATTTCTGATATGCAAGATTTGTCAAATTGGATTTTAGATGTATTGTTGGACTTGAAATCACGTGGACAAAATTTACTCATACCAACCGAGAAAGGGCTAATTCAGCAGTTTATTCCAGCAACTGAAAGTGAATTGTGGAACAACTTAAATACAATCCTTTCTCAATCTATGTTTTCAAAGAAATACAAAGGTACTATTCGTTTTGGCATAGGGGAACGTAATAGAGGTGCATCTCGCATCTGTATTATGAATGATGTTAATAATCAAAAAATTATGATTTGCCCCTCAATATTCAATTTGTCGTCAGGAGAGTTGTCCCTAATGTCAATATTTGGAGAAATATTGCGGCAATCTGACAATTTAAAGAACAATATTCCATTAAAAGATATCCAAGGAATAGTCTTAATTGACGAAGTTGACAAGCATCTTCATATAACATTGCAAAAAGAAGTTTTGCCAAAACTATTTAATCTATTCCCTAATATTCAATTTATTGTAAGTTCACATTCTCCATTTTTGAATATGGGGCTTGCTGATGAAGCAAGCGAAAGGTCACAAATTATTGATTTGGATAATAACGGCATTGTCTGCGAACCAACCAAGAATGATTTATTCACAGAAGTGTATGATATGATGGTGAATGAGAATCAGCGGTTCGCGGACAAGTATAATTATTTAGAAACGAAAACCAAGGAGGCAAATAAGCCTGTCATAATTACAGAAGGCAAAACGGATTGGAAGCATTTGAAAGCAGCATTAAAATATTTCAAAGATAATCACGAATTTGAGGATATTGATGTTGATATATTAGAATACGATTTTGATTTTGGTGATTCCAAATTACATAATATCCTTAATCAATACAAATTGTTCCCTCTCAGATATAAGGTTGTTGGTATTTTTGACTGTGATGAGGCAAATGGTAAAAAAATTTCAGATGAAGGTGGTATCAAAACATATGCAAATAATATATTTGGTATGAGCATTCCAATTCCAGATTTCAGAAATTACAATAGTGGTATATCTATTGAATTCTTGTATAAGGACAGCGATTTAAAAAGACGTGATGCAAATGGTCGTAGGTTATTTATAACCTACGAGTTTAATGAAAACGGACGTTTAAAAGAAAATAATAAAATTGGAGTAAAGAACAATCATGATGTAAAAAATTATCTTAACCCATGCAATGAAAAAATTCAAGCAGATGAGGTTATTGATATTGAGGGCAATAGTCTTGCACTATCAAAAGAGCAGTTCGCATCAAATATATTAGACCAAAAAGAAGGTTTTACAAATATAGACTATTGTGCATTTAGATCCATATTTGAAAGGCTTCGAACCATATTGCAATTATAACTTTCATTACTGATGCAGACGGTAATAGTATTATTAGAAAAACTCCGCATATTATAAAGGAGCGTAGTTTTTTATTAAATTTTTTCGTAAATTTGAAACGCAAAATTGTTTTAAATTCATACATTTGCATCATATAATAAATATACTACTTTACTTATTCAAAACATGACATACAAACCACAAGAACAAGGAATCGTATATGTTTTAACCAATCCATGCATGCCAGGTATTGTCAAAATTGGAATGACGGAACGTAGTGAGATGGATGCAAGACTGAGGGAATTATATACCACAGGAGTTCCTTTACCTTTTGAGTGTAAATTTGCATGTAAAGTGAAAAAGTCAGAATGTGGTAAAATAGAGAAAGCACTTCACACGGCATTCGCTCCTCAAAGAGTAAATGCCAACCGAGAATTTTTCAGTATCCATCCTGATCAAGCAATTGCTATTCTTGAACTTTTCCAACACGAAGATGTTACGAATGAAGTAACACAAGAAATAGAAAACGTTTTAACGCCAGAAGATAAGGCTGCGCAAGAAAAATCAAGAACGAAACGCCCGCCTATTAATTTTATTGATATGGGTTTGCGTGAAGGTGATATACTTGTTTTTAAACAAGATGAAAATGTTACATGCTCAGTTGTTGATAAAAAACATGTTCTATACAAAGGAAATGTTACTACACTAACCCCTATTACAACCCAACTTTTAGGTAAAGCATATTCTGTACAACCCACTCCCTATTGGAAAATTAAAGAAAACGGTCGAGATCTAATTGATATTTATGATGAAACATACCCAATAGAAGAAATGGATTAATGTAACCAATTAATATCATAATTATGATTACCAAACTAAGACTTATAAATTGGAAAAGTTTCAAGGATTCAACGCTTTACATTGACCCGCTGACGGTTTTAATCGGGGTTAATGCGAGTGGCAAATCTAATGTGCTTGATGCGTTCGACTTTGCCAAACAAGTTGTAACATCAAAACAACGGCTTCTTGAAACCATCGAAAACACACGTGGAGGTAAAGATTGGTTGATAAAACGCGGAGAAAATAGTTGCAATTTGGAATTTACCTTTAAAGATAATGACGATGAATGTATATTTGCCGTGCAGATTTACAACCAAGATGGAGCCTTTATTTATGAAGGGCGCACAATTAGTTGCAACGGTATCGAATGTGAAACTCCAAATTTATCAGAGGGAACTAATTGTCAGCGGTTATTTACCGAAACATCTGATGGAATGACGATTGTCGACAAAATGCAACATTTTGATAAAGTAATTAAAGAAGATTTACAAAACCTCTTCGTCTTCAATCCCATCCCCGAAAAGATGCGCGGTTATTCTCCCGTTTCCAGCGAACTAAAACCCGACGGCAGCAATATTGCCGGAGTTATTGCGGCGTTGAATCCCGAGGAAAAGGAAAAACTTGAAGCCGAACTTACCAAATACGTTAGCCCTTTACCAGAAAAGGACATCAAAAAAATTCAAGCGGTTACAGTCGGTTTAAACAACAGTGATGCAATGCTTTACTGTTTTGAAGAATGGAATCCCGATAAAGCCATTGATGCTCGCGGAATGAGCGATGGCACACTCCGTTTTGCCGCTATCGTTTTAGCATTGCTTACCGCCAAACCGCATAGCCTATTGGTTATTGAAGAAATCGATAACGGACTTCATCCTTCTCGTGCAAAAGAATTGGTAAAAGTGTTGAAAGAAATCTCCATAAAACGCAGTGTAGACGTTCTTTGCACTACGCATAATCCTACGTTGATCAACGAGTTAGGCGGCGAAATGATACCATTTATCAATTACGTTAAACGTGACGCAGATGGCAATAGCGTAATAGAACTTTTGGAAGAGAAAGACAATCTCGCCAAACTGATGGCATCGTCAAGCATCGGCGATTTAATGACGGAGGACAAACTATGAGCAAAAAAGTCTTGATAATAGATACGAGCATTTTATGTGTTTGGCTCAAAGTCCCCGGCAAAGAAACTTGCGGCACTAAAAATTCTCCGATTACCTTTGAAGATGTTAATTCCAAAATTGAAACAGAAGCCAAATCGGGAACCACATTTGTGCTTCCAATAGCCTCAATCATCGAAACCGGCAACCACATTGCGCATATTAAAAAAGGTGATAAAAAACATTTAGGCGATAGTTTTGCTAACATTTTAATAAATGCCGCCGACGAAAAAAGTCCGTGGGCTGCATTTTCAGAGCAAAGCACACTATGGAAACCCGAAAAACTTAAAGTCCTTGCCCAAAAATGGAGCGAAAGCGTAGTTCATGGGCAGTCCATAGGCGATGCTTCCATAGTAGAAGTGGCAATGTATTACGCCGAAAAGGGTTTTGAAGTAGAAATCTTTACCGGCGACGAGGGGCTTAAATCATACGAGCCACCGAAAAAATCATTTCCGATTCCGAGGAGAAGGCAGGGAAAATAATAACCCTTTACAGTGTCCACTCGCATATTTTGCCATATTCTGCCTTAAAACACAGATTCACCTCATTGATTGAACCGTGGCGATTCTTGGCAACGACAAAAGAAGCCCTTTGTGCGGTGCTGTTGCCTTCGGGATCTTCCATAATTCCATAAAACTCTGGTCTGTAAATAAATATGATAACGTCGGCAATGTTTTCGATTTCGCTCGATCCATACAAGTCGCACAAAAACGGACGCAGCATGCCGCCTCGTGTCACAACATTACGGTTGACCGACGAGGTAATAATTACCGGCAATTCGATTTCCTTTGCCAACAATTTAAGCTCTCTGACGACGGAATCCAATTCATGTTTGCGCGAATAATGTTGCTTGGCGGCATTGTTCATTTGCTGCAAATTGTCAATAATTATCACGCCCTCGTTGTATTGTTTTTTGAACTCCCGACATTCATTGGCAATTGCCGAAAGTTCCACCAACTCTGTTTGAAAAAACAATGGATTATTCTTGACCTTGCCAATGCCAACCTTCAATTGCTGTTTTTCGTCATCATCAAGATTGCCCGATTTGATTTTCAACAAGTCGATTTTGGAAACTAAACTAATATACCTGTTGGTGAGCTGTACATCGTTCATTTCTATCGAAAAAAACAATGTTGGTATGTTGAACTTCATGGTCAGATTGTTGGCAAGCGACAAAACAAAAGCCGTTTTGCCCATCGACGGACGCAAAGCAATTACCGTAAGACTAGATTTTTCCAAGCCGCCAGTCACTCTGTCCAACGAAGGGAAGCCCGACGGCAAGTTACTGAATTTATCTAATCGTTTCAGATTAGTTCCTGAGGCGCTCAATGTTGCCTTTAATATGTCTTTAAAGTTTTTCATGGTAGATAAAATATTGTTTATGCAAATGTATGTTCAATCTGAAAGATAAGCAACGAATACGCGAAGAATATCACACCTCCGTTTGTATTGGAATCCACTAAAAACTTGCCGGATTCAAAAAAGTGGACGTCCTTCCCGGATACCGCGAGGATAACAAATATTGATTCATTTTTTTCTTTTGCAGCTAATTGTTGTATTTCCATTTTTTATTCCGTACTTTTGTAAAAAATAAAATTTAATAATATGAAAAGAAATTTTATAAAACCCTTGTTGATATGCTCTGCGCTATTTGCGGCAGGTGCTGTCAACGCACAACAGCCCGAAAATATGGGCTTTGGCGGATTTCAGTTCCGCGAAGTTAAACTCGAAAACGCCGACAAAATAGCCGACGTAAATTATGCCGGCGATGATCAGGCTTATCACAACTGCGACATCTACATTCCAAAAAATGCTCAAAAACCTTATCCCGTGGTTGTCCATATCTACGGCAGCGCTTGGTTTAGCAATAGTTCAAAGGGAATGGCTGACATCGCCACCATTGTAAAAGCCTTGGTAGATGCAGGTTACGCCGTTGTAACGCCCAATCACCGTTCGTCGATGGATGCCAAATATCCTGCGCAAATCAATGATATTAAGGCAGTTGTCCGTTTTGTACGCGGCGAGGCTGATAAATACGGTTTCGACCCAAGATTTATTGCCACATCTGGTTTCTCGTCGGGCGGACATTTGGCTTCGCTTGCTGCCACTACCAAAAACACCAAACAAGGCAAATCGGGCAGCGTAACTGTGGATTTGGAAGGCTCTGTGGGTAAATATACCAATATGAGCAGCAATGTAGATGCTGCTTGCGATTGGTCAGGCCCTATCGACTTGATGAATATGGATTGCGGTGGCAAACGTGGCGAAGGTGCAAGCGGTCCTGAGGAGGCTCTCCTTGGCGCAAAGGCATCTGAAAACCCCGACCTTTACAACCTGCTTACTCCTGTATATTATATCGACAAAAACGACCCTCCGCTGATTGCTTTCCACGGCAAAGAAGACAATGTAGTACCCTGCTGCCAAGGTCAGGAACTCTACGACCATCTTAAAGCCGCAGGCGTAAAAACCGATCTTACACTCGTTGACGGCGGCGGACACGGCATGAATATGTATTCTGATGCCAACCTCCAAAAAATGGTCAACTTCCTCAACGCTGCCAAAGCCGCCCGCATCACCAACAACGGCAATGTAAACGGCAACGGCAATGCCAATGGTCATAGCAAAGAAAAAGTTAATGGCAATGGCAATGGACAAAACAAAGAGAAAGTCAACGAAAATACCAGCAAAGGTAAAACCAAGGTAAACGGCAATTCTGGCGCCACCGACCAAAAATACCAAGGACCAACCAGCAAAGGCAAAAAGGTTAAGACTAAAAAGAAATAAGATATTAGAAAAGTAAAAATAGAAGGGACGCAACAAGTGCGTCCCTTTGTTTTTTTCCTTTTGTTGCTGTTGTAAAACTCACCAAATACTGTGACAATTCCAACTATCACACATTTTCCTACCGAGTTTTAACGCAAAGTTACACATTTTCCTGTTTTTTGGAAAAAAATGCTAAATTTGAGGCATAGAATAATTAAACAATTACAATTATGAAAACTATATTTTTAAATCTTCTTTTGAGCTTGTCATTCTTATTAATGAATATCGGCAATGCATTATCACAGCAAAACCACGAATACGTTGACCTTGGTCTCCCCTCCGGCACACTTTGGGCAACTTGTAATGTGGGGGCAAATAATCCGTGGGAATGTGGAGATTACTTTGCTTGGGGGGAAACTTCAACCAAAACAACCTACAATTGGTCAACTTACAAATATGCTAATGGTGATTACAAGAAACTTATAAAGTATTGCAAGGAATATGGCGATAATGGCTACACCGATAGTCTAAAAGTGTTAGAGCCTAATGATGATGCCGCCACAGCTAACTGGGGTAGCAACTGGCGTATGCCTACCGCTGAAGAGCTGAGCGAACTTAGAAATAACTGTTACTGGGTATGGACTAAAAAGACTGATAAACAAGGACATAAGTATTTCGGATATATGGTTTATAAAGCATTGGAACCAATCGAAAAAGGCGTTAAAGTATCTAAGGGCAAAAAGCCTAAAGCTGCATATACTGAAAGTGTGCCGCATATCTTTTTACCAGTCGCTGGGTATAAGTGGGATATTAATACATCGAGCATTAATACCAACGGCTACTACTGGACATCTTCGCTCTTTTTTGGTAGCTCTGTCAGCGCTCGCGGTCTCTTCTTACATTCCACTAGTGTGTTCGACAACGATTGGGATAGTCGTTTTTATGGTTACTCGGTTCGCCCCGTGATGTGCAAGAACTAAATTGCTTATCGGCTCACACAAATACAAAATCGGCTCAAAATTATTGCAATTTTGAGCCGATTTTTGAAATATTTGAGCCGATAAAGAGATTGTCTACTTAAACAACTCTTTTGCTGTGAGTTCGAGATAGTCGCGGCAATTCATCCAAGTGTGTCCGCCACCAGGATTGTAGAAGGTGTGCTTGATGCCGTTGTCGGTGAGGTATTTTTCCAAACCGAGCGATGCCTGAATCAAGAAATCGTCTTTGCCGGTGCCGAGGAACATAAATTTGAGTTTTGATTTAAGTACGTCGGGGGTGGCGTAGGTGCCGTTGGTGAAGTTGTCTTTAAACTCGTTGCCGAAGATTGCCGGTGCAAATGCTGCTACGTAGTGGAACATATCGGGATTGCCCAAACCTGTTGCCAAAGTCTGACGGCCGCCGAGCGAGAATCCTGCGATGGCGCGGTTGTCGGCATCGGTGAGCACGTTGAAATTCTTTTCGATGTAAGGAACAACGTCTTTGGTGATTTCGGTAACAATCTTTTTGGTGT
>JAFPYT010000251.1 GCA_017394445.1 Bacteroidales bacterium | reverse complement strand
TTTTAGAGTAAACACATTTATTAATATTAAAAGGACACAGAGCTATGAAAAAAGTATTGTTAATGCTCGCCCTTTCGCTATTTACGGCTTCGTTTACAATGGCGCAGTCTACAAGCAAGGGTAAAAAACAGGGTACTACCCAAACCGACAACCGAAGCAATAATGGCGCTACGGTAACAAATTCGGGCAACTCACAAAAACATTCTACCAACGGCAACTCGCAATCTGCTACAAAACAGAAAACGAGCAAAGGCAAGGTAGTAAAGAAGAAAACCAAGTAATTGATTTTTAATAGAGAGAGCGGCTTTTTTAAACCGCTCTCTTTTTTTATTGAAAAAAAATCCAAATAAATATACACAGAATTAAAATTAACTTTATATTTGCAAAACAAAACAATTAAATTTTTAACCAAAAATAATTATAATCAATAGTATGAGCGATAAAAAGCGCGTTTATCTGTTCGGCGACAAAAAAGCTGAAGGCCGTGCAGATATGAGAGAACTCCTTGGCGGTAAAGGCGCCAACCTTGCAGAAATGAACCTTATCGGCGTTCCCGTTCCTCCGGGATTCACTATCACAACCGAAGTGTGCACCGAATATTACGAAAAGGGCAAAGACCAGGTTGTAAGTCTTATCAAAGACGATGTAGAAAAAGCCGTAAAACACATCGAACAACTTACTAAAACTAAATTTGGCGACGCTTCTAACCCCTGCCTCGTTTCGGTACGCTCGGGTGCTCGCGCAAGTATGCCTGGTATGATGGATACTATCCTCAACCTCGGTCTCAACGACACCGTGGCAGAGGGCATGGTTAAGAAAACCAATAATCCTCACTTCGTATACGACTCGTACCGCCGCTTCGTACAGATGTACGGCGACGTGGTACTTGGCATGAAACCAGTCAACAAAGAAGACATCGACCCGTTTGAGGCTATCATAGAAGAAGTTAAAAAAATCCGTGGCGTAAAACTCGACAAAGATCTTTCGGTTGAAGAACTTAAAGACCTTGTAAAACGTTTTAAGACCGCTATCAAGCAGCAGACCGGCAGCGACTTCCCCGACGACCCGATGGAGCAGCTCTGGGGTGCTATCTGCGCTGTTTTCCGTAGCTGGATGAACGAACGCGCTATTCTTTACCGCAAAATGGAAGGTATTCCCGACGAATGGGGTACAGCCGTTTCGGTTATGGCAATGGTATTTGGCAATATGGGCGACACTTCGGCTACCGGCGTATGCTTCAGCCGTGATGCAGCCACTGGCGAAAACCTCTTCAACGGCGAGTATCTTGTTAACGCTCAAGGCGAGGACGTTGTGGCTGGTATCCGCACGCCTCAGCAGATTACAATCGAAGGTTCTAAACGTTGGGCTCAACTCCAAGGCATCTCTGAAGAAGAGCGCAAATCTAAATACCCCTCTATGGAAGAGGCTATGCCCGAGATTTACAAAGAGTTAGACGAAATTCAGACCAAGCTCGAAAACCACTACCGCGATATGCAGGATATGGAGTTCACCGTTCAGGAAGGCAAACTCTGGTTCTTGCAAACTCGTAACGGCAAACGCACTGGCACTGCCATGGTTAAAATCGCTATGGATCTTGTTCGCGAGGGTCTTATCGACGAGAAAACATCCATCATGCGCTGCGAGCCTCAGAAACTCGACGAACTTCTTCACCCTGTGTTCGACAAAGACGCTCTCAAAAAAGCAAAAGTTATTACACGTGGCTTGCCGGCAAGTCCCGGTGCAGCCTGTGGACAAATTGTATTCCACGCCGACGACGCTCAAGAATGGCGCAAAGACGGCAAAAAGGTTGTTATGGTTCGTATCGAAACCTCTCCCGAAGACCTCGCTGGTATGTCGGCTGCCGAAGGTATCCTTACAGCCCGTGGCGGTATGACATCGCACGCTGCAGTTGTGGCTCGTGGTATGGGCAAATGCTGCGTTTCGGGTGCTGGTGCTATCAATGTTAATTACAAAAACAAAACCGTTGAAATAGAGGGCGTTACCTACAAAGAGGGCGACTACATTTCGTTGAACGGTTCTACTGGTCAGGTTTACGCAGGTGAAATTGCCACCAAGGCTGCCGAACTCAGCGGAGACTTCAAAGCCCTGATGGATCTTTGCGATAAATATACTGTGCTTCAGGTTCGTACCAATGCCGACACTCCCCACGATGCAAAAATCGCCCGTGAGTTTGGTGCAAAAGGTATCGGCTTGACTCGTACCGAACACATGTTCTTTGAGGATCAGAAGATTGTGGCAATGCGCGAGATGATTCTTGCCGACACTGTTGAAGGTCGCGAGAAAGCTCTAGCTAAACTTCTTCCTTACCAGAAAGCCGACTTCAAGGGTATTCTTGAGGCTATGGACGGCTTGCCAGTTAACATCCGTCTTCTCGACCCGCCATTGCACGAGTTTGTTCCTCACGATCTTAAAGGTCAGCAGACAATGGCAGAACAGATGGGCGTAAGCATCGACGACATCAAACGCCGTGTTAACTCGCTCGCTGAAAACAACCCGATGCTCGGACACCGTGGTTGCCGTCTCGGAATCACATTCCCCGAAATCACAGCTATGCAGACTCGCGCAATTCTTTCGGCTGCTTGCGAACTCAAGAAAGAGGGCAAGAATCCCAAACCCGAAATCATGGTTCCGCTTATCGGTATCCTCTACGAATTCCGTCAGCAGAAGGAAATCATCGAGAAAACAGCCAAGGAAGTATTTGCAGAGTACGGTGTAACTATCGAGTTTGAAATCGGTACTATGATTGAGATACCTCGTGCTGCCCTCACTGCCGACCGCATCGCTACCGAGGCTCAGTACTTCTCGTTCGGTACCAACGACTTGACACAGATGACCTTCGGATACAGTCGCGACGACATCGCTTCGTTCCTCCCCGTATATTTGGAGAAGAAGATTTTGAAGGTAGACCCGTTCCAGGTGCTCGACCAGCACGGTGTAGGTCAGCTTATCGAAATGGCTGTAGAAAAAGGCCGCAAGGTACGTCCCAACCTCCGCACAGGTATCTGTGGCGAGCACGGCGGCGAACCCAACTCGGTTAAGTTCTGCGCCCGCGTGGGCATGAACTACGCCAGCTGCTCACCATTCCGCGTTCCAATCGCACGACTTGCCGCTGCGCAGGCCGCTGTTGAAGATTCTATGAAATAGAATAGCATTGATTTTTGGATTTATATTTGAGGCTGTCTGTTTTTGGACAGCCTCTTTTTTTTGTGCAAAAAAAGCCGGATAACGAATATCCGGCTACGATGTCTGTTGTGAAAAATTATGGGTAAATTATGGAAAATGATTATTTGCAACTTGCTGTAATTGTTGTATTTATATTATTTTTTACGTAGTGTTTCTCAAAAAGTTTGATGTTTTTGAAAATTTTTTTTCACTTTTTTTTGATGCTCTTTTTGTTTATATTTTCTTAATAGAAATTTGACTTGGCGAGAGATTTTTAAATATTTCTTAATCACATTTTTCTAATCAGATATTATGGGCGGTGTATCTTTGCGCCCAAAATAAAACGGTGTGTAAATGCCGTTTTGTTTACAACTAAAAATATGATAATAATTTGATTTAAAACAGTTTAATAGTGGAAAAAATATTCAGCCCGAAACTCTTTTCGGTATTACGCAAAGGTTACTCAAAACAAATGTTTCAAACCGATTTGATGTCGGGTATAATAGTTGGCATTGTGGCATTGCCACTTGCTATAGCGTTTGCCGTGGCTTCGGGAGTGTCGCCCGAAAAGGGTCTTGTAACCGCCATAGTTGCGGGTTTTTTAATCTCTTTTCTTGGCGGTAGCCGCGTGCAGATTGGCGGACCTACAGGTGCGTTTATTGTGGTGGTGGCTGGCATTGTGCATCAGTACGGAATGTCGGGATTGATGATTTCCACCGTTTTGGCAGGCATTATGCTTGTGCTTTTCGGATTGTTTAAATTTGGTTCGGTTATTAAGTTTATTCCTCACCCCTTGGTTGTGGGCTTTACTTCGGGTATTGCGCTCACAATTTTTACCACACAAATCAAAGACGCTTTTGGTCTTTCGATTTCGGGTGAACTTCCTTCCGACTTTATCGGTAAGTGGGGCGCATATTTCGCTAATTTCAACACTGTAAATTGGACAGCAGTGGTGATTACTTTTGTTACGATTTTTATTTCGCTCTTTTTTAAGAAGATAACCGACAAAATTCCGGGTTCGTTTGTGGCTATCGTGCTCACAACAGTTGCAGTAGCTGTTTTTCACCTTCCGGTAAGCACCATCGAAACTGTATTTGGCGAAATTCCTTCGTCGTTTAGCGTTGAGTTTCCCGCTATTGATTGGTCGCAAATAGGCAATTATATCCAACCTGCTATCACAATTGCAGTTTTGGGAGCTATCGAATCGCTTCTTTCGGCAGTTGTGGCCGACGGTATGATTGGCGGCAACCACCGCAGCAACACCGAACTTATCGCTCAGGGTATTGCCAATATTGTATCGCCTATTTTTGGTGGTATTCCTGCTACGGGCGCAATTGCACGTACTGCCACTAATGTTAAAAATGGCGGACGTACACCAGTTGCAGGTATTGTTCACGCAATAACGCTGTTGTTGATAATGTTGTTTTTTGGAAGTTATGCCAAATTGATTCCTATGTCGTGCCTTGCAGGTGTGCTTATCGTGGTAGCTTACAATATGAGCGAATGGCGTTCGTTTGTGTCTATCACCAAAGGCTCTAAGTACGACACCGTAATACTGGTTGCTACTTTCTTAATCACAGTTTTGGTAGACCTTACAGTGGCTATCGAGGTGGGAATGGTTATGGCTTGCTTGCTCTTTATGCAGCGTATGTCGAAACAATGTCAAGTGCTTACTGTTACCGAGGGTAGCGACCCGTTAGAAAACTACTCGTTCTTGCCCAAAGGTATTGATGTGTACGAAATTTCAGGACCATTCTTCTTTGGCGCAGCAAAAAAATACCGTGAGATTCTCCGTGGACTGGCATCGGCTCACAAGGTTAAAGTTTTGGTGATTCGTATGCGCCACGTGCCTTTTATGGATAGCACAGGTATCAACAATTTTAGCGCAGTAATCGACGAGATTCACGCTGTGGGCGTTACAATAGTGCTTTCGGGTGTCAACGAAAGTGTACGCTCCGAACTTGAACGCTCGGGACTTGCCGACAAACTCGACAAACTCAATATCTGCTCTAATTTCGACATCGCTAAGGAACGCGCCAAAGAGGTGTTGTCAGAGATTGACGGACGTTAGTAAAAATATATTAAGAATTGGGAATTGTAAGGACAATGCTTTTTAGGCGTTGTCCTTATTTTCTTTTTTATTGATTAGTTCCTTAACGTGCTGCAACTGTTTTTCAAGTTTGTCCACCTCGCGGGTAAGTTCATCAGTAGACGACGACATCGCTTGGTTGTGGACTTCGTTTAGCGAGTCTACCACAATGCCAACTATCAAGTTTACAAGAATATACGAAGCAAATAGTATAAACGTGCTGAAATAAATCCACGCTAATGGGTTAGTTTCCATAACGCCGAGGGTGATGTTCATCCAGTCGTCCATAGTCATCAACTGCAAAAGAGTGAGGAAAGTGCGGTGAAGCGATGAAAAATGTTCGTCACATTCGCCGTAAAGTTCCACGCCGGTGATGCCGTAAATATAATAAAGGAGTATAAAAAACAAACTTGCCCACGAAATTTGCGGCAGCGAGAATAGCAAGGCTTGCAGCACACGTTTCATATTGGATATTCCCGAAGCCACACGCAACAGCCTGAGTTCTCGCAAGATACGTATTGCCCGCGCACCCACGATGCCTTCCAATCCGGTAAAGAAACTTAGCGACGAAATCACTGTAACAATAAGGTCGAAAATATTCCATCCACGGTCTTCGCACGTAAAGAATTCGAGCGGTTTTTTTCGGTAAAAAATTCTTATGAGTATCTCAATAATAAAAATTACAACACTTATGTCGCAAAAATGGTTGAGCCAAATTTCGGTGGGTGTGTTGTCTTCGGTGTAGGTCATCACTCCGGCGGCTATTGCGTTGAGAATGATTAATATAGTGATAAACATCGACCCGGCTTTTTCGAGTTTTTCGCGGCGGTTCGACTTGCGGTCGCGCGAGTTTTTGAGTTGCAGGGCAGAGCTTTCTACATCGTATCCGTTTTTGTCGTATTGCTTTAGCACAGTGCCTTCGATAAACAGGCATCGGTTGTCGACGATTTTTGCAAACGAGCCAATCTCTTTGGAGTATGTGTTTAGCAGCGTTCCGTCATCGCCATAAGTTTTGTATTCTTTGTCGGTTTCTGTAACATAAAAATCTGTTCCACTGGCAATTATTCTGCCTTCGGGAAGCTGCGGACGTGATATTATTTTGCCGTCTAAGTCGTATATAGTCAGTTGATTGACATCTTCTTTGATGTATGCTATTGCCATTTTTGAGTTATTTTTTAGAGTGCTAAGGTACGAATTTTTTTAAGAAAATGTTAATTAATCTAAATTATTTGCATAGTTAATACAAAAAAAATGTAATTTTGATTGTTTGAATTTTATAAAAACTACTATTTAAGCGATGGACAACTTTATTTTACAAAACGGTGTCAAAGTACCCTGTATAGGGCTTGGTACTTGGGAAAACCGCGATGAGCAGTCGGTTGCTGACACTATTTCCGAGGCTTTGAAAATCGGTTACTGCCATATCGATACGGCGGCTGTGTATGCCAACGAGCAGTTTATTGGCAAGGCTATCAAAAATTCTGGTGTAGACCGTAGCAAACTTTTTATAACAAGCAAAGTATGGAACACCGAGCGTGGATACGCCAAAACCATGCGTGCTTTTGAAAAGACTCTCAACGACTTACAGACCGATTATCTCGACCTCTATCTTGTTCATTGGCCGGCTTCGCCATCTAAATACGACAATTGGGCAGAACTCAATGCCGAAACTTGGCACGCCCTCGAAGACCTCTATAAAATGCAGAAGGTTAGGGCAATAGGCGTTAGCAATTTTTGGATTCACCATTTGGAGGCACTCTTGAAAGTAGCCAACATTGCGCCGATGGTAAACCAGATAGAATATCACCCCGGATACCGGCAAAACTATGTGGTGGACTATTGTAAGGCGCACAATATGCTTATAGAGGCGTGGAGCCCGCTGGGCAGAGGTAAGATGTTTGCCGTGCCCGAACTTATCGAAATGTCTAAAAAATACGGTGTTACTGTGGCTCAGATATGTGTAAAATGGTGTTTGCAAAATGGAATCCTCCCACTGCCAAAAAGCACAAAACCAGAACGTCTGAAAGAAAATGCTGATGTAGACGGCTTTACTATTTCTGCAGCAGATATGCAGATTATCAACAGCCTACAATTGGCAAGCAGTTCGGGTCAATTCCCCGATGAAATTGATTTTTAATTATTTATAACTATACAACATGAAAAAAGTTCTAATTATTCTTGCAGCGATATTATCGCTAAATCTTTGCGTATCTAAACAATCACACGCACAGGCAATTTTCGACGTAGGAAACCTTGGTATGAACTTCGGTTTTGGTATTAACGATGCTGAAGAAGATGTTTTTCAACCTTCGTTTAATTTTGCCCTCGACTATGGTTTTCTCGGAGGTATTATCAATGGCAAAGGTTCTATCAGTGCTGGAGGTTATTTTGCTATTGCCCACGGATCAAGAACTAAAGGTAATATCGAAATAAATCATGGTGCATGGCAGGTAGGCACTCGTGGTGCATTACACTATCAGTTTGTTCCTAACCTTGATACTTATGGCTGTGTTTCGATTGGTTATCTTCATTGGCATCATGATGGTTCTTATGAAAACGACGGTGGAGAACCTAAAATCTTCCCCACAGCTGGAGCACGTTATATGTTTGGCACTTGCGGCATTTACAGTGAGATTTCTCCATGGAACGATGTTGCTGTGTGGAAAATCGGTTTGACATTTATTTTCTAAACAGAAATAATAAAATTTATTGTAGAGACGTGCCACGGCGCGTCTCTTTTTATTAAAAATGTATCCCACACGATACCGAAAACATACATTCTTTTTTAAACCATTCTGCGCCAAGGGTTAAGTCATAGTTGAAGCGGCGCAAAAATCCAGTTTCTATTCCCATTGATGTAGAAAACAGCCCTCCGCCGTTTTTGTTGCCCGAAACATCAAACCCGTAGCCGCCCGTGGCTAAGATGGCAGGCATAAAACGTTTTTTGCCTAATGGTCTGATTCTTAGGCATGATGATATGGGTATTAGTTTTAAATCGCCAAAATACAAGCCTACCATTGTTCCTATCGAAAAATGATTCTCTATATTATAAAGCTGCGATGTTTTTATATATTCTGTGCAAAAGCTTGATTTATAAGATGTTCCAATGTTAATTTTTGTAGTAAACCATCCGTCATCCGATTGCGCTACGCTTGTTAGCGAAAAAAAAACTGTCAAAAGTGCTATTAGTATTGCTGTTTTCATAAAATCTCTAATATTTTTGCAAAGAAATAAAAAATCGGCTTTATGAAGATTACAATATCAGAAGAATTTAAAAAAATATTTCCCGATTTTGCGGGTTGTGCGCTTACTGCCACTGTAAAAAACTCTGAACCTGACGAAAACCTTTGGAAAGAAATCGCCTTGCTTTCAGATAATTACCGTCAAGTGTTAACCGATGAAAGCATAAAACAAATGCCTCCGATACATGCCACTCGCGAGGCTTACAAAAAATTTGGCAAAGCTCCGAGCCGCTACCGTCCCGCAGCCGAGGCTCTTTTGCGCCGAATAGTAAAAGGGGAGGAGTTATACAAAATTAATACACTTGCCGACCTCGTTAATCTTGCAAGTATCTACACAGGATACAGTATCGGCGGATTTGATTTAGATAAAATTAAAGGCGACCTTGTGCTTGGAATAGGACGTGCTGGCGAACCATACGAAGGTATTGGTCGTGGTATGTTAAATATTGAGAATCTGCCAGTTTACCGTGATAATGTAGGCGGTGTTGGCACACCCACAAGCGACAACGAACGCACAAAAATCACTCTCGAAACCACAAATTTCCTTTTGCTTGTCAACGGCTATGATGGCAGTCGCGACGGTGTAATGCAATGTGCTGAATATACGCAACAGCTGATAAAAAAATATTGCAACGCTGAGCATTGCAATATTTTTATCTATTAAATAAGGTGATGCTTTATTTTACCACTGTGCCGTTTAGTTTTAGTTCGTACACATCGTTGGGAGCGTCTAAATTAAGGAAAACTGTGATAGATTTTTGAAACAATCCTAACTCTTTGGCATCGTAAACGGTTGATATAGTGCCTTTTTGACCAGGCATAATTGGTTTTTGGTCGTAGGTGAGTTTGGTACATCCGCACGAAGCCTCAGCCTTAGTAATCAATACGGGTTTGTCGCCGGTGTTTTCAAAAATATATTCCACCTTTTGAGGATTACCCTGTTTGATGTTACCAAAATCGTATTCTGTTTTGTCCCATTTGATAGTGGCGGCCTTGTTGGTGGTGAGTTCAGCCTTGCCCTTGTTTCCACTATTGAGGAGCATATCATTCCATTGTGCCGATGCGCTGTTGGCGGCAAAAAGTCCGAGCGCCAATATTGCTGTTACAATTAGTTTTTTCATTTTTCAAATAGTTTTATGGGTTATGTTCAATAATAAGACGTTGTAGAGCCGCCGATTGTTGTACCGAAAATTTTAAAAAATGTTAATAGGGTAGAGGGCTGTTGGCGTGTCTTAGTAATAAAAGTGTGAAAATTTAATTATAAACACACGAAAACTTAAAAACTTGTTTTTATCTTTGCATCGCAAAAAAAATCAGATAACCAACAATTGATATGATAAAAAAATTATTATCTAATCTGCACGCTCCCAAGTGGGTTGTATTTTCAATAGATTTATTGATTATAAGCGTATCGATTTTAGCGGGTTACATGCTCCGTTTTAATTTCTCTTTCGAGGAATGTATTAATCAAAATCTTTTGTACGCCTTTGCGCTCTTGATTCCTATCCGTGTGATAAGTTTTGTAATATCAAAAACTTACGCTGGTTTAGTGCGTTACACTTCCACCAACGATGCCATCCGCATTTGTGTAACTATTATAATAGGTTCGGTGGTGGCGGCTTGCCTCAATTTCTTGTTTATGGAGGTTAACCTTACCGAAAAGACTATTCCGCTGTCGGTGCTTTTGATCGATTGTGTGTTGGCAGTGGTGTTTATGTCGATTTCGAGGTTTGTGGTAAAGGCACTCTATTTCGACTACCGCAATCATCAAAGCTCTTGCAAAAATGTGGTTATCTACGGTGCTAACGAGTTCGCCCTCACCACCAAACGTACTCTCGACCGCGACGCAGGTACTAATTATCACGTTGTGGCTTTTGTTGACCAAAGTGCTAATTCGGTGGGCAAAAGTATCGACGGTATCAAAGTATTTCCTTTGGATAAACTCGAAGATCTGATTTATACTCAGGGCGTTACAATGCTTATCCTTTCGGAGCAACTGCCCAACACCAAACAAAAACAAGGTATCATCGACCTTTGCTTATCTAAAAACGTAAAGGTGCTTTCTACACCGAAAGTTAGCAATTGGATTAATGGAGAATTGAGTTTCAAGCAGATACGTCAAATTAAGATTGAAGACCTTTTGGAACGCGACCCCATAAAACTCGATGAGATGGAAATCCGCAAAGACCTCGTTAACAAGACTATCCTCGTTACAGGTGCGGCAGGAAGTATTGGTAGCGAGATTGTCCGTCAGGTGGCAAAATTCAATCCTAAGGCAATTGTAATTTTCGATCAAGCAGAATCGCCTCTATACGACCTTGAACTCGAACTCCAAGAAAAACTCAACTTCTTTAATTTTGAGATAGTTATCGGTAGCGTTACCGACCGTACACGCCTTACAGCCGTGTTTGAAAAGTTCCATCCTTCGGTAATTTACCACGCCGCTGCCTACAAACACGTGCCTATGATGGAAAACAACCCTTCGCAGGCTATTCAAAACAATGTTTTCGGCACAAAACTCTTAGCCGACTTTGCAGTAAAATATAAGGTGAACAAATTTGTGATGATTTCTACCGACAAGGCTGTAAATCCCACAAACGTAATGGGTTGCAGCAAGCGAATCTGCGAAATCTACACACAATCGCTCAACAGTTGTTTCCCCACCAAATTTATCACCACCCGTTTTGGTAACGTTCTCGGTAGCAACGGTTCTGTTATTCCGAGATTCAAAGCCCAGATCGAAAAGGGCGGTCCTGTTACCGTTACCGACCCAAAAATTACTCGTTTCTTTATGACCATTCCTGAGGCTTGTCAGTTGGTATTGCAGGCAGGCACATTGGGCAATGGCGGTGAGATTTTCGTGTTTGATATGGGCAAGTCTGTTAAAATCATCGACTTGGCTAAAAAAATGATTAAACTTTCGGGATTAACTCTCGGCAAGGATATTCAAATTTCGTTCACAGGTCTGCGCCCGGGCGAAAAACTTTACGAAGAGGTGCTCAACGACAAAGAGACCACGCTGCCAACATCGCACTCGCAGATTATGGTTGCAAAAGTTCGCGAATACGATTTCGCTCAGGTTTCGGAGCAGATCAACCAACTTATTGGACTTGTAAAATGCGGCGACAACTTCAAGATTGTGGGTATGATGAAACGCATTGTGCCTGAGTTTAAGAGCGAAAACTCTGTTTACGAAGTGCTCGACACCAACCGCGAACAAGATGCCAACGCTGCCGAAATTTCGCAGAACAACAAGGAGTTACCCAAAAATCAAACTCACAAAACCAACCAAGTTTTTCTCAACAACACCACGGTGGTGTCTATTGGCAAAAAATTCTCGCTGATGCGTTAGCGTCCGCTTCAAAAATATTATCAGATTATTTTGCGCTGAATTACAAAAATGTGTAATTTAGCGCAAATTATTTTTAATAAATCTGATATGAAAAGCAATTCATTATTTTTAACAGCCGCAGCCGCCACAGCATTGCTATTGGCATCGTGCGCAGGCGGTGGCAACAATGGCGGTAACGGCAACAATGCTGCAACTTCTGCCAAATCACCAAAGTACATATTCTATTTTATCGGCGACGGTATGTCTACGCCTCAAATCAATATGGCTGAAAAGGCCGTTAGCGAGGAGGGATTTTTGGAATTTTTCAACCAGAAAACCGCCGGAAAATACAATCTTCAACCCGGAAAACTCAATGTTCGTCAGTTTACCGCAGCGGGACTTGCCAACACTCACGCTCAAAACCGCTTTATCACTTGTTCGGCTGCCGCTGCCACAGCGCTCGCCACTGGCTACAAAACCGACATCAACCGTGTTTCAGTAACGCCAGATGCTTCTGCACCTTACCGCACAATTGCCGAAATGGCTCACGACAAGGGTATGAAGGTGGGCATTATTACAAGCGTAAGTATCGACCACGCAACGCCTTCGTGCTTTTATGCCCACTGCGCCGACCGCAACGAGTACGCCCGTATCGATAGTTTTCTCTTGACAACAAATTTTGAGTATTTCGGCGGAGGCTTTGTTCGTTGGAACACCAAGCAGCACAAGGGTTTATACGATTATTTAGACCAAATAAATGCCGCCGGATATAAGTTTGTGAACACCAGAAAAGATTTTGACGCTTTGAAGGCTGGCGATGGTAAGGTGATTGCCACCATTGAGCGCACTTCAACAGATACTACAAGTCTACCCGACGACGCTTCGTTGCCTTACAATATGGACCTCTGCCTTCAAAAGTCTGAAAACGACCAAATTGTGCTTTCTGAGTTCCTTTCTAAGGCTGTGGAATTGCTCTACAACGACGATAAAGGCTTTTTTATAATGACCGAAGGTGGCAAAATCGACTGGACCGATCACGCCAACGACGCTGTTAGCAATGTTTACGAAACTATCGGTCTCGACCGTGCTCTCGGCGTTGCCCTCGATTTTTACGCTAAGCATCCCGACGAAACCTTGATTGTGCTCACTGGCGACCACGAATGTGGCGGCTTGACCCTCGGTTTTGCTGGCACAGGCTACGAATCGGCTTTTAACTATATGAAAAATCAGCAAATTACGGCTTATTCGTTTTCCGATTCGGTAAAGGCTTATATGAAAAACAAGGCTTCGTTTGATTTTATCTTGAAAAAAATTGATGAGTATTTTGCTCTCGGTAACGAAGAAAAAGGTTTAAAACTATCTGATTATGAGATGGAACGCCTTAAAAAAGCCTACAAAGTTCACCAAGATTTTGTTAAAAACAACAAAATAATGATTCCCAAAGAAGAATACAAACTTTATTATGGTTCGTACGAGCCTATCACTGTTACAGTTACGCATATTCTTGACAACAAGTCGGGTGTGGATTGGGCAAGTTTTGCGCACACTGCGTTGCCTGTTCCCGTGTTTGCAATCGGTGTGGGTGCCGACAATTTCAACGGCTACTACGACAACACCGATATTCCTAAAAAAATAATGCAGTTGGCTGATTTAAAATAACATTTTATCATCGAATTATATTTGTTTAATTTGAAGAATTATAATTTAACTTGTTAAATTTTAATGTATTAGTTAAATAAATGATTTGTTTAATTAGTTTAATTCGTTGATAAAAAATAATAATATGTTGACGAAAGAAAACAAACGCCGAAACCTTGTGTTTATCGCTGTAATTAGTGCGATAACATTGGTTTTGGCGTTTTTGCCTACTGGTTTCGACAATCCGTCGCTTGTGGAAAACACGCTTTACGAAAAAGCCGAAGTTCTCAGCACCGACGATGCCGCCCTCACCACCATTTCTGTGGTAACGCTCGGAAACCAAAAACTGCGTATCAAAGTGCTGTCAGGCAAATTCGACGGGCAAGAATACGATGCCGACAACATTCTCAACGGTCAAAAAAACATCGACAAGATTTTCAAACCCGGGGACCGTGTGCTTGCCGTCATCAACACCGACTCCACTGGCGAAAAAGTTATCGGTATTCGTGCCTCGGAGTATTACCGCAGCGGCATCGAGATTTTTCTTGTGGCGGTGTTTGTGATTGCCCTTTTGGCATTTGCCGGAATTACAGGCGTAAAGGCAATTATTTCGTTTATATTCACAGCGTTAGCCTTTTGGAAAATACTTTTGCCGATGTATCTCAACGGAGTAAGTCCAATTCCGGCGGCATTGCTGATGGCGTTTTTGTCGTCGTCGGTGATTATTTTTCTGGTGGTAGGCATTGATCGTAAAGGAGTTACGGCTGTTTTAGGTGCAACATCGGGCATTGCGTTTACGGCAGTGGTTTCGTTTGTTTCGGGACATTGGTTTAAGATTCCCGGCACGGTTCAAGATTACAGCGAGGCATTGATTTACAGCGGGTTTAACCTCAATTTGTCGGAGATTTTTCTCTCGGCAGTGTTTATTTCGGCTGCGGGAGCATTGATGGACGTTGCCACCGACATTGCCGCCTCTATCGATGAAATTCATTCTCGCCGTCCCGACCTTCCACGTCGCGAACTTATGATTTCGGGATTTAAAATAGCCCGTCCTGTAATCGGCTCTGCCACAACCACTTTGCTCTTTGCCTATTCGGGAGGATTTATGTTTGCATTTATGGCGTTTATGGCCAAAGGCGTGCCCTTTGTGTCGATTTTCAATTCAAATTTCATCTCTGCCGAAATTCTCCATACAATGGTTGGCAGCCTTGGTTTGGTGCTCACCGCCCCCCTTACAGCGGTGATTGGGGCGATGATTTATGGAAAAAAGAAATAATTGTGGCATATTAAAAATTCTTCTGTTTTATTCGTAGATATAATGATTTTTGTAAAATAGTTTTTATCTTTCACTTTTATTTTGTATTATTGTGTCATAATTATTTTAAACGGTTTAACAATGCAAGCAACAGTTTTCAACCCGATACAATTGTACTTGTTACAGATTTTTTCACAAATGAACTCTGAACAAGAATTAGCCGAAGTTAAGCAAGTGCTGTCGGAGTACTATTTCAAGAAAGTGGAGCAACGCGCCGCAAAAATCTATGCGGAAAAAGGGTGGACTCCCGAAAAACTTGAAGAAATGTCAAATGCGCATTTCAGAACACCATACAAATGAAAATCGTTCTCGACACCAATTGCTTGATACCAATTATCATTCCTGGTTCTTATGCGAATGATATTTGGCAGGCTTTCCGTGCTGGTCGTTTTACGTTGTGCGTCAGCACTGAGATTCTTTGTGAGTATGAAGAGATACTTTTGCAATTAACAGGCGACAGGGATTTTGCTAATCTTGTTTTAGAGGCAATAAATAATGCGCCAAATGTTGAACGTATTACTCCTTATTTTAGATTCAATCTTATCTCTTCTGATCCCGACGACAACAAGTTTGTGGATTGTGCCATTACCGCAGGTGCAAAATATATTGTGAGCAACGACCGTCATTTCAACGAACTCAAACGTTACGATTTTCCAAAAGTGGATGTGCGTTCGCTGATGGAGTTTCTTGACATTGTTAGGTCGCTTTGATGCCTCGGAAAAAGTTATTTTTTTGCTTTTTTCCTGAATATCCATTATCTTTGCAAACATAATTAAATGTTATAAATATTTACAATTATGACAAAAGACGAACTGAAAAAACTTACGATGGATAGAAAAAACGCCTCGCTCTTATTAGACGACAAAGAGATTGACAAGGCGTTTAAGTTTTGCGAAGGCTACAAAGACTTTATGTCGAAGGCCAAAACCGAACGCGAAATTAATATTTTCGCTATTGAAGCCGCTAAGAAAAAGGGTTTCAAAGAGTTCCATTTTGGCGACAAGGTGAAAGCCGGCGACAAAATCTATTTCGACAACCGTGGCAAGGCTGTTATTCTTGCCGTTATCGGCTCAGAAGATATTGCAAAAGGCACTAATATCACCGCCGCCCATATCGATTCGCCCCGTTTAGACCTTAAAGAAAATCCGCTTTACGAACAGGAGGAACTCGCTCTCTTTAAAACCCATTACTACGGTGGTATAAAAAAATATCAGTGGACAACAGTTCCATTGTCGCTTCACGGCGTAATTATCAAGGCTAACGGCGAAAAAATTACCGTTAACATCGGTGAAGACGACGGCGACCCTGTTTTTGTGGTTACCGACCTTTTGCCTCACTTGGCTCAAAATCAGATGAAACGTCCCGCTCCCGAAATTATTAAGGGCGAGGAACTTAATATTCTTATCGGCGCAAATTGCATCAAGGGCGAAGACCTCAGCAACCGCGTAAAAGCCAATGTGTTAGATATTTTGAACAAAAAATACGGTATTGTAGAATCCGACCTTCTCAACGCCGAACTCGAAGCAGTGCCTACTTACAAGCCCAAAGACGTTGGTTTTGACCGCAGTATGGTGGGCGCTTACGGACACGACGACAAGGTGTGCGCTTATCCCGAACTGATGGCTATTCTCGACATCAAAAAACCGAAAAAAACCGCTATTGCAGTGCTCACCGACAAGGAAGAGACCGGCAGCGACGGCAACACTGGCTTGAATTCTTCTTACCTTAAATATTTTATCGAAGACCTCGCCGCCACTCTCGGTGCCAATCCGCGTCAGGTTTTCAGCAATTCTAAATGTCTGAGTGCCGACGTTAACTCGGCTTTCGACCCGACTTTCCCCGATGTATTTGAAAAAGCAAACTCGTCGTTTATCAATTACGGAGTGGTTGTAACCAAGTTTACAGGTTCGCGCGGCAAGTCGGGCACAAGCGATGCCAATGCAGAGTTTGTGGCTGAAATTCACCACCTTTTCGACAAGGAGAAAGTTATTTGGCAAAACGGCGAACTTGGTCGCGTAGACCTTGGCGGCGGCGGCACAGTTGCACTCTATATGGCAAACCTCAATATCGACACCATTGATGTTGGCGTGCCTGTGCTTTCGATGCACGCGCCGTTTGAAATCGTTTCTAAATTAGATACTTATATGGCATACAAAGCGTTCTATGTATTCCAAAAGTAAATATAGCGACGCAGAAGTCCTCAGATGTCCGGCGTGCGGGGCCAACATTGTCTATTCGCCTGTTACAGGGCGGTGGACGTGTTCCTCGTGCGGCGGAACATTTACCGAGGATGATTTTAAAAACGCTGCTAATGAGAATGTTGCGGCTGAGGCAGAACCCTCTGTCACTGAATCTTCGCAACCCGAATTAGATGTTTTTAGATGTCAGAGTTGCGGAGCGGAACTTGTTACCGACTCCAACACCGCAGCCACGTTTTGCGCCTATTGCGGTAGCGCCGACATTATCAAAGAGCGTTTAGAGGGCGAATACCGTCCCGATTATGTTTTGCCATTTACCATCAGTAAAAACGAGGCATTAGACTGTTACACAGAACATTGCAAAAAAGCAAGTTTTGTGCCAGGAGTTTTTTTCGACCAAAGGAATGTAAAAATTCAAGGCATATACGTTCCGTTCTGCCTTTACAGCGGACGTTCGGAAGGCTCATTGACGGGTACATACGAAACCATTTCGTCCACAAACTCTTCTTTGTTAGATATTTACAGTTATGTCCGCAGTGGAAAAATTGATTTTTCACGTATACCCGCCGATGTAAGCAAAAAAATGGACGATGCTCTGATGGATTCTATCGAACCGTTTGATTTTAACCAACTTAAAGAGTTTAATTACGCCTATCTGTCGGGTTTTCTTGCCGAAAAATACGACGTGGAGCGCGAAGGTAGCGAACAGTTGCAACGTGTGGCATCGCGTATGGAATCGTCGCTCAAAAGTAAACTTAAAAAAAGTTCTGATTTTAAAACAACGGAAATGAAAAGCGAATTTCCTACCATCGAATATGTTTTGATGCCTGTGTGGATGCTTAGCGTTGAGTATAAAGGCGCAGAATATCATTTTGCAATCAACGGTCAATCAGGCACTACCGAAGGATTTTTGCCTTGCGAGCCAAGCAAAAAATGGCTTTGGTTCTTAATTCTAACAATTTCGATTTCGGCAGTGATAATTGTGCCACTTTATTTCTTTATTGTTTGGTTGTTTAATAATGCTTGATGTATGGAAGAAGATACAAAAAAAACGCTTGTTGGTTGTGGAATTTTCCTCGTGTTTATGGGATTATTAACTTGGGGAATAATTTGGCTTATAGGTTATATAGATTCATTGCCAAACGAAAACAGCAATCCTGCAATTTCTGCCATAAATGTTACAACCGATACCATTGATTATCAAGGCGGTTGGGAAAAATATGTGGTAGCACGCCGCAATTCATCAGATTATCATATTTCTAAGAAATTTATCACCGATTCGTTGACAAATTCTAAGATTTCCGCCGCAATGAGTACCCCGTATGTGGATTCGTCGTTAAAAGTGTACGATGCGGCCGGATTGTTGGGCGTTTCGGAGTATGAAATGGTGCAACGCCGTGTAAAACAGTTTATAAATTCTACGGGTTTGGATATGGCAATTGTTACCACCGATTTTAACCCCAAAAAAGCCGGAAACGGTAATCAACCTTGGGAAGAATTTGCCATAGATTTTTATGAATACAACGATTTTGGCACGGGCGCAACTACAAAATATGGTTACAATGGCGTTGTAATGGCAATAGATATGCAATACCGCGCTGTAAGCGTTTTTGATTTTGGAGAATTGTATTACACCTATAAAGTGGCGCGATATAACTACAATACCTTTTTAGACCATATTGAGCCTGATGTTAAAGCCGAACGTTATGTGGATGCTATGCTTGTATTTGTCGACGATTACGAAAAAGAATACTATGCCTCCGTTGATGCATATAATCATAAAGATGAAAACGATGCAAAAACTCTCAAATGGATTCTTTGGATTGTTTTTGGCAGTGTGGTTGGTTTTGTAATGCTTTGTGTAGGATTGCCAATAGCATTGTTGAAAAATGCTTCACCGCAAACAAAATCTCGTAATGATGCCGATGATTATATTGTAGAAAACTCATTTGCTGTAACATACGAAGATGATAAGGTTATAGGTTCAAAAGCCAAGCCCCGCGAATCGCATAGTAGTTATCACTCCGGACGTAGTTCGGGAAGTCATCGCACAAGTTCGGGGCGTCGCGCAGGTGGTGGCAGCCGAAGATTCTAAGAATTTTTGTATCACTTTTTAATGTAAACAACAATGAATTTAAACAATATATCAATCAATCCCGAAGAACGCCGAAAAATGGCTATGGACTATTTTCTTCAAGGATACAATTGTAGTCAGTCGGTGCTTTTAACATTCAGCGACGTTATCGAAGCCGACCCTAAAATGCTGAAAATCATTACATCAGGTTTTGGTGGTGGAATGGGACGTTTACGTGAGGTTTGCGGAGCGTTTTCGGCAATGGTGATGATGGCTGGTTTTATCTCGCCTGCCGACGACCCAACTATCAAAGAATCACGCACTAAGAACTATGCCTTGGTTCAATCTTTTGCCGAAAAATTCAAAGCCGCCAATGGTGGCAGCGTAGTTTGTCGCGAACTCCTCGGATTATCCAAAACTCCCGTTCAAGAATCGCCTGTGCCCTCTGAACGCACCGCCGAATATTACAAAAAACGTCCCTGTCCCGAGATTATCGGCAATGCGGCTAAGGTGGTGGCGGAGAGGATTAAAGGTGAGATTGTATAATATATAATATAAGATTATCTTTTAACAACGAATTAAACGAAGGGAACGAATTTGTTTTACTGAAAGATATATTAAACCAATGCTGCATGCAGCATCGAATTTAACGAATACAAAAATCTCAAATGTGTATTAGTTAAATTCGTCTAATTAAAAATTAACTTGTTGATTTTTAATTTATTTGTTTAATAAAAGTTCGTTTTATTAGTTTAATTCGTTGTTTAATGAAAGAGAGGATGAGCAAGCATCATCTTCTTCAAGTTCGCGCATCATATCGTCAAACTCAATGTATTCGCCATTGGCAATACCGAGTCTGCCAGCCTCGGCGCGGGCAAGAAGTTCTTCTTTGGTATATTTGGGTAGCGGTTGGAGGTCTGCACTCATCTTGTTTCCATTTTTTTGTTATGCAAATATACATTATTTTTTGATTCTTTGTTTTCGGTTGAATTTTTTTTCCTATTTTTACCCCGAAAAAACTAAAACCTCAATCATCATGAAACACACCTTTTTATTATCATCATTATTATTCCTCTCTGCCTGCGGTGGTGGAGTGTCTGAAAATGTTAAGTATCAGGCTAATCGAGATAATATTATCGACGTTAAGGATAAGGTTAAAATTATCGATTTTAAAGATGTTTTTATTGGAAGACGTGCAAATGCTCATATTGTTGATAACTATTTGGT
>JAFPYT010000250.1 GCA_017394445.1 Bacteroidales bacterium | reverse complement strand
GTTTTTACACCACATTTGGGAAAGTTTAGGACAAAAAACATCAAATGTCATTTGCAATGCTATGCGTCAATTTCGCATCTTTCTATGCTCTATACACTTTATTTTGCAAATCGGAAGTTGAACTTTCAACTTGCAAAAATCTTTGTAAATATTTGATAGCGTGAAGATTAGGTTATAGATACGGCTTGTTTTTCATATAATTGTTTGCTCTTGTTTTTACGCATGGGCAATGAATTTCTCACAGCAAAATATGCGTACTACCTATATATTTTGTAGTTGTTTTGGGAATGCCGTGTGCGAGTGCAAGTTGTTGCCAATGGCTTACGCTTTCCACAACTTGGTCGATGATTGAGTTAGGGGATTTTATGTTTACATTGCGGGCTATTGTCAACAAATCATTTCTGGTTATATTTTCCCACTTGTTGTTTATCGACATTTGGTGCGACGAAGTCCACGGACCGTCGGGATTGTATGCCCACGAAACATCGTATGCCGGCGACAGCGACCAACGTCCGTTTTTGTCCATAAGGAACGAGATGTTTTTCGTGTGGTCGTCTTGGTTGCGTGCCACTACGTTGAACACCATCCGTCGGTACATTTCTTCCGCTTGTGAGTAGGTGAGCCGCAATTGGCGCATTACTTGAAACGCTTGCTCGTAACTGAAGGAATGCAACAATTTGTAATCGTAATGGGCTATGCCACAGAGTGTTTGCATGTGCAGTTTCTCGTTGTGTCCGGCTCGGTCGAAACGGCGAGTCATAAAATGTGCACGTCCGTTTTCTTCGAGCAGGCGGCATTCTGTCATTGTTATGCCAGCTTGTTTCGCCATAAGGTAATACACATATTCAATTCGCCCAAAATGTTTCGGATCGCCTAATTCGGCGTTGGTTACGCCATCAAGCTTCAAAAGCCATTGTGAAAAACCTTCCGGCGCCGAGACTTGTCCACTTCGTACTTCGCCAGTCTGTTCGTTGTAGGCAATCACCGCCTTGGCTCGCTGCCCTCCCGCCGACGTTCCTACACGGATGATGTCCGCTATTCCTTCTTTTACGTCGGAACGAAGATTCACGTTGAGTTTCGTTTTCTCATTCAACACCTCGCGGGCAATGTTTATAAGTGAATCTATTTCTATTCTGGTATTTTGTTCCAGAAAATTATCGTTTGCAGGAACAAATTCCAATGCTCCCATACTTCGGCATCCCTGATAGCACAATCGTTCCACGGGATTTGCAAACGTCCGTCCCACCGAGGCCAGCCAGCGGTCGAGAAGAGCTTTGCCGAATGCATCGGGCATGGAGTCGGCCAGCAGTCCCGGCAGACCTAAAAACGTGTCGTACCCGAGTGTGGCGAAGCTATAAATGGTTCCCGAACGCAAGGGCATGGTTATCGGGGCTATTTCGAAACCCGTTTCGGCAAACTCCTTGGTGTATTCAAAATTACCGACCTGGCGTTTGTCATCCCATGCTATCACTCCCACGCGAGTTCCCCACAATATGACGTCTGCAAGTGTTATCATGTTAGAAATAGGTTTTGAATGTATTCTCTCTTAATTTTTAATTCTTAAACTCTTAATTAACTAGTCCTTGTCCCACTTGAAATATTGCGCGGGTGAATCAGCGGCAAGCGAGTTTTTTTGCTCGTTGGCGGTATTATACGCCCGTTTGCGTGGCTTGTGTTTGCGAAGATATTCCGAATATGCTATGGGGCTCAATACTGGCTCTTGAAACAGTCCTTCAAGCACGTCGAAACGGTTGAGCGCACGCAGCACCATAATAATGCTGAGCAACGAGGTGTTGTGTCCGTTCTCCATTTGGCTTATAGAAAACATTGACATGCCGCTTGCCGTTGCCAATGTCTTTTGCGACATGTTTTGTGCCACACGTGCTTCTTTCAGCTTTTTGCCAATTTGAGCCAAAATGGCTTTGTCGGTAAGTGCATAAATATTATCCATAACTTTAGATATATCTTATAAAACACCACAAATATACATCTTTTGTTTGGTAAAAACAATATTTCTTTAGATTTTCTCCAAATATATTAGATATATCTTATATCTCTCCATAATAATCGTAGTTTTATTCGATATATACAATATTATAATATAAAAATGACAGATTGTGAATTTAGAATCTGTTTTGAATTTTCTATGCT
>JAFPYT010000249.1 GCA_017394445.1 Bacteroidales bacterium | reverse complement strand
GGTCTACAACCACTGAAGCATCGATTTTTTCAGCATTGTACATATCCACAACAGATTTCATAGCTGTTTGGAACACAGCCACTTCGGTAGCTTCTTTACCAAGGTCAACCGATTTGTTGAGAGTTTCGTAATAAGCGTCGATCATAGCAGGACGGTACTTAGCCATATCAACACCCTTGCGGCCGAGGATATAAGCCTCGCCATAGAGTTTGCTTGTTTTTGCAAAGAACTTGATACGGTTGTCGTAAACCATCATAAGGGTGTCAATCCAAGGTTGCTGTTCCGAACCAGTTTTGCATTGCTGTAATTTAGCTTTTACAATATTAACACCGTGAGAATAAAGGTTTTGGCTACACATAGGCTAGTCTTTAATAAGCACAGTCCAAGGAGTGTATGCGTCTTTGAGGTTTTTCTGTTTCATAAACTCGCTAAACATCGAGAGCTGGCGAACGCAAAATGCACTGTCGGCACCATATTTTTCGTTTTCGCGCATAAGATCCGAAATCTTGTGCTGCTCTGTGCGGAGTTTGGCTTCGAGTTCGTCGATAGTGCCGTCCTTTTGCATATCTTTGAGAGTTTTAAGGTCGAACACTGAAAGAATTTCGGCATCTGCTCCACCGAGTTTGAATTTTTCTACTTCGTCGATACCATCGTGCAATTGAGCATAAAGTTCGCGGTAACGGGTTTTAAGAGCTTTGTTGTAAGTAGTTTTGCCGGGAGTAATAGCAAGTTCACCGGCTGTTTCGGGAAACTTTGCTTTAATTACATCTTCCGGAGTCTGAGCCATGGCCATGCTTCCTGATAGAAGCACTGCCGAAAATGCTAATGCTAATTTTTCCGATTTCATCTTAATCATAATACTAAAATTTTAAAATTTAAAAATTAATTCTTCTCTATTGGAACTTCCTTTTCACAAACCAAACGTCATGTATAGTAACGTTGAAATGCATTAGAAAGTATTTTTCTTGGTATAAATTGTTTGCTGTAGTTCCCCTTTTGCCCATATCTAACGACAAATTGAGCAGTATGGAACGAAGCGGCAGGCCTAATCCGAATGTTATGCCTTGGTTTTTGATGGCGGTTCCATTGAGTTCAAGGTAGGTGTCTTCGGTATGAAATCCGGCGCGATACATAATGGTTTTAAAAAATCGCGACGAATAGCGGTCGGTAACATATTCGATGCCTCCGCCTAAATATGTGCTCTTGCGGAGGGGGGTGTGGTTCTCGCCTTCTATGTCAAAGTTTTTCCAATCTTGGATAGTATAGTCGGCGGCAATGGTAAAGCGGTTGTACAGTTCTACTGCTGCACCGATTCCGATTTTTTTCGGAATTGTTATCTTTCCCTTTGCTAATGTATCGTTGCAAATTGTGTCGGCAAGTGAAGTTAGGTTATTAACGTTTGTTAACAACAACTCGTTGCGAGTATTAAGCTTGGTGTCATTTCCAAATGTGGCACCTACGCTTAATTTAATAGCTGTTTTGGTGGTATCTTTGCGCGAGCGGAGGGCTTTTTGTGCCAAAATGCCAAACTCGTATTGAAATCCTGTAACGATGTATCGGTTGTTGTAGGTAGTGTATGCTAAGTAAGTATCTGATTTCATGGTGGATATCTCTTGATTACGATCGAGGCTTCCCC
Organism: Bacteroidales bacterium; assembly: GCA_017394445.1. Taxonomy (GTDB): domain Bacteria; phylum Bacteroidota; class Bacteroidia; order Bacteroidales; family UBA3824; genus UBA3824. The sequence continues at coordinate 13,983 of JAFPYT010000249.1, read as the reverse complement.
AGATGTACGAACCTGTAGCACCTACCGAAAACATCTTAAGGAAATCGAACGATGTGCTGAGCGAAACCCTGTTTAGGCCACCCGAACCTTCGTATTCTTGAGCAAAACCATAATAAGTATTATCCGAAGGACTGTGGATAATGGTAGTATCTTTCATTGAGTAACCCACTGCGCTATAAGGTCTTAAAGCAAATGCAAAACTCCACCATGGTTTTGCAGAAAAACCGCCTGCAAGATATTTGAATGTGGTATTGTTGTTTTTTTGCGATGCCGAAGACGATGAAACCGTAGTATACTTGGTGTCCATACCCACGTCAAATATAAAGCGTTGCAACGGCAAATCGGCATTAGCTGCGGGATTTAGGAAGTTGAGATACACTTCTGAGGCATGTCCTATGCCCGTGCCGCCCATCGAAATATTGTTTCCAATGGTGGGTGTATAAATGTCGCCAATGCCGTAACGCGAATATGGCGAAAGTGTAACTTTTTGAGAATAAGACGGTAACGAAACCGTCAAAAGTAAAATTATTACTATAAATTTAATTCTGTTTAACATTATATTCCAATATTCTGTTTAATCCAATTGCCACTAAATTTGGCTCTGCAAATATCGTGTTTTTTAATTTCTCAGCCAAGAAAAAAGTATCACCCCCAGTTAAAATTAATGCAGGATTATTCAATTTTTGTTGAGCATACGATATTTGCCACATTATTTCAGCTATTACACCGTTGATAACTCCGTTATTTATAGCGTTTTGCGTATCGGTTGGAATATTATCGGATATGGGTTTTGGCTGCAATAATGGCAGTTTGGCGGTGTGTTCGTGCAATGCGGCAAAACGTAGCGAAAGTCCCGGCGAAATGCAGCCTCCAAGATAATTTTTTCCGCCCTCGATAAATTCGTAAGTGATTGCAGTTCCAGCATCTACAACCATACAATCGCGATTTGGAAACATCACCGAAGCCCCCACAGCTGCCGCCAAACGGTCGTTGCCAAGTTGCGACGGATTGCTGTAACTATTTGATATTGGCACACTTGTGCTGCTATTAAGTGTAATTATTGAGTAACGTTCTGATAATAAAGATGTTAACTTTTCAGGCATATTACCCACAGATGAAACAATTGCGTTGTCGATTTTTGATTTATTAACAATAGTTAACACTTTTTCAATAAAATCTGAGGCATTATGTTCAAATATTTTTGTGTCTGTCAGCCGTCCGCCATCAAAAAAATAAAATTTGCAGCGAGTATTTCCAAAATCTATTACCAAATTCATACGCCGAAAAGGATTTTTTTTGTAATTTTGGGGCGAAGTTACTAATTTTGCAAATCAAAATACTTATACTACCTGATAAATGAAAGCAAAAAAAATTCTCATAGTAGAAGACGACAAGATGTTGTGCACTATATTTCAGATGTTTATCCAAGAGTTGAACTATGAAATAGTATCTACCGTGCGCACCGGCGAAGATGCAATTGCAGCTTGCGACACCTACAACGACATCGACGTAATACTAATGGACATACATTTAGACGGCGACATCGACGGTGTACAAACCGCTCTCGAAATCTCCAAAAAACACAAGACACCTATTATATTTATAACTGGCGATTCATCACCCGAAACCATCGAATCGGCAACACTCGAAAACGTATACGGTTTTATGACCAAGCCCGTTTACAAGCGCAACCTCGGCGTGGCAATCGAATACGCATTTGCAAAATCTAAAAAAGGATAAAAAGCATAACGCTTTCGAAAAATTTTGCAAAAATAAAACTATAAACCTATTACATTGCTTACAGTTTTAATAATAGTACTCACCCTTTCAGCCGTCGCGTCGGCGTTTTTTGCAGGTATCAAAACCGCGTTGACAGGTTGCGACCGTCTTGTGCTCGACATCGACATAAAAAATGGCACTATACGTCAGGGCATAGTGTTCCGTCCCGCCGATAATATCGAACTGTGTATCACTTGTATGCGCACAGGGGAAATCCTGTCGCAGTGTGTGTTGGCAAGCACATTGTTTATTCTCTGTGGACGGCTTGGACTTAGCAACACAGGCAATTGCATATTTTTGGTGTCGTCGCTGATTGCCGTTGCCATATTGTGCAAGGCTGTGCCAACGGCGTTTTTTTCGCGTAATGCAAACCAGATGTTGCGGTCGTTTGTGCCGCTCGCCGATTTTATTTCCAATTTTCTTTACCCTGTGGTATATTTGGTGATGTTTCAGGTGATTTCGGCAAGCGGAAAAATCAAAGGCAAATCCACAGGCGACGAGCCAAGCAATATTTCGGAACTTATTCCCACCACAGCATCCAAAACCGACGACGACGATTACGACGACGGGCGTCTGCAATTTCTAAAAAAAGCATTAGATTTTAAAGAGATACGTATTCGCGAATGTATAGTTCCTCGCAACGAAATTGCTTCGTGCAACATTACTGATTCTATCAAAACCCTCACCGAAACTTTTGTGCAGAGCGGATACTCCAAAATTGTAATCTGCAACGGAAGTCTCGACCGTATTACAGGCTATGTCAATGCGTTAGACCTTTTTAAAAATCCCAAAAGTATCAAATCGATAATTATCCCAGCCATTGAAGCTCCCGAAACTATGACAGCCGACAAACTATTAAAACAGTTTGTAAAACGCCGCAAAAGCGTGGCTGTGGTTACCGACGAATATGGCGGAACAGCAGGAATGCTCACCGTGGAAGACATTATCGAGGAGATCACCGGCGAAATCGAAGACGAACACGATATTCAAGAACTTGTGGAACGTCAAATTGGTAAAAACGAATACGTATTTTCGGGACGCTTAGAAATCGACTACATCAACGAAAAATACAAACTCCATCTACCCAAAACCGATGACTACGAAACCCTTGCAGGATACATACTTACACTCAACAAGGATTTCCCCAAAAATGGCGACGAGTTTACGGTCAACGAACTAAAAATAAAAGTATTGCAAGTTAAAAAACCCAAGATAAACACAGTTAGAATTACAGTAAACAATTAAAAATGAACATAGTACACCTTACCATAATAGATTCTACCAACGACGAGGCACAACGCCGCATTCAGCAAAACCGTGAATCAAAAGAAGATTATGTAATCCGTGCCGATTTTCAAACCGACGGTCGCGGACAGCGCGGAAACATTTGGGAGAGCGAAAGCCGCAAAAACCTGATGTTCAGTTATGTTTTTCACCCAAAAGAACTTGCTGTAAACAATCAGTTTATGCTGTCGCAAGCCACTGCCGCCGCCGTTGCCGAATATTTTGAAAGCTGCAACATTCCCGACGTATCTATCAAATGGCCAAACGACATTTACACAGGAATGAAAAAAATCTGCGGTATGCTTATCGAGAACTCTGTTTCGGGTAAATTTATCAAAACCAGCATTTTAGGCATAGGCATTAATGTCAATCAAGAGACATTCCCCGAAAACCTGCCAAACCCCGTGTCGATGAAGATTATTACCGGCAAAGAATACAATCTCGACACCGAAATGGACGTTTTTTTAGAGATATTGCAAAAGCACCTTGCCCATATACAGCACGATGAACGCGAGTTATTAAGGCAAAACTATATGAAACGCCTTCTTGGATTGCACAAAACATTGGTATACAATTCGCAAGGCAAAGTATTTAAAGGAATAATCCGCGAGGTAGACCCGTTTGGATTTATCACGGTAGAAAACGAGCAAACCGGCGAATGTAAGCAATACGACTTTAAAGAGATTGAACTTATTATTCCCGAACAAAACAAGTATACAACGTTAAAATGAAGAATATCAAATACATAACCGCATTTTTATTATTAATAGCCACTTTTTCGGCGCGGGCACAGTTTTACAACGGTCACCAGATGAATTTTGGACAAAACCGTGTGCAATACAGCGAGTTTCAATGGATGTATTACCGCTATCCACAATTCGACACCTATTATTATCAACAAGGCAAAGACCTTGCGCAATACGTTTGCGACCGCGCCCAGGAGGTGATTCCCGAAATGGAAAAGTTCTTTGGCAAAAAAATGCAAAAACGTATTATATTCCTCGTTTACAATCGTTTAACAGAATTTCGCCAGAGCAATGTGGGGCTGCAAACTCAAGACATTTCGTCGAACCTTGGCGGCACCACCAAAATTATCGACAACAAAGTTTTTCTTTATTTCGACGGCGACCACATAAAATTTGACCAGCAGATACGCGAGGCTGTGGCTTCGGTGCTAATGACTTCGAGCCTATATGGAACAGGACTGAAAAGCAAGGTGGCAAACTCGGCTGTAATTTCGTTGCCCGAATGGTATAGCCAAGGACTCACCGCATACGCCGCCACAAAATGGAACTCCGACGTGGAAGATATTATCCGCGATGGATTTGAAAGCAAGAAATACAAAAAAATAAATCATCTGCGCGGCGACGATGCAAAATATGCCGGATATTCGCTATGGCATTATATCACAATTGCTTACGGTAGAGATGCTATTCCAAATATTATCTATTTGACAGGCATTAACAAAAACCTCAACAACGCAATTTCGCAGGCATTGGGCAAAAACATCAAAAAACTTTCACCCGATTGGAAAGAGTTTTACGCCGAAAAATTCGCCCTCAACCGCCCCGAAAACCCGATTCCACTATCCGACACCATTATCAAAAAGCCCAAACGAAACACAGTTTACGACCATCCCACCACTTCGCCCGACGGCAAATACACATTCTACACCACCAACTGCATGGGCAAATACAAAATTTACCTGCGCGACAACACCACCGAAGAGTTTACCAAACTGCTCCGCCGCGAACAAAAGTTAGAACAAATCACCGACTACTCTTACCCCGTGGCGGCTTGGCATCCCACCTCGAAAATCCTTAGCTTTGTAATCGAAGAACGTGGTTATGTATTTCTATATCAATACAATACCGATACAAAGACTATGACCAACAAAATGCTTCCCCGATTCGATAAAGTGTACTCAATGGACTATGCGCCCGACGGATTAAATATGGTGATGAGCATCCAACTTTCGGGTATGCGCGACATTGTATACTTCAACGTGGCATCGGGAACATTTGTAAACATTACCCAAGACCTCGCCGACGACATCGACCCAAAGTTTGCTGGTGCTAAAAAAATCGTTTTCGCATCCAACCGCCTCAACGACACTCTCGTGGCAGAAAAACCCGATCAACATCAACCCGTTGGTCGCACTTACGACCTTTTTGAATACAACCTTGGAAGTAAAAATCCTGTTTTAAAACGCATTACATCAACACCATACGAAAACGAAACCGCTCCTGCCGAAATATCATCTGGTTCGTATACCTACATAAGCGACAAAAACGGTATCAAAAACCAATATGCATCAGTTTTCGACAGCACAATTATAGCCATCGACACTATTGTACATTACAGATACACAAATAATTACAAAGCAACATCTAATTTTGGCAGAAACATTTTAAGTTTCAACGCCAACACTCGCAACCAAAAGGCAGATAAAGCATTGCGCTACAACGACCGTTACTACATGTTCGACAATCAGTTGCAGCAGTCAACCGCCGACATTCCGCAACCTCTGCCCTTCACCTATTTCAAAGCACGCGAAAACCGCCGTCAACACCGTCAAGATAGTCTTGCCGAGGTACGCCGACTTAAAGCCATTCGCGACCGCGAAATTGCCGACAGCATTGCCGCCAATCCTCCAAAAGAATGGATTCATCCCGATAGTTTAAAATACGATATAACTCACTATATTTTTGAAGAAGAACGTCCACTTGCTCAGCAACTTACATTCTATCGTCAAGACCTTAAAGAACGTCACAAAAACGAGGCAGCAGTGCGTCCTCACCAAAGAATGTATTTTACAAATTTCTACATCGACTACCTTGTAAGCCAGATAGATTTTAGCGGCAAAAACCAAAGTTATCAAGCATTTACAGGCGGACCATATTACTTCAACCCAGGAGCAAGCGCATATTTTAAAATTGGCATCAAAGACCTTTTTGAAGATTACCGACTCACCGCAGGCATCAATATCGGCGGCAATTTTGATAGTTACGATTTTTACCTTTCGTTTGAAGACCTCAAACACCGTATCGACAAGGAATACATATTCCACCGCAGCACTTTCCGCAACATCTACGACTATTACGCCACCAAGGTAATTACAAACGAAGGCTTGTTTATAGCAAGTTACCCTTTTAACCAAACCTCGGCTGTAAAAACCACTCTCGGATTGCGTTACGACCAAGCGCAATATCTCGTTACAGATTATCCATATTTAGAGCAAAAACCTCAATATCAGGTATTTGCCAAAGCAAAAGTAGAATACAATTTTGACAATACACGTAGCCTCGGCACCAACACTCCTTCGGGCGTTAGGGCTAAGGCATGGAGCGAACTGTATCAGCAAGTAGAAGGCAACTACGACATTATTTCGTCGTGGGGATTTGACGTAAGATACTATCAAAAAATACACCGCAGCCTTATATTTGCATCGCGCCTTGCTGGTGCCACATCGTTTGGAACAGGCAAAATTATCTACTACCTTGGCGCGGTAGACAACTGGACAAAGTTTAAAACCGATGGAATGTTTGACCAATCGATACAGATTGACCAAAACGAAAACTATATCTATCAAGCAGTTGCCACCAATATGCGCGGCTTTATCCAAAACTGTCGCAATGGCAACACATTTACCGTGCTCAACAACGAAATACGTTGGCCGATATTCCGCTACTTGGCAAACCGACCAATCAACTCTAAATTAATCAACGACTTTCAGATTGTAGGATTTTTTGATGCAGGTTCGGCTTGGAAAGGACTCGTGCCATTTAAAGACAAAAACGCCTACGACAAATACGTGCTCGAAAACGGCTCAATTACCATGACCATAGATGTAGACCGACCCTCGATTGTGGCAGGCTACGGATTTGGACTACGCACCTCGTTGCTCGGATATTTTCTGCGTTTTGATTGGGCTTGGGGCGTAGAAGGTCGCGTAATATTACCCCGTGTTTTTTATTTTTCGCTCGGCTTAGATTTTTAAACCTTAAAAAAAATGCGACACCTTTATATAATAGCAACTCTATCGATCCTTATTGCCGCTTGCGCACCTCAAAAGCAAGAAACCCAAAAGCCTCGCCGTTTTATGCAAATAACCACAGCCGCCAACGACCCAGCTCACAAAATAGCCAATATGTTCGACAATATGAAATACACCGCCTTTGCGCCCGACGAAATGCGCACATATAATCTAAAAATCTCACAATCAACGATTTCGAGCATAAAATTTACTCCTACCAAACGCCGTGGTTACAGCACCGATTTTTCTATTTTTGTTAAAATCGGCGGACAGTATTACAAATGCACCGGCAACAAACCAGAACTCAATATCAATCCTGTTGAAACTGATTCGCTGTCGTTTGTAATCATCAGCAACGAAAAAGGCCGCCGCACCGAATTTGTAAAAGATACGCTTGCCTCAGTAGCCATCAGCACCGCCGAACCGCGCCACATTCACGCTATCGAACGTATCGATATTTACAACAATGGTATCTTGCTCAACGATTCGTCGGAGGTAAAAGCCAACGGCGAAAATCCATCACAAGGTTCACTAACACCTTCGCTTATAGCTAATTATAAAAGTCAAATCAACGGCAAGCTAACCGACAAAATACTGAAAATCAATAATAATGGATTCCACGCATCGTGGACTATCCGAGCCAACGGCACAGCTGCATTTTTTACCGAAAACAAGCACTATTTTGAGGGAACAATCGAAAACCGAAGCGGACGTGCTATTTTAAAAATCAACAATGCCATAGGTTTTGCGCCACAAAACGAAGTAGAAATCCGCATTATTGCCAACAACTTGGTGATTCCGCAGATGAAACTTGCCCTGCCTTTCGACGGCACAGATGCCGACTTTATCAATTTGAAACTATTTCCCGAACTATTTAGTTTCGACATCCGCTATGCCACCGAAAACAATTTTACGCACACCGTGCTTTACGACGAACCTTTTTGTTATATGCGCTACGCACCTGCCCGCGACCTTATCGAAATTGCCCGCGATTTTTTGGAAAAGGGTTACAAAATAAAGATTTTCGATGGCTACCGTCCTCATTCGTGCCAGTTTTTGATGTGGAAAATTATTCCAAATCCTAATTTTCTCACCGACCCGGCAAAAGGCTCAATACACAACCGTGGCGGTGCTGTTGACCTTACTCTCACCACTCTCGACGGCAAAGACCTCGATATGGGCACCGACTTTGACCATTGCGGCTACGAGGCGTATATGACCAATATGAACCTTCCGTCGGAGGTGATAGCCAACCGCTCGTTGTTAAAAGAGGTGATGGAAAAACACGGATTCCGTGGCATACGCACCGAATGGTGGCATTTTAGCCATCTGTCGGCATACTCCTACCCTCTCGCCGATATCAAGCTTAAAGAGTTTGTAGAAAAATAAACAATAAAATTTTTTTTGACATTCAATCTTTTTTTCGGAACTTTGCGATAGTAACCGAGCTTTTAAAAAACGAATAACTATGAGATTTACTGCCATAGCCGACCGAACAGAATATTTTTTGCGCCACTTTTCTAAACGTGCCAAATCGTGGCTCACTGTTGGCGTGCTTGCCGCCGCCATACTTATGCTGCTTTTCGGCACACTTTGGATTTACAACCGCATAAAATTTAACCGCGAACGCGCCGAATACGAACGCAAGTTGCAGACATCGCAGCAAAACTACTATACATCTACATTAGAAAACGCCAATCTCGAAAAACGGCTTCAAGATATGAACCTCCGCCTTGCGCAAACCATCGGCTCTATGGTGGAACTTCAAACCATGCTCGACCAGATCAACAGCGAAAAAGCCAATCTCGAAGAGGTGAAACATCAACTCGAAACGGGTCTCAAAAGCACCCGCACACAGTTAGACAAGGTTCAAAAATCGGTCAACAACCTAATCGACAGCCGCTCTCACACCATCACCACCACCGAAGAAAACGTTATCCACGATTCGGAGTGCGAAAACTGCCCGTGATACATAGTGCAAAAAAAATTACAAATATTTGTTTCGCATATTAATAATTGTATATATTTGCAACTTTTTTTGAAAAACGGCAGTTATAACATAAAACTTAAAATAAAACACTATGTATTGGACACTTGAATTAGCCACAAAGTTGGAAGACGCTCCCTGGCCGGCAACCAAAGACGAACTTATCGACTACGCTCAAAGGTCGGGCGCACCGCTCGAACTTATCGAAAACCTGCAAGAAATCGACGACGACGGCGAAATTTACGAAGGTATAGAGGATATTTGGCCTGATTACCCAAGCAAAGACGATTTCTTTTTCAACGAGGACGAATACTAAAATCCATACCACAAAAAAAACGCCGAGCAACAAATTTGCCCGGCGTTTTTTTTATACCCATAAATATTACAACATCATCTTGATTAAATCATCCTCTGAGAGTCCTTCGGCTTCGGCTTGGTAGTTGCGAATAATACGGTGACGAAGCACTGGCAAGGCAACAGCTTTAACATCATCAATGTCGGGAGAATATTTGCCGTGAAGCATAGCGTATGTTTTGGCTCCCGAAACTAAATATTGTGACGCACGCGGACCAGCTCCCCAGTTTAAATATTTATTGGCAGCCTCGTGAGCTGTGGGGGTATGCGGACGTGTTTTGGCGGCAAGTGTAACAGCGTATTTTACCACATTGTCGGATACGGCAACTTTTTTTATCAAGTTGCGGAAATAGATAATTTCTTCGGCAGAAACCACTTTTGAAGTTTGCACCGAGGTATCGCGAGTAGTGTTTTTTACAATTGTAATTTCCTCATCCACCGAAGGATAATCAAGAATAACGTTAAACATAAAACGGTCTAACTGCGCCTCAGGTAATGGATATGTACCTTCTTGCTCCACAGGGTTTTGAGTAGCAAGCACAAAAAACGGTTCGTCTAAAACATAATTATTACCCGAAACCGTTACAGTATGTTCTTGCATAGCCTCCAACAGAGCAGATTGCGTTTTAGGCGGAGTACGGTTAATCTCGTCGGCAAGGATAATGTTGGCAAAAACAGGACCTTTGATAAAGCGGAAATTCTTTTGTTCATCAAGAATTTCGCTACCAGTAATATCCGACGGCATAAGGTCGGGCGTAAATTGAATACGCTTATATTTAAGGTCAAGAGCCTTGGCAATAGTGTTGACCAAAAGGGTTTTAGCCAACCCTGGAACGCCCACCAAAAGACAATGTCCACCGCTAAACATCACCGTAAGCACTTGTTCAATAATCTCTTTTTGACCAAACACAACTTTGCCTATTTCGGCAATCAGTTGATCGTGCTTTTGTTTTAAAGCGTCGGCGGCTTCTACGTCGTTGCTGTATTGTGTCATAGTTTGAGGAATATTAACGTTCGAGGTCGGAATGAAGCCAACCCGCAAATCTAAAATTGTAATCTTTGTATTCGTCGTTGATTCTCACATATACCGATTTGGCTTTCTCTTTCACCCATTTATCGTAAGTTTGCGAATATTTGTGATTTAGAGCCATATCTTGTATAGTTTGATAGTCGGTTTCGATGGTGGCGATGTGCGGCTCGGTTCGAGATTTTAATAAAATAATCTTGTAAGCCTGATTGCCACGGTCGTCGTACGAATCAAGGGGTTTAGAAATTTCGCCAGCCTTCATATTTTGAATATAGTAATAATCGGCGGGCATAGCCTGCTGCAAAGCTTCAACAGTAAACTTGGTGTCGCCAGAATACGGATTAATCTTTACACCTCCGTTTTTGCCAGTTTTATCGTTGGTAGAAAACAATTTAGCTGCATCTTCAAAGGTCATTTTCTTATCCATTATCACAGAATAAATACTGTCGGCTTTTACTTTTGCCTTAGCCTTAGCTTCGGGGGTAAATTTTGGTTTCATAAGTATGTGGCGCACATTGATACGCTCGCCTTTGCGGTCGATCATTTGAATAATGTGAAAACCAAATTCTGATTCAATTACATCCGAAATAGAATCTTTTTTGAGCGAAAAAGCAGCAGCTGCAAATTCGGGAACAAGTTCGCCACGCGACATCATACCAAGTTCGCCACCGTCAACAGCCGAACCGGGGTCTTCGCTATAAAGCACAGCCTTGGTTTCAAACAGCGAACCGCCTGCCAGCACCTCTTTTTTAATATCCATTAAACGCTGTTTTACGGCATCGCGGTCTTTTTTAGAAATGGCAGGGTGAATAACAATTTCGCAAACTTCAAACTGAAGGTCGATAAGCGGAAGCGAATCTTGCGAAAGCGATTTGTAATATTTATTTACCTCGGCAGGAGTTACCTTAACATCTTTTGTTATTTCGTCTTGTTCGGCGCTTGCAATCAATTGGTCGCGGGTAACATCGCGGAGATCTTCTTTAATTTCGGCGAGAGGCTTGTTAAAGTATTCTTCCATTTTTTCCACACCGCCCATTTCGTCGATAAAACGGTTGAGTTTTTCGGTAACTTTGTCTTCAACCATTTTGTCTGTAATTTTTACGTCCACACTATCGATTTCGGCTTGAGCCACAAGTAGTTTTTGATACAAAAGATCTTCAAACACAGAAGCCTTGCTAATAGCAGCACTACGGGCTTGAGCCTGCATATACTGAGCCTGCAATTCTGATTCAAGAATAATTTTGTTGCCCACAACTGCAATAACCTTATCTACCACAATAACATCGTTAAACGAAGTAGATTGCTTGGGTTGTGGCTTAGCTATAATAATATTGGAAGTGGTGTCAACATTGGCAGTAGACGACGAATCGGGTGCGGATACTGCTGTGCTGTCTTGAGCTATTGCACCAAGCGAAATCGAAAAAATAGCTGAAAATAATAATATCTTTTTAATCATCTTATTTTTTAGTTTTATCGGTGTCGTAATATTCTAAATTGCCATTACCAACAGCGTTTTCGTAAAGTTCGTCTTCAAGTTGGTTGAGGCGTTTCTGCATTTTTGATTTTTGCACCACGTTTTCAACACGGTGTTGAGCCATTTCAAAAGGTTCGAGCACTCCTGCGGCTTTAAAATCTCTGATTTTGAGAAGGTACATAAATTGGTCGTCGGCTTGTGTAATAGTGCGGCGGCTTTTTACACGGTCGTCGTTTTCGTCGATAATTTCGGGCATTTTAGATGCGGCTTCCGAAAACGAAACCCATTCAGAACCATAATTATCGTAAGTAAGCGAATGGTCGCGGATATAATCCATTAATCTAATTGAATCTTTTTCGGAGCGGAAATCAAGCAACATTTTCAACGTTGTAATGTCGGTAGATTCCAAAGGAATTTTAACAAAAAACGCCATTACAGCATTGCGTTGCAGTTTAAAATCGTCTTGATGCTGCTGATAATAATCTTTTATTTCGTTTGGGGTAACGGTGGTGTCGAAGTTTTCTGCCAAGAATTTTTCTTTATACTTGTAAATCAATAAACTTGCGCGATAATCTTCGAGCTGGCGTTCCACATCTTTTTGTTCGTCGGTAAGATATAGTTCGGCTTTTTTAATCATCAATTGTTTGCGCACCCACACATCAACATAGTTTTTAACTTTGAGAGCGCTATCTTGAGGAGTAGTACCTTCGGGCACGAGGGCTTCGATGTCGTCTTGATACAGATATTTATCGTAAACTTTAACCACAGGCACACGCGCACCAATAGGAGTATCGTTGTTGCACGATGTCAAGAGTACATTAAATAAGATTGCTAAAATTAGTATTCTGTTGAGTGTTTTCATGATATATTAATAAGATTCTTTAAGAATAGTTTCTGCGTTATTGGATATTTTTAAAGTGTATTTTTTTTGGAGATTATCGGTAAAATTGGCTTTGATAGAGTTTTGATAATCAGCGTAAACCTGCGGATAAATTAAGTTAAGCTCCATAGGGTGAGGTTCTTCTAACACCTTAACGATAACAATTCGGTTTTCTTGGTTGAGTTTGATTACTTTATCGCCGGGATAAGAGTATTCGCCCGAATTAAAACCTCGTATAACTATATCTGCCACAGGGTTTTGTCCCAATTGGAAGGTGTCGGCTACCACAGGTTGCAACATCGGAGTAGACCTCATACTTGGCGTATTAGCAAGTTGATTAGCCTCTTTCATCACCTTTTTGGGCGATGCGCCTTGCATAGGTTCAAAAATTCTCAGATAAAGCAAATATCCGCTAAGATAATCAGAAGCGTGTTTGTGGTAATACTCTTCCACTTCTAACCTACTGCTTGCCTTGGTATTAGAAAGGCTTGATTCGTCGGAAAGAGCAAAAAGTTGCGGATAAGTATACTCGTGCAAAAGCACCTTATATATCGGATAACGGCGCAAAAGCATCTGTTTAGCCGCCTCAAAAGCCAAATGGTCGGTCATCTCTTTGATTTTTCCATCAAGATAAACGCCATTAGACGTTACTGCACAGGGCTTTTGTGTATCGAAAATATACTTGGCAAAATCGCCCACGGTGTAATTGCGTCCGCCAAAAGTAAAAAGCTTGTCGTCTATAAGCGTCAATCCATCTTGAGGAATCCACTTGCCGTCAAAAATAGTTTCGTCTAAAGCATTTGCAAGCTGTCCGTATTCGCCTGAAACTGAGTATCCTGAAACAGTTTTTACACTATCGAGAAACTCATCGGCAATTTCGTTAAACTTGTTGCTCACCACAAAACGCGATTTGATAGTTTCGCCCATTTTGCTATTGTCGCGGCGAGGATAAAGTTTGTTGAGCCTTACAATAAGAAACGCATCGTATGTGTCGGCAGGAGTGGCATAAAAGTGACCCTCACGCTTAAGGTTGTTGATTTGCGACCCGTAGCGGTCAACTGCCTCAAATAGGGTAAGTTTTTGATTTCCTTGTTGATACGAATATTTTTTTTGAAGAGCAAAAAAATCTTCGCCGTTTTTGAGTTTTTCGCAAATCTGATTG
>JAFPYT010000248.1 GCA_017394445.1 Bacteroidales bacterium | reverse complement strand
GTCCCGAAAAACTTCTTGAACGCAAAGTCGGTATAGAAATTAATGAAACGTTCGTATATTCCTTCTGACGGCATAGTGGCTGCGGTTTTTAGTTTATCAGTTGCAAAAATAAAAATAATGATTGAGATTGCAAAAATAAATTTTTGAGCCGCAATAACTAAATATATGCCCAATCAATTTTTTCCCTTATATTTGCAATCGTTAAATCATTTTTTAAACCATTATTGATATGAAAAAATCATTTTTAATCATCCCCGCCCTTGCGCTCTTAGCATCGTGCGGAGGCGGAAACTCAAATCAAAACGGCGGCACGGTAACCGATACCACCGCAAATGTAGAGACGCCACAATGTGACGTCTCTACAACAACCGACACGGTAACCTCCACTAATGCCGATACCGACATCAAACAATGCATCGCCTACGAGGTGTTGCTCAAATATGCCGAAAAGTATGATTATCCATCTAAACAGATGGTAGAGGATCAGTTTGATAGCGAATACGCACAAAACCAACTCGCCAAAGACCCCGAATTTGCGGAAGCCTCGCCCGGCGACGGTATGATGAGGTTGCACTGTTATCCCAACAAAAATGGTGGCTACTATGTTGTCGTTATTTTCGACGAGGTGTGCGACTGCCCTGGTGCCTACCGCTACGAGTATTTCAACTATAAGGACGGCAATCTTACCAAAGCCAAAAGTCTGTTGCCAAAAACCACAATCAACGACTTTTACGCCAATGCCGACAAGTTTCCCAAGGACGTTTTCAACATTCTTAAACCACGTGCAACGGGTAATGTATACCACTATTTTAATTCTGATTCTCATAAACTTACAGCAAGTTTTGACGGCTTTGAATGGGACGGTGGATACGATGTTCCCGCTCCTTTAAAAAAATATTATGAGAAAAAAGAAGCCTCGTTTCCCTCTATCACCTATATTTGGGACGGCGAAAAGTTCATCCGCGACCCAGAATGTAAGCCGTATGAAGAGGATTTGAGCCTATTTGACATCGAGAGCGACGAGGAGAGGGAGAAAAAATTCCTTGCCAATCTGCCCAAGCACTATACCGATTCTGTTTACGAGTTTAGCACAGAGTCGATTGATGCTGATGCCGATTTCCATTCAGGAAATTTTGACTACTATTTCCCTTACAAAAACCAAGAGGGCGAATATTTTGTTCTCTCCGTTTTTCAGGAATCTTCGGCGGGCGCAAGTTCGTGCGATTTTTCTACCTTTAACTACAAGGACGGAGAAAAGAAAATTATAGAGGATTTTTTACCCGTACCCAAACTTTCGGAATTGATAAACCCAGACCAAAGGGAAAAGCACCCCGAACTCTACAACGAATTAGAGCAAGAATGTAAAGATGGCATTCAATATTATTCGTACAACTACGATTCTTACACCAAAAGTTTGACATTATTCTTATTTTTTGACGACCAAGACCTATGGGACAAATATAACGAACTAACCAATGGTTCATTAGAATCGCACTACAAATGGAACGGTGAAAAATTCGTAAAACAATAACCCCAAAAAACACGTAGAGACGCCACAATGTGACGTCTCTACAATTTTATGGTGGTGAATAATCCTTATTTCACAATATACCTTTTGCCCAAAACGAGTTTGTCGCCGCTGTCGTCTGCCTCCCACATTTGAGGTTTGCGGGGGCCG
>JAFPYT010000247.1 GCA_017394445.1 Bacteroidales bacterium | reverse complement strand
TGTAAAAGCGGTATATAGCCAGCGGAGATATTCGCGGTCGATCATTTCGTCGGTGATGTAGCCCTGGTCGATGAAGACATTGCTCCACTGTCCGCCCTGACTTTTGTGACAAGTTACAGCGTATGCAAACTTTACCTGCAAGGCATTGAAATACTCGTTCTTCTTGATTTCCTTATACATATCGCGTTTGTTCATTCCGGCGTAATCTTCGCAAACAGCCTTGTAGAGCCGTTCGGAATCTTCGTTGGTAAGCGCGGGACTCTGGCTGTTGAGACATTCAAGAATTATCTTTGCAGAAAACTCAAGGTTGTCGTAATCGGGAAAACGCAAGTCCACATTAACAAAAGTAAATCCGTAAAGATTTTCGTAACGACCTACACGGGTAACCTCGGCAATATCGCCGTTGGCAATAAAGTCGGTTTCTTTCATATCTTTGGTGTAGAAGTAGTTGTTTTTCACCACCATAACAATATCGCCCGAAGAAATCTGCTCCTCGCGCCAAAAAATACGGCTACGGATTCCGGCATTGTATATTCCCGCATTCTTGTTACTACGCGTAACCACCAATGTATCAAGCAATCCGCTGTGGTCGTAAGAATACTCAAGTTTTTCAAGAAGTTCGGCTCCCGTGATACGCTCCACATCTTTAAAACCAGACAAAGTGAACTTTGGAAACGGATTTTGCCCTTCTGCGGCATCATCTACACGACGGCGAAGCTGAGTGGCATTGTAGAGAATACCGCTCTCGTTGGCCTGACGCACAACATTCGACAATACTGCCGAATCCACATTCATACCGTAAGTTTCAAGTTCGGAAATGTCGAGAGCTGGCGACACGCTCTCCCCTACCGGCGGCAACTGTCCCGAATCGCCCACAAGCATAAGTCGGCAATTATTTCCCGAAAACACAAACGAAATCAAATCGTCCAACAAACGCCCCGAACCAAAAACAGTGTCGCCCCCACCCTGCGAAATCATCGAAGCTTCGTCTATAATAAATAAGGTGTCGGCGGCAACATTAGGCGAAAGCGAAAAATTGCTGTCGACAATTGCAGCGTTTTTTTGACGGTAGATAGTTTTATGAATAGTAAAAGCCTTATGCTGAGAAAATTGCGAAAAAACCTTGGCGGCTCTTCCCGTTGGAGCCATCAGCACACACTGCACTTTAAGAGAAGTAAGAGTTTTTACAAGCGCACTCGTAAGACTTGTTTTTCCTGTGCCGGCATAACCGTAAAGCACAAAAATCTCCGGAGCAGAAGAACTCTTGTCGGTAATAAAGTGCGAAATTTTTTTTGCAGCCGTATCTTGGTCGGCAGTGGGCTCAAAACCGAGATTTTTGAGCAAAATATCATATATAAAATCTTGATTCATAAGATATTAATAACAAACTACAAAGTATTGACGAAACAAAATTACAAAAAACAAAATAACCATCCGACAATTTTTTTTTATAAAAAATAAACAATTTTTTATTTAGTGTTGATTTTTTTTTAAATTTGCGCAAATAAAACTAAAAGTAAAAATAAAAACTCATACAATGAAAAAAGTTATAATTCAAGTAGTTTTGGCAGTCCTAATAGTTATATTAGGCTATTGCATCTACGAAAGTATCATGCAACCGATACGTTTTCAAAAATTGGCCGACTGGCGCTATGAGCGCACAAAACAGAGCCTTATCAACATTCGTGACGCTCAGATAGCTTATAAGAGTGTCCACGGCAAGTACACCAACAATTTCGACACTTTGCAAGATTTTGTAAAGAACGGAAACCTCAAAATTGTAAAGGCTATCGGAGATATTCCAGACAGCTTCTTCAACAAGTATCCGCGCAAAGTAGCTGAAATGAAGGCAATTGAGGCAGGAATTGTACGACGCGACACTGTAACGGTATCATGTTTCGACTCGCTCTGCAACAACAAGTATCCCCTCGACTCGCTCCGTTATGTGCCTCTAACTGGCGGCAAAATTTTTGAATTAGACACAGCTTCTATCGAAACTGCATCAAAAATAGTTGTTCCCTTGTTTGAAGCCAAAGCTCACAACGATGTTTACTTGCTCGGTCTCGACCGTCAAGAAATCGTTAACAAAACCGACGAACAAGAAAAGAACTCGAAATATCCTGGCTTAAAAGTTGGTTCGCTCACCGAACTCAACAACAACGCCGGAAACTGGGAATAATTTAGTAACTAATTAATTTTTTAATAAATCTCCAAATTTCTGCCTTAGAATTTTGGAGATTTATTTTTTTTGCGTATATTAGAGCCTTAAAAAATCAAATCGCAATGAAAGATATAAAAAACTTTACATCATCGTTTAATATCAATAAAACAAGCACTTACAACCTGTCGCTCCAAGTTAGCCGACGCGGTTACACCTATTGTATATTAGATTCGTACTCAAAAGAATACGTAGCAATCAAGCACATCGGCTACGACAACGAACTCAACGACGAAAATCTTTACGACCGGCTCAAAAGCAATTTGTCTGACGATGCTTTCATCGGTAAAAGCTACAAGTCGGTAGATATGATTTTTGTAACGCCCAAAAACGTTATAGTGCCCAACACGATTTTTGACAAGTCGAAAATCAAAGAAATAGCAAGTGCCAACTTCGACATCAACGACAAAGAAGAGATTCAATTCAACAAAGTTAAGTCGATTTCGTCGCACAACGTTTTTGTTGTGCCGTCGTTTATTACCACTCTGATGGTAAACACTTTCCCCGAAATCAACTTCTACCATCAGGCCACACCGTTTATCGAAAACGCCATCAACAGTTTTGGCAACACACTCTGCATCTCGGTCAATTTCTATTACGACAATATCGACATAGCTATTACCGACAAGGGTAAATTATTGTTTTACAACACTTTCCCTTACAAATCGGATACAGATGTGCTATACATGATTTCTAACGTTATCGAAAAAACCAAGACCGATAAAAAAACTCCGATTATGCTTTCGGGTTACGTTGAAAAAAAGGACGAGGTGTTTAAACTGCTGTACAAATATTTCCCCAATGTTTACACAGCCGACCTCTACAATGATTTCCGTTTCCCGTTTGCCGACATTTCAGAACATCGGTTTTATAACCTCATGAATCTGCCATGCGTATCATAACAGGAATGTACCGCAGCCGGCAAATCAACCTTCCGGCATTTTTTAAAGACCGTCCCACCACAGATATGGCTAAGGAGTCGCTGTTTAACATCATCAACAACAACTTCGACTATGCCGACACTGTGTTTCTCGATCTTTTTTCGGGGTCGGGCGGCATTAGCTACGAAATGGCTTCGCGTGGATGCACCAACATCACTTGCGTGGATATCAATCACAAATATTGCGATTTTATAACCCGCAATTTCAAAGATATGTATCCTCAACGCACTCCGGCAAGGGTTTTAAATGCCGATGCTTTCAAATTTATCGAAAACACTCCACTCAATTACGACCTGATTTTTGCCGACCCGCCTTACGACCTCGAAGGTATTGAGCGTATTCCAGAAATGGTGATGAACAATCCCGGATTAAAGCCCGGTGCTACTTTAATTATTGAGCATAGTTCTAAAACCCGCTTTACAGATATGCTCCACATTCGCGACCAAAGGCACTACGGAAAAGTGAATTTCAGTTTCTACAAAAAAGAAGAATAAAAAAAACAACCGTCAATTTGGCGGTTGTTTTTTTATTACAATTCAATCAAATATAAACTTGTTATCGTTTAGTTGTTTTCGCTTTTGCCATAACAACTTGACCCTGAGCCGATTTCTGCCAAGCCAAAGCCTTAGCTTTTAATCTACCAGATTTTTTCTCGAGGTTGAGCATTGCTGAAATTTCGTCGGTAGAATATGTGTTAAGATTTTTCTCGGTTACCATAGTCTGACAAGGCGAAGGATCATTTTGTTTGGGTCTGATTACCTTGCGGGCTTTGGCTGTTACCTTAGAACCATCGTTTACATTAGTTGCCACACCGTCTACAAAGTTAATAGGCGTATTGTTGTCGTCGGCAGTGAAGAAAAGATAATTGTTATCTTCTTTAGATTCTTCGATAGAAGCAAAAGCATCAGCAGCTAACACAATATAATACTGACCATTAAGATCTTCTGGCATTCTAAAAGGCCACGAAAAATAAGAATCTTCATCTTCTCCTGCAACACTTACGCCGCCTGCTACATCAATATTATTCCAACAAAATCCACTCGATTGAATACCAAGATAATTAGAAGCTTCTGAATTATCCCATTCGGTTACAACATCACCTGGGTCACCAAAATCATCAGAATAATAATCTACAAGCAATACTCCGTAATCGTTGGCATCGTAGGCATTATAATAAAGCAGGCAAATACCCCAATCCTTAGACGCTGAAATTGAAGAACTTCCGGCATTGAAAACATTGTAGTCGCAAACACGCCACAAAGGATCATCGCTATCTTCGTCATCTTCTACATCATAATCGTTATATTGCAACATGGTAGGAATCAAGTCGATACCTGCAGTAGGATTAACTACTTTATTTGCCGATGTCTGCGGCGAATCATTAAAGCCGTTCATCACAAATCCACAGAATGCGAACTGTCCGCCGCACATATATTTTTGGTCTACCCAAATATATCCATCATTACCCCAAGATGTTCCCCAAGAGTTAACCACAAGGAAACAACCGTTTGGACCTTTATAATCATCATATCCGGCAATCACCATAGCGTGGTTGGCGTGCATACCTGAATAATTAAAAGAAGTTTGCTGATAAAGATAGTTGAAACTTTGGTCAGCAAGCATAAACTCGTCGCCAAGCTTTGCACCAAATACAATTACACGACCTTGGTCTAAGTACGACTTAATGTTCGATGGCTTAGTCATATCAATTTCGCGATACGATTTAATCTTATAATTGGCAGCGTTGGTATTTTGCGAACTTGACGGATTGCCTGTGCACGAACCAAGATTAGTGTAAGGCATGCTCTCCATAGTGGCTACACCTTTTTGCTGAATCAAGCCGAGAACCTCCTCAAAATACGAACCATCGCAACTCGAACGGTTGTTTAAAGCATAGAATATATACTTGGGGCTAAACTGATTAGATGCGCTGGCAAGTTGACTTTTGGATAAATTATTCTCCTTGGCATACAGATAAGTGCGGGCATTGTAAGCCGAAGCCCAAGCCACACAAGTGCCATATTGACCTTGGTCGCCAATGGGAGGAAGATAATTGGTAAGGTCTACACTACCTGTTTGGTTGTTAACAAAAGGCGAATCATCATTGTCATCGTCCACAATGTTAAGAATGTTGATATCGTCTTCCATGTGCTCAGGGTCTTCATCATCCCAATCGTAGCCAGTATGCTGGTCGATATTTGTTGAGTCAATACCCAAGGCATTTGCAAAAATTTCTAAAATATCTTCGGCAGTACAAGAGGTAATGCCCGACGTGGCAGCTGCGGCAAATAGCGCAACCGCTCCTACTTTTAAAATATTACTCTTTTTCATAGTGTGCTTTTTAAAATTGTCTGTTGAATTAATGTGTTGTTAGAGTTGTCGATAGTATAGTTGTCGCCATGTTGAATTTCTGAAAAATTAGGTTCTGATACAAAGATATTGTTTTTATAAATTACTGTTCCATCGATACTTGCACGAAACATCTCTAATGTACGCATAAACATATTGTCGATAATGCTCAAGCCTTGTTTAAACTCGCACTTGTTGATTTTTAATCCGCCCACGTATGTAGAATTTGTAAAAAGCGAACGACCTAAAAATTTAGCATTAGTAAAATCCACAGTGCAAGGTGCGTAAACCTTTGAAAATTCGGTATATCCATAAAAATACGAATCGGCAAACATTGTGTAGTCGTTGAATTTGGTAAACTGACACATCAATGTTTCGCGGAAAAATGTTTTCAAAAAATTTGTTCTACCATTGAAAACTGCGCTCACAAACGATACCTCGCCATGAAAGTTTGACGAGCAAAACGATGTGCCTGTGCGGAAATTAGCACCGTCGAACGATACTGGACCTCTAAACTGACACTGGTCGAAATTAGCGCGTCCTCTAAAATCGCTCTGCTTGAATATCACGCCTTTAGAAAACTCGCAATTGAGAAAACATACATTGCGCTCAAAAATTGTTACCGAAGTAACGCCGTCTTTATCGATGTTGAATGCCGACACGCTATCTTCAAACACGCAGTTGATAAAATTCAATTCGGTGTTGACGTATGCTGACGACACCTGAATGTTTTTATTTACAGGATATGCCTTGCTAAAATCGAGATTACCCGAAATAGTCTTGTTTTTAAGCACAACGTTTTTGCCCGATTTCAGCCACTTGATAATTTTTTCAGCCTTGATAACGCTGTCTTTGTTGTCGTTGGCATATCCGCTGTTGGGAGCATTGCACGAGGTGGCGAAAATCGCAGCCAACATTATAATAAATGCTAAGTAAATGTTTTTCATATTCTTCCGTCTTTTTTAAACTGAAACAAGATGTGCAAATTGCGGTGAGTACGCGCAATCATTTCGTCAATCATACCGTCGTCGGCCCACATCGCAGTGGTGATGCCCTCTTCGGTTTGAGGATTGGTTTTGCCGTTGCCTTTGTAATTCATTAAATACCAATATGTTTTTTTAAAATAAATATCCTCGCTGTCTTTCCAACGGTAAAAATGGTAAGTTTCGGTAAGGAGTTTCACAATCTCGGGCTTAGTGATGCCAGTCTCTTCCATCACCTCGCGCACAGCTGCATCTTCAACACTTTCGCCTGGCTCAACTTTGCCTTTTGGCAAGTCCCAAAGCCCATTACGAAATATTACAAGGCTCTGCCCAACATTATTGAGCACATATCCACCAGCCGATTCGATATAGATAAACTGATTTTTAAACAACGATATAATTGCGTCGCCATCGCCGGGGATAAAAAAGTCGATACCCGGATAACGCATATCAAGGCACTCCTGAATAAAAGTGTCGTAATAATCAATCTTTGTCTTTTTGGCAAACTGAGGGTCGTTGGCATCACCGCCAACTGTTATAAGATTTTTGCCACAATATAGGTTGTACGAAGACATAACTATTTAATTTTTAAATATATATAATTTACTGCGCACTATAAAGTACAATTGTAAATATACAAAAAAAATTCCAATTATCTACGAATTAAACGCTATATCGGTACTATTTGTTTATTTTATATTAAAAAATACGGATGAAACGCGAGCCAAAATTTCATCATCAGCCACAGGACCGTATGTGCGCGAATCGGAAGGATTGTCGATATAATCGTTGAGAAGAAAATAATAATTGTGGCAAAAGGTGTATGTTTCTGATTTTTTGCCATCTACATAATAATCACCATTGCGGTATTCTACTTTAACTTTTTCACCATAGTTAAACAAATGCTTGTAAAACAAATAGTTGGCGGCATTTAGATTAATTTTGAGTCCCTTAGCAGGAATTGTAATGGGTCCGTAATAATCTTTGTTGAAGTTAAACTGACGCGAAAATGGATATAAATTACTATCATATAGATAGTTTGGCAAAATACTCTGGCTAATGTTTTTTATAATAGAATCGGTGAGAATGTTATTAAACTGTTTTTGAGTAATAACAAAAGAGGTGTTAACAATAGTGTCGTTGCTCGGCAAAAGGTGATAAATATTTTTAGCGGCTTCTTTGTCCACAGACGAAAAAAGCAATATCTTGGCATCAAACGAACGATTATCCGATTGTTGCAATAATCCATTTACATACAAGCGTTTATGATAAATCTGAACCTTGTCGCCGGGACAAGCCACACATCGCGAAAACGAACGTCGAGGATTATTGCGTTTATAATCTAACGGATTAGAAACCAACAATATATCACCCTTTTTAATAGAATCGGCTTTTTGAATATAGATAACATCGCCATCCGAAGCAAACGGATACATATCATTACCCGATGCAATAAAAAAATGCGAGCGTAAAAACACCCAAATCAATATTGCACAAATAATTGCAACAGCTAACGGCAAAAGCCAACGGATGGCTACGTTTTTCATAACCTAATGAATACCCTTCAACACACGACTCCAACGGATAGAAGCCGGGAACGACTTATCTTTGTCGGTAGACCACCAAATAAACAACGCCTTACCAACCACGTGATCTTCAGGAACAAAGCCCCAAAAACGCGAATCGGCAGAATTGTGACGGCTGTCGCCCATCATAAAATAATAGTTCATTTTAAAAGTGTAACTATCTACAATAGAGTCGTTTACATAAATTTTACCGTCAATAACTTCGAGTTTGTTCTCCTCGTATGCTTCAATAATTCGACGGTAGAGAGGCAAGGTAATAGTGTCGAGTGCCACTGTTGCGCCTGCCTTGGGAACATACAGAGGACCAAAATTATCCTCGTTCCAACGGTAGTGTATGCTGTGAGGGAAAATCACATCCGAACGGAAATTTTTAGGACGGATAATTCTCTGAACACTTTGTACACACTTGATAGCCTTTATCTTTTCAACATTCTCACTCACAAGAGGAATGATAAGAATATTCTGCGGATTAACCTGCGAAAGTTCTGGGAAAAGTGAGAACAATTCGTGCGAAAATCTGTGTGCGAAATCCATATCTTCCTGCGAAATGCCCATATCGCTCAACACCTCGGGATTGATAGGCGTGCCGTCGGTAACAATCACATATTTATACTGACGGTCGCCAATATCCTCTTGCGGCTTGCCATTAATATATGCCTGACCATCAATAATTTGAAGGCTATCGCCCGAAATGGCTATACATCTTTTGATATAATTTTCACGCTTATCGACAGGACGATGTATGATACCGCCTATCACTCCCGGCACCACTCTACCGTTGCCATCAACCAAACGGTCGTTGATAACAGCATCTCGGCCATTTTCTCTACAAATCTGATAGTAGCTAACAGCCTGATTATTAAGACAAACAGTATCGCCTTCGGGGAAATTGAACACCACCACATCGTTGTTCTTGATTTCGGTTAAGCCAGCAAGACGGTGATATGGCCATTTAATCCACTCTACAAACGATTTAGTATTAGTTGTAAAGGGCATTGTGTGGTGAACAAACGGCACTGAAAGCGGTGTGTTTGGCATTTTAGGCCCATAATGGAATTTGCTAACAAACAGATAATCACCTACAAGTAGGGACTTTTCCATCGACGATGTAGGAATTGTAAACGCCTCGATAAAGAAAATGCGAATGATGGTGGCTACAACTACTGCAAAAATAATTGCATCCACCCATTCGATAAGTTTTGACTGACGCTCAACTCCGCGTTTTTTCCAAAATGTCCAGTTGACTTTTTTAGTAATACAGAAATCAAATATTATTGGCAAGCCCAAAAGCATCCACCAATTTTGTATCCATAAAAAAAACAATAAATATATAAAG